>DAIMFV010000078.1:0-13713 GCA_036724365.1 Acidimicrobiales bacterium | reverse complement strand
ACGCCCTCCCGGGCGTGGTGGTGGGCCTGTCGCTGGTGTTCTTCGGCATCCGGGCCGTGCCCGCCATGTACCAGCGGCTCCCGCTCCTGGTGGGCGCCTACGTGGTGCTGTTCATGTCGCTCGGACTCGGTGCCATCCAGGCCGCGGTCGCCCAGGTACCGCCCGCGCTGGAAGACGTGGCCCGCACCCTGGGCCGCGGGCCCCTGGCGGCCTGGACGGCGGTCACCCTGCGGCTCGCCGCACCGGGCCTGGGGGCCGCCGCCACGCTCGTGTTCCTCACCGCCATGAAGGAACTGCCCGCCGCCCTGTTCCTCCGACCCACCGGGTTCGACACGCTGTCCACCCGGCTCTGGAGCCACGTGAGCTCGCTCTCCTACGCCGCCGCCGCGCCGTACGCCGTCACCATCGTGGTGCTGGCCGCGGTCCCCACCGCGGTGCTGGCCACCATCGGCGACCGGCGGTCACGGGCATGAGCCGCCTCCAGGTGACGGGCCTCGATCGCACCTTCGCCGGTCGGGCACCCGTCCGGGCCCTCGCCGGGGTCACGGTGGCGGTGGAGTCGGGCCGGCTCCTCGCCGTGCTGGGTCCGTCGGGCTGCGGCAAGACCACCCTGCTGCGCACCGTGGCCGGCATGGATCGCCCCGACGCCGGCACCGTGCAGCTGGGCGACCGCATCCTCGAGGGGCCCGGGGTCCACGTGACCCCCGAACACCGCGCCATCGGCCTGGTGCCCCAGGAAGGGGCGTTGTTCCCCCACCTCGACGTCGCCCGCAACATCGCCTTCGGCCTCCATCGCCTGCCGCGCGCCGAACGGGCCGCCCGCGTCGAGCGCCTGCTCCACCTGGTCGACCTCGCCGGCCTCGGCCGGCGACGGCCCCACCAGCTCTCCGGTGGTCAGCAGCAGCGGGTGGCCCTGGCCCGGGCCCTGGCCCCCGACCCCGACCTGGTGCTGCTCGACGAGCCGTTCAGCGCCCTCGACACCGGACTGCGGGCCTCGATCCGCGCCGAGGTGGCCGCCACCCTCCGGGCCGCCGGCACCACCAGCGTGCTGGTCACCCACGACCAGGTGGAGGCCATGACCATGGCCGACACCCTGGCCGTGATGCGCGCCGGTGAGATCGTGCAGGTGGGCCCGCCCCACGAGCTGTACCGGCGGCCGGTCGACGCCTGGACGGCTGGCTTCCTGGGCGACGCCGTGCTGCTCACCGGACGTCGGGTCGGCGACCACCAGGTCGAGACGGTCCTCGGCCGACTCGACCTGGCCCCCGACACCGACCACGCCCCCGACGGCGAGCCGGTCGTGTTCCTCCGACCCGAGCAGGTCCAGCCGGCCTCGGGCGGGATCGATCCGGTCCACAACGTCGACGCCGTGGTGGTCGAGGTCACCTTCCTGGGCCCCGACGCCACCGTCGTGCTGGACGTGGCCGGGGTCCGGGTGCCGGCCCGTTGGCCGTCGTCGCTCCTGCCGGCCGTGGGCGACCGCACCCGGATCGCGGTGACCGGGCCGGTGCTGGCCTACCCGGCTGGTTCGTCGAGCGGGTGGGCCCCGGCCGAGGACGACAGGTCCGATGCCGCCACCGCGGTCACCAACTCGTCGGGCGACATCGCCTCCACGTCGGCCACCAGGTCGAACCCGTAGGCGTCGGCCCCGGCGGTGGTGTCGGGCGCGGCCCCCTCGAGGCGGCCGCCGCGCTCCAGGTACCGGCCCTGGAAGTTCACCACCAGGTAGGCGCCCACGTCGGCGTCGCCGCCCGGCACCAGGAACCAGAACCCCCGGTCGCCGATCGCGGCCGTACCGAGTCCGTCGACCACCAGCGGCGCCCCGTCCTCGCTCCACCCCTCTTCCTCCACCAGCACCTCGCCGCCCGGTGGGGAGGGGCCGGCCAGCACCCGGTCCACCCGCAGGGTGACCAGGCGCGACAGGATCCGCCCGCTGCCCCCGGCCGTGGACGGCTCACCGAACCATCGACCCTGGGCCGAGTCGACCACCTCGGCCTCCACGATCAGTTCCGATGCCGCCACCAGGTGCTGGAGCGACCCGTACCGGGGGGCCGAGGAGGTGATGGCCACCGGTGGCGCGGCAGGGTTCGGGGCGGCCAACCCGGCGGCATCGTCGGCGTCGAGGGGCGCGGGGTCGTCGCCGGGCCGGAGGGCCACCACCAACACCACCACCAACGCCACCACGGCCACCACCGCGGGGAGGATGGCGGCCCACCGCGGCTTGGATCCACCGGCGGTCGGGTTCACGAGTCGCCGTCGCTGTCGGACAGGGTGATGGTGACACCGAGTTGGCTGGCCACCTCCGTGGCGAGCAGCACCTTCAGGGCGCTCACCGCATCGGCGGCCGTGTCCACCGCCATGGCGCCGTCATCGGATCCGAAGGCCGCCGCGACCGCGTCGGGCAGCTGGTCGGCGGCGGCGTCGGCCGCCTCCGCCGCCTGTTGCAGGCGCTCGGCGGTCTCGGAGGAGCGTTCGGCGACCACCGCCACCAGGCCGGTGGCCGACGAGCCGATGACGACCACCGCTCCCTGCAGTCGGGCCCGCTGGCGGCCGAGGCCGAACGAGCCGGCCCCGTCGCGGCGGCCGTCGGGCAGGGCGTCGTAGGTCTCGGCGGCGGCGACGTCCCGGAGGCCCTCCTCGTCGACGGCCTGCACCGCGTGGGTGACCGAGTTGAGCAGCTGGGGCAGGGCGTCGTCGGGATCGGAACCGGTGGCCCCGAGGAACGTGGCCCGGGCGTCGCCGGTGGCCCACGCATCGCTCACCGCGGTGGCCGCCTCGGCCGAGAGGGTGGCGACCGACGCCAGGTACTGGCACCGGCGCGCCCCCGACGGCGTGGCGAGCTCGGCGGCCGGCTCGCCGAACAGGGCGTGCTCGGCGGCGTAGAGGCCCCGCACGTTGGCCCCGCGATCGGCCATGGTGGCCACGTCGACCGGGTCGGCCCCCGCGAGCAGGACATCGATCGACGCCACCCGCGGGGCGAAGCCCACATCGCTCATGAGCCGCAGATCCATGGCGGGTCCCACCTCGTAGGCCACCGTGGACTCGTAGGCGGTGACCGATTCCCGCCAGAGCTGCCGGGCCCGCTCCAGGGGGTCGGTGCCCGGGGTGGTGCACAGCGCACCCAGGGCGTCGGCCCACTCCCGCAGCGACACGGTGAGGCGGACGTACCCCGGGGTGATCACGCCGTCGACCACCGCCGCCAACACCTCGCCGGTGTCGGCCTGCGGCACGGTGGTGGCCGGCTGCGACCCGCCCGTCCCGGACGGGTCGTCGTCGCCGGAGCAGCCGACGACGGTGCCGGCGGCGAGGGCGACGGTCAGCACCAGCGCCGACACCCGCCGGGCAGAGGTCACAGGTCTCACAACGACTCCAGGAAGTCCAACAGGGCCCGCCGGTCGGCGGCGGGCAGTTCGGTGAAGCGGCGCTGGGCCGCCTCGGCCTCCCCACCGTGCCACAGGACCGCCTCGGCGAGGTTTCGGGCCCGCCCGTCGTGCAGGTAGCGCGTGTGGTCGTTCACCACCGGCACCAGGCCGACGCCCCAGAGCGGAGGCGTGCGCCACTCCGATCCCGAGGCGTCGCGGTCGGGGCGGTCGTCGGCCAGGGCCGGACCCATGTCGTGGAGCAGCAGGTCGGTGTAGGGCCGGAAGGTCTGCTCGGACAGCGCCGTCACCTCCGACGGGCCCGACCGCTGCTCAGGGGTGTGGCACGACGCACAGCCCAGACGGGCGAACACGGCTTCGCCGCGGTCGGTGGCCGGTTGGCGGACCTGTCGCCGGGCCGGCACGGCCAGGGTGCGCGTGTAGAAGGTGACGGTGGCCAGCTTGTCGTCGGACAGCTCGGGGTTTCCGCCGTCGGGTCGGTCCCGGCAGCCCGCCTGGGCCTCGGTGCAGGGTTGGTCGGGGTGCAGCGACGACGTGACCCCGATGTCGCCGTTGAAGGCGCCGGCGTTCTGGGCCTCGACCGTCGGCACCGCCGCCTTCCAGCCGAAGCGGCCCAACACCCGTTGGCCGTCGGCTCCGGTCACCCAGTGGGCCCGGCCCGAGATGCCGTCGCCGTCGGCGTCGTCGGGGTCCTCGGCCGCCACGATCGAATCGCCCTCGATGCCCTCCAGCAGGCCCACGCCGAAGACCGGGGGCGCCACCCGCGGCGACACCAGCACGTCATCCACCGGCTCACCGGACTGGTCGACCAGCTCGTAGCGGGGCACGGCCAGCGAGTACGCCGTGCCGTCGGCGAACGTACCGGGCTGCTCGGTGGTGGTGATGAGCACGCTGCCCTCGGGGTCCAGGCCCTGCACCGCCCGGTCCTGGAACTGGTCGCCCAACTCGGGGTGGGACACGGGCTCACCCTCCTCGTCGAGCACGCTCAGCCGGACCAGCAGGCCCCGCACCGGGTCATCGAGCGTGGCCGGGGGCTGACCCCGGCCGTCGCGGAAGTGGCACGAGGAACAGGTCTGGGCGTTGAAGAGCGGGCCCAGTCCATCTCGTCCGGTGGTGGACGATGGCGCGGTGACCCAGTTCTGGTTGAAGAGGCTGTTGCCCACCGCGAAGGTGCGGCGGTCCCGGCTGCTCAGACCGGGGACCGGCTGTTCGAACGCACCGGCGCCGTCGTTGAACACGGTGGCGGCACCCCCCGACCGCGCCAGCTCCTCGCTGGTGAGCACCCGGGTGGAGCTGGTGGGGACGGCGGACGGGTCGGGTTCGCTGCTGCACCCGGCGACCAGCAGACCCCACAGCGCCAGGCCCGGCAACGCCAGGGCCACCAGGGTCGACGTCCGCCGGGCCGGGTCCACGAAACCGGCCCGGCCCCGGGGCGCGCCGAGGGGCGACCGGATCCTGCGCAGGGTCGACATCAGCTCATGCCCACCGGGACGACGCGATCGGTCAGATCTCGATGCTGATGTCGAGCCCGAGCGACGAGGCCAGGGCGGCGATGGCGTCGCCCTGGTCCTGGAGGTCCTCCACCAGGGCCAGCAGCTCCACCCGACCGGGATCGTCGTCGTCCCGCTGGATCATCTGGTCGAACGGCCCGGGCAGCGCCTCGGCGGCGGCCACGTTGTTGTCGAGCTGCTTGCGCAGGTCGGCGTCGACCTCGGGGGCCAGGCGGGCCACCACCGCGGACAACGAGTCACCCTGCACGCCCTCGTACTCGGCGGTGTAGGCCAGGCGTACGCCCCGGGCGTTGCCGATGATGTCGTTGAGCGTGTTGTCGGAGAAGCAGGAGTGCTCGTCTTCCTGCTCCTTGGTCTCGTAGGGCACGGCCATGCGCTCGCCGGCCAGCTCGCCCGACGACAGCGCCCCCATGCCCCGCAGGATGTGCTGCACGGCCAGGGTGGGATCGGCGAGGAACTCGGTGCGGTAGGGGCCGCCCTCGGGGTTCCACTGGTCTCGAACCGAGGTGAGGTCGGCCACCAGGAGGTCGGCCAGGAGGTTGAGGTACGTGGCCCGGCGGGCCGCGTTGGGGGCGGTGGCGTAGTCGGTGGCCGGGCGGGCCCCGGGGCCCTCGGGGTCGGTGTCTTGGCCCCAGAGCAGGAACTCGATGGCGTGCCAGCCGGTGGAGATGTTGGTCTCGCCGCCCTGCTCGTTGGCCGCCACCAGCACCTCGGTGGTGATGTCGGGCACGCCGGCCACGTCGTTCACGATGCCGCTCTCGGGGGTCTCGGCCGTGTAGTCGATGTAGGACTCGTCGAGCGGCCAGGCGTTGATCCGACCCTCGGGTCCGGTCTCGGGCGCATCGATCGGGCCGTCGTAGAAGCGGAACACCTCGGTGGGCCCGTACAGCTCGCGGGCCCGGACCCAGGTCTGGCGGGCGGCGGCCAGGGTGGCCTCGCTGGGCGTGGTGGTGAACGCCCGGATCGACGTCTGCATCTCGGTGGTGGCGGCGACGGTGTCCCGGTAGGAGGCGAACACCACGTCGGCGTAGGTGGTGGCGGCGGCCGAGGCGTCGGCCGCGGTGAGGGCCAACGCCGGGCCGGTGGACGCGGTGGTGGACGACCCGACCACGGTGGTGGAGGAGGCGCCCCCGTCAGCGTCGTCGTCGCTGCCCGAGCAGGCGGAGCCGGCGACCGACAGGACGAGCCCCGCCACCAACACCCGACCGAGACGGTTCACCCTCATGCCTGCACTCCTGATCGCTGGGTTTCCATAGGAAGTAAAGCTAACCTTACAACGTGCGGGCGCGACCCACGAATCACCACGCCACCGGCCCGTCCGGACGACCACCGACCTGGACCGAGCGGGCGGCGGCCCGGGGGTCGGGGGCGTCGCTGGGGGTGGGGGGGGGGGCCCTGGGCGTGGGGGTGCTGGCCAGCGCGGCCCGACCGCCCACCTGCGGGTGGGCCGACAGCCTCTACAGCCGGCCCCGCCACCGGTTCACCTACCTGGGCCTCGACTGGGTGCCCCAGCCCGGGCCGCTGGGCATCCGCCTGCTGCTGCTCGGCGTGGCCGTGGCCGGGATCGGGCTGATCACGGGTCGGGCCCACCGCTGGTTCGCCGCGCTCCTGGTGGTCACGTTCGGGTGGATCGAGGCCATCGACGCCACCACCTACCTCAACCACTACTGGTTCGTGACGCTGCTGGCCGTGCTGGCCGTGGTCGCCCCACTCGACGGCCGGCCGCAGGTGGCCGCCGGCTGGGTCTGGCTGATCCGGTTCCAGGTGGCCGTCGTCTACTGCTTCGCCGGCCTGGCCAAGCTGCAGCCCGACTGGCTGGTCCACGCCCTGCCGCTCGAGCTGTGGTTGCCGGCGCGCGCCGACCTGCCGGTCGTGGGCCCCCTGCTGGCGGAGCCGGCAACCGCCCACCTGCTGGCCGTGGCGGGGGCCGGGTACGACTGCCTCGTGGTCGCCGGGTTGCTGTGGCGCCGCAGCCGTCCGTTCGCCTGGGTGGCGCTGGTGGGGTTCCACGTGGCCACCTGGGTCCTGTTCCCCATCGGGGTGTTCCCGTGGCTGATGATCGCCGTGTCCACCGTGTTCTGGGAGCCCGACTGGCCGGTGCGGGCCCGTCGTGGGGCCCGGGCTCTGCTGGCCCGCCACCCCGAGGCCGACGGCACGGACGAGGCCGCACCCGTCGCCTCCGCCCACCCGCCCACCACCGCGCCCGCACCGCCGGTGTCGGCGGCACCGCCCCGCCGGGTCCGACCCCTGGTGCTGGGCGCGGCCGCCTGCTGGGTGGCGGTGCAGGTGGCCTTGCCGCTGCGCCACCTGGCCTATCCCGGCGACCACCGCTGGACCACCGAGGGCTACCGGTTCGGGTGGAACGTGTTGTTGGTGGAGCGCAGCGGGTCGGTCACCTTCGTCGTGTCCGAACCGACCAGCGGCCGCACCTGGACCGCTGATGCCGAGGCCCTGTACACGCCGAACCAGATCCGGGTGATGAGCGGTGAGCCCGATCTGATCCAACAGGCCGCCCGGGCGATTCGGGACGAGGAGGCGGCCCGCGGCCACCGCGTCGAGGTGCGGGTCGACGCCTGGCTGTCGTTCAACGGCCGCCCGGCGCGCCGCTGGATCGACCCCACCGTCGACCTCGCCGCCGAACCCCGCACCCTCTGGGCCAAGGACTGGATCCTCCCCGGGCCGTGACGACCCCCGACGGGGCGAGCAGTGCAACCGGGAGACGGCCCTATCCGCCGCATCCCGTAGGTGGCTACCCTCCGTTCCGCCGGATGCTCCGGCTCGACGGGGACCACGTCCCCGCAGACGACGGGAGGGGACCCCGTGGAACTCACCGACCCCGAGGGGGGGCTCACCACCTCCACCCGAGACCTCGACGCCCTCGCCAAGCGGATCGAGGCGTGGCTCGCCACCGTCCTCGACCCCGACTCGAGCCCCGAGGTGAGCGACGTCACCAGCCCCGCCAGCAACGGCATGTCGTCGGAGACGCTGCTCTTCACCGTCACCACCATGGAGGACGGGACCTCGGTCGAACGCCGGTGCGTGGCCCGCATCGAACCCGAGCTCGACAAGTTGCCGGTGTTCCCGAGCTACGAGCTGGGCATGCAGTTCGAGGTGATGCGCCTGGTGGGCGAGGCCACCAGCGCCCCGGTGCCGCCCACCCTCTGGTTCGAACCCGATCCCCAGGTGGTGGGGGCGCCGTTCCTGGTGATGGGCCGGGTCGACGGCATCGTGCCGCCCGACATCCTCCCGTACACCTTCGGCGACTGCTGGGTCACCGATGGCAGCACCGAGGACCGGGCCCGCATCGAACGGACCTCGGTGGCCGCCGTCAGCGCCGTCCACTCCATCACCACCGACACCCACGCCCTGTCCTTCCTCGACCACCACGACCTCACCCGGCCGGTCGCCGGCGACACCGCGCTGGCCCGCCACCTCGACTGGTGGGACCAGTACCGGGAATGGACCACCGAGGGCGAGCGCTCACCGCTGCTCGACGAGTGCTTCACCTGGCTCCGCGACACCTGCCCGACCACCACCGAGGCCCGCCTGTCGTGGGGCGACGCCCGCATCGGAAACATGCTCTTCGAGGACTTCGAGGTCACCGCCGTCCTCGACTGGGAGATGGCTGCGGTGGCGCCGCCCGAGGTCGACCTGGGGTGGATGACCTACCTCCACCGCTTCTTCCAGGACCTGGCCGAAGAACTGGGCGTGGCCGGCCTGCCCGACTTCCTCACCGCGGGCACGGTCACCCACCTCTACCGCGAGCAAACCGGACGCGAGGTGAGCGACCTGCGCTGGTACCAGGCCTACGCCGCCATGCGCCACGGCGTGATCATGCGGCGGGTCACCGAGCGGGCCGTGCTGTTCGGCGACGCGGTGCGCCCCACCGACCCCGACGAGATGATCATGCACCGGGCCACCCTGCGGGCCATGCTCGACGGCACCTACTGGGACCGCCTCCCGTCCTGAAAGCCGCCACCGGGTCAGCCGGCACGGGAATCCTCGCAGTCGTACGCTCCGGACCATGCGCTTCGACCTGACTGCCGATCAGATGCCCACGGCGTGGTTCAACGCCCTGGCCCACATGCCCGAGCCCATGCAGCCGCCGCTGCACCCCGGCACCAGGGAACCGGTGGGGCCCGACGACCTGGCGCCCCTGTTCCCGATGGCGCTCATCGAACAGGAGATGACCACGGCGCCGTGGGTCGACATCCCCGGCGACGTGATCGACATCCTCAAGCTGTGGCGCCCCACCCCGCTGGTGCGCGCCGAGCGCCTGGAGCAGGAGCTGGGCACGCCCGCCCGCATCTACTTCAAGGACGAGTCGGTGAGCCCCGCCGGCTCCCACAAGCCCAACACCGCGGTGGCGCAGGCGTACTACAACAAGGCCGAGGGCATCACCCGCATCACCACCGAGACCGGCGCCGGCCAGTGGGGCACGTCGCTCGCCTTCGCCACCGCCCAGTTCGGCATCGAGTGCAAGGTGTACATGGTCCGCACCTCCTTCGAGGCCAAGCCCTACCGCCGCATGCTCATGGAGACCTGGGGCGCCGAGTGCGTGCCCTCGCCGGTGGACGACCCGTCCAGCCCCGGCTCGCTGGGCATGGCCATCAGCGACGCCGTGGCCGACGCCGGCGGCCGGGCCGACACCCACTACGCCCTCGGGTCGGTGCTCAACCACGTGCTGCTCCACCAGACGGTGATCGGCCTGGAGGCCAAGGAGCAGCTCGCCATGGCCGGAGAGGACGGGCCCAGCGTGGTTCTGGCCTCGTGCGGCGGCGGCTCCAACCTGGGCGGCATCGCCTTCCCGTTCATGAACGACGAGGACGTGCGGCTGGTGGCGGTGGAGCCCACGTCGTGCCCCACGCTCACCGATGGCCGGTTCGACTACGACTTCGGCGACACCGCCGGCCTCACCCCCCTGCTGCCCATGTACACCCTGGGCGCCCAGTTCATGCCGCCGTCCATCCACGCCGGCGGCCTGCGCTACCACGGCGCCAGCCCGATCGTGTCGGCCCTGGTGAAGTCCGGCCGCATGGAGGCGGTGGCGTGCCCCCAGTCCAAGGTGTTCGATGCCGCCACCCTGTTCGCCCGCACCGAGGGCAAGCTCCCCGCCCCCGAGACGGCCCACGCCATCCGGGCCGCCATCGACGAGGCCCTGGCCGCCAAGGAGACCGGCGAGGAGAAGGTGATCCTGTTCAACTACTCGGGCCACGGCTTCCTCGACCTCGCCGCCTACGACGCCTACAACCACGGCACCCTCATCGACGAGTAGCGCGCCGCCGAGCGGACCGCTGGGCCACAGTCAGGGCCCGCCGACGGCCACCAGCTCCAGCTCCTCGACGATCCGGAGCACGTCGTCGTCCGAGAGCCCGTGCGCGGTGACCTCGACGGCGAGGGTGTCGTAGTCGAGGAAGGCGACCCGTACGTAGCGGGCATCTCCGTACGCCCAGTGGTCCAGCACGGCCGGAACGCCGCGAACCTTGATCCGCGTTCGCTCCACCGGCACGTCCCGCTCGACGTTGGGCGGGCTCACCGGCTCTGGCGAATCGAGGTCCAGTCGCAGGAGTTGCAGGGGCAGCTGTGCAGTATCGAGGCGGACTTGGAGGCTCAGATCCGGGTCACTCGTCCCGTTCTCATCCGGGAAGTCCAGGCTCGCGTAGGGCGCAACGGTCGGGTCCGTCAGACCCCCGTGCGCTCGTGCCCCCTCGGGCATCCAGCCGAACGTGATCGGCTCCGCTAGCGGCAGGTCCGTCGGTTCGATCGAGCCGATCAGCCGAGCGAGCGCCGCACGATCCTGGACGCTCACGTCGGAGCCCTCGTAGAGCGTGACCGTGTAGCTCCAACGTTCGACAACGACGGACATTGTCCGGCTGGTACCGCCTGGCACCCTGTCTGTGGGTGCCTCGGCAAAACCGCCAACGTCCAACGGGAAGGCGCTGTCTGGGCGTGGCGGCGGGACTGGCCCCATGTCCCCAGGGGCAACGACCTCCACACCGACGAATCCCCTGGGCAGAGGATCGGGAAGGAGCCAACCACGAGCGGCCGCATCACAGCCGGACTCGTACAGCTCCCGCGGGTCCATCGACGGATGGGAGTACCGGCGCTCCGTGTTGGTGACCAATGTCGAAGTGATGCCGCTGCGATCGCCCTCGCCGCAGTAGTCGCGCTGGGACTGGCTGGGCCACGCCACCGGCTGTTCCCACGGCCAGCCGAAGTTGGGCTCGACGAACGTCTCCCACCGCTCGGCGGCGGCTCCCTCGACCGAGGTCGGGTCAGGCCCGGTGCCTGCCTCTGGTTCGGGGGAGGACGAAACAGTCAGCACCGCCGGACCTTCGGCGTCACCGGAGAGGACGGCGAACGCCAGCGCTCCGGCGACAACCACGACGGCCGCGGCCACCGAGGGCACCAACCAACGGCGCCGGCGGTCCCCCGGCTGAGAGCGCGAGCTCGCCGACGGGATGAGAGCCAGAACCTCGTCGACGGTCACCGACGCCACGCCGGCGACCGCGCCGTCGACCCACTGGTGGATGCGATCTTCCAGTTCGGTGCTCATGGTTCGACCCCCAGGTCGCTTCGCAGTTGCTCCATGGCGCGGGCCACGTGCGTGCCCACCGCCGACTTCGAGAGGTCCAGCGCCGCCGCAACCTCCGTGTAGCTCCAGCCGCAGCCGTGCACCAACACCACCACCGTTCGCTGGCGCTCCGTCAGGCGGGCCAGCGCCGGGCCCAGTCCAGGCTCGAAGACGGATGCGTGGCCGGTGCCGGTGCTCACGGGCTCCGGGACCGAAACTGCTTCCAGCCGCCGGATGCGTGTTCGGCTCACACCGACGCGGTACAGGTAACCGACCGGGTTCTCCATGGCCTGGACCCGGTCCCAGTGCTCCCACGCCCACGCCAGTGCCTCGGCCACGGCGTCCCGACCGGCCGCCGGCCCGCGCATGGCGCAGAGCGCCCGCCGCAGCCGCGGCTCAGCGTCGATCACGAAGACCGAGAACGCCTCCTTGCGTGTCGTTTCGACCATGACCTCCACGACCCTAGAGAGCACCGACCACCCCGATCGGACGACAACAACGTTGCCCGTCGCCCCGAGGTCAGGACCCTCGCGTTCGCCTCGAAGACCTCAAATCACCAGCTTCTCTACGAGGAGACGGACCTAACGGCGCAGAGAAGGGACGGGCTTCGGCCAGCACTATGGCTCGGAGACGATGGTTCAGGGCCCGATGAGACACGAGGTCGACTGGCCGGCCGATGACTTCGGCCAACTCGTCGGTCAGCGTCTCGATGTTCCACCCGAGCCGGGCTCCCGGCTCAAGCTCGTAGAGCAGGTCGATGTCACTGGTGGGCCCGGCATCACCAGCGCTCGGTGGGCAGGCGAAGGGGCGGCGCGCCCGCGGGCGCGTCGACGTCCTCATAATCCTGTTCTGCCCTCCGGCCCACGGGCAAGGGTGCACCCGCCCGTGCAGCGTTGGAGCGACAAACTCGTTGAGCAGCGGCCCCACACCCGACCACGCCCACGTGGTCAGGTGAGTGTCGCTGCCACGCTGCACCGCACCGACCACGAAGCTCCCCAATCCCGCGCCTCGGCGGCGCGCCCGCGGGCGCGTCACCCGCCACTGCGGTGCACCCCGAACGTCCCTCCCGGTGGTACGGGGTGTGGAGCTCAAGGGGTTCCGCGCTCCCGCGGCGGGCGTCTCGCTGGCGGCGGCTTCGTTGTCACACCCCCTGACGATGATGAACGCATGGAACCAGTGGGGTGCATCCAGTTGTGGGGGCGGGGACAGCGCTACGTGCTCACCGAGCTGTTGTTCGACCACGGGCCGTTGCGGGTGGCCGAGATCCTGGCTCTGCTACATGCCGAGGGGCTGGTGGTGGGTGGGCGGCCATCCAAGACCGTGTCCGACGCCCTGCGGTGGGAGGTCGCGCACGGCCGCGTCGTGCGCCTGGGCCGGGGCCTCTACGGCCCCGGCCACCTGCCCCGCTCCACCCGAGCCTGGATCCGGCGCCGCAACCGGCTCCTGCGCTCCCAGCGGCCCTGCCCCCTCGGCCATCCTGCCGTCCATCCGCCTCTCGAAGACGCCCACCACACCCAACTCCCGGACCCGGCTGCGTCCTCACCCGCCGTGAGTGCCGCGGTCAATCCCGCGACCGACGCACCGACCCACACCATGGCTCCCGGTCCGCCGGCGACCCGAGCCGTCGCGCCCGCGCCTGTTCCTCACCCAGCGGAGGCCGGCCAACCGCGAGACCACCGGCACGACGACAGAAACCACCACCGCCGAGGGACCGACAGCGATGAGGTCGCAGTGCTCGGCGCCGGGTGGAACGAACACGACGAGGCCGCGGAAGATGCACGCCTACGCAAGCAGCTCCTCGCCCAACTCGGATGGACCGGGCCCTAGGAGACGAGCCCACCAGGCGAACCGACCTACCTGTGCTCTAGGTCCCTGCCGGTCATTCGCCCGGGGGGACGAGGAGGCGGAGGAGCTCGACGATGGTGCCGGTGAGGTCGGGGGTCTTGGCGATGGGGAAGACCACCTGGCCGGCGTCCTCCTTGTAGACCGAGCCCTTGAACAGCCGGCCGAGCCGGATGGTCTGGCTGGTCTTGAGGCGGAGGGGCGACACCCGGGCCGTCCAGGCCGGCCCGCCGAAGGCCGGGCCCTTGGTGACGTTGATCTCGCGGATGCCCAGCCGGTGGGCTTCGGCCCGCAGGCGGGCCACGTCGAGCAGGCGGGCGGGCCCCCCCGGGGCCCGGCCCTAGCGGGCCCCCCCCCCCGGGCGGATGCCGTCCACCCCCGCCTCCGTGGGGGCCCCCGCCCCGCG
>DAIMFV010000077.1:0-14094 GCA_036724365.1 Acidimicrobiales bacterium | reverse complement strand
GAGGAACCGTGTGCCGACACCCATCGTTCTCCTCCCTCCGACCTGTGCGTAGACTCCCGCCGTTGCCTGGCGGGCTCGACCGTCGGCCCATTTCACCACCTCATGAGCCTCCTCTCGGTCGATGTGCCCCCTGCCGACGTGATCGGCGACGCGCTGCGCCTCCACCTGGGCCCCAACGCGCTCCCCGCCGTGGCCGCCATCCGGGTCCCGGTCGGGCCCCATCGCGTGCTGGTCCTGGAGGTGCTGGCGGCGTCGCACCGGGTCACGCTCCTCCTCCACGGCCGTCCCGCACTGGTGGAGACGGTGGCGTGCGCCACCGGGTCGCCGCTCGACGCCGAGCCGGTGGACCCGTACTCGCTGCCCACCGCCCATGCGGTCGATCTCGAGCCCGGCGGCTGCCGCTTCACCAGCGAGCGGCGCGACGGCCACGGCGCGGTGACCGACGCCGCCCGCCACGTCCGCACGTTGAGCGGCCGGGGCGACGCCCTCACCGTGGGCTTCCCCGGCCACCCCGACGCCCTCACCGGGCTCGCGGTGGCCTCCGGCCCCCCGGCCACGCTCGCGTGGTCCACCTGGCACCTCTATCCGGGTGCCACGCCGCACGTGGTGGCCACCACGTCGATCATCGAGCTCAGGGAGGTTGCGTGAAGCACCTGTCCAAACGCAGGCGCCTCGCCGTGGTGGCGGTGCTGGTCGTGCTGGTCGGCCTGACCGGAGCGGCGTGCTCCAAGAAGGCCTCCGGCCCGGACCTGGCGAAGGAGCTGAACAGCCTGCCCTCGCTCACCAGGCTCAGCGCCCCGCCCGAGGGCCTCGACGTCACCGGGTCCGACGGGGTGTGGGAGTCCACCGGCTCCACCACCGAGGTGGCCGACGTCATCGCCGCCAAGGCTCGCCCCGACGAACGCAGCTCCGGGGGGACCGACCAGTTCCTCTTGTACCCGGGCGGCACGGTCTGGGTCTCGGAGCTGAACGGCAAGTCCGAGGTGGTGCTCTACAAGGACAACGACCAGGCGTACCGTCGCCACTCGGGCGTGCTCCTGGCCAGCGCCGCCTGGGGCAATCGCATGGGCGGCTACGGCGGCGGCGGCAGCTCCAACAACGGGTCTTCGGACACCGGCAACGGCTTCCGCGGCGGCGGATCCGGCTCAGGCAAGTAGCGGGAGACAGGGAGATCCAGTGGAAGACTTCATCAACGACCTCGGACCCATCGCAGCATGGCTGGGCGTGTCGCTCGCGATCATGGTCGCCGGCTTCATGGTGGTCGACGTGCTCACGCCGGGCCACCTGCGCACCCAGGTGTCCGACAACCTCAACGCCGCGCTGCTCGTGGCCGGCAAGCTCGTGGCCGTGGGCATCATCGTGGGCGGCGCGGTGTTCACCGCCCCCGATGCCCTCGACGAGGGACTGCTCGATGCCGTGCTCTACGGCCTGACGGGCATCGTGGCCTCCACGATCGTCTTCCTGCTGCTCGATCTGGCCCTGCCGGTCAAGCTGCGCGAGCTGGTGGCCGAGCCGGAGTTCGACCCGGCTGCCGTGGTGGCGATGGGCTCGGAGATCGCGGTGGCGCTCGTGATCGCGGCCTCGCTGTCGTGAGGTGAACGCCCCCGGGGGCGAGACGTCGGAAGCGGATCTCGATGTCCGGCGTCGTCGGGCGCTGCTGCTCGTGGTGGCTGCGGTCATCGCCGGGGCGGGGGGGGCCTACGAGCTGGGGCTGATGCTGTTGGGCACGGTCACGGTCGGCTCCACCGAGCGGGCCAACGCCGTGGTGCTGGGCGCGGCCATGTTCGGCATGGGGGTGGGTGCCACCACGGGTGGTCGGCTGGCGCGGCGGCCGGTGACCGCGTTCGTGGGGGTCGAGTGCCTGTTGGCCGTGATGGGTGCCGCGTCGGCACCCATCCTCTACTGGACCTGGGCCAGCCTCGATGCGTTCTGGGGTCCGCTGCTGGCCGTGGCGTTCGTGCTCGGTGCGTGCATCGGCGCGGAGATGCCGCTCCTGGCGGCCCTCAACGACCGGTTGGCGGAGCAGAAGGCGGCCACGGTGGTGGCGGCCTTCACCGCGGCCGACTACTTCGGCGCCCTGGTCGGGGCGGTGGCGTTCGGGTTCGTGATCCGGCCGTGGTTGGGGCTGGTCGACGGCACCATCGTGGTGGCCGTGGTCAACGTGGCCATGGCGGCCGCGGTGGCGGTGATCGTTCCCTCGCGCCGGACCGGGATTGTGGTGGTCACCGTCGCGGCCGCGTCGGTGGGTCTGATCCTGGTGGCGGCATCGGCCGACCGGGTCACCGACAACGGACGCCAGCGCCTCTACCGGGACCCGATCGTGGCCCGGCGCGAGAGTGCGATCCAGGAGATCATCGTGACCCGACGGGTGCACCCTGGCGGCGTGATCGACACCCGGCTGTTCCTGGACGGTGATCTCCAGCTGTCCAGCGTCGACTCCCACCGCTACCACGAGTCGCTCGCTCACCCGGTGATCTCGCTCACGTCGGCCCGTCGGGTGCTCGTGCTCGGTGGCGGCGACTGCGTGGCCGTCCGGGAGGTGCTGCGGCACCCGTCGGTGGAGCACGTCACCCTGGTGGAGCTGGCCCCCGGGGTCACGGCGAGGGCGGAGGAGGTGCCCGAGCGGCGGGCCCTCAACGGGGGCGCGTGCCGGGACCCGCGGGTGGAGGTGGTGAACGCCGACGCCTTCACGTGGGTGCGGGCGCACGCCCGCTCCGACGACCGCCGCTACGACGCGGTGATCGCCGACTTCCCCGACCCCGACACGCCGGCGCTCGGCCGGCTCTACTCCGTGGAGCTGTACGGCCTGGTCCGCCAGGTCCTGGCCCCCGGCGGGGCCTTGGTGGTGCAGTGCGGCTCACCGTTCTTCGCCCCGGAGGCGTTCTGGACCTGCGAGGCCACGTTGGAGGCCGCCGGCTGGGCGCCCACGCCGTACCACGTCGACGTGCCGAGCTTCGGTGACTGGGGCTTCCACCTGGCCCAGCCGGCACCACCCGACCGCAGCGGGGCACCCCTGGTGGGCCCCGTGCCGGTGGTGGACCCCCGCCTCGAGGTGCGCTTCCTCACCGGCGACGTGCTGCGGGCGGCACAGGTCTTCCCGCCCGACGTCGCCCGCGAGCGCGTGACCGTGCGCCCGTCGACCATCCTCGACCCGTCGATCGTGGAGGCCGCCCAGGGAGCCTGGATCGGCTACTCCTGAGCCACGACCCGCCAGGCGGGGCGGATCAGCTGAACTCGATGCTCGAGTACTCCTGGAGCTTCTCGAGCTTGTGCTGGGCCTCCACCAGGCGGACGGTGCCCGACTTGGAGCGCATGACCAGAGACTGGGTGGATGCTCCCTGGCTGGTGTAGCGCACGCCCTTGAGCAGTTCGCCGTCGGTGATGCCGGTGGCGGCGAAGAAGCAGTTGTCGCCGGCCACGAGGCGTTCGGCGTCGAGCACCTCGGAGAGGTCGTACCCGGCGTCGATGGTGGCCTGGCGCTCCTCGTCGTTGCGGGGCCACAGCCGGCCCTGGATGGCACCGCCCATGGACTTGAGCGCCGCCGCGGTGATCACCCCCTCGGGGGTGCCGCCGATGCCGAACAGCACGTCGGCCCCGGACTCGGGCCAGGCCGTGGCGATGCCACCGGCCACGTCGCCGTCGGGGATGAGCAGGATGCGGGCGCCGGTCTGGCGGATCTCGCCGATGAGCTCTTCGTGGCGGGGGCGGTCGAGCACCACGGCGGTGACCTCGGTGACCCGCTTGCCCAGGGCCTTGGCCACCGCGCTGAGGTTCTCGGTGGGGGTGGCGGTGATGTCGATGGCGTGGGCCGCCTCGGGGCCGACCGCGATCTTCTCCATGTACACGCAGGGACCGGGGTCGTACATGGTGCCCCGCTCGGAGACCGCGATCACCGCGATGGCGTTGCCGCGACCCAGGGCCGTGAGGGTGGTGCCGTCGATGGGATCCACCGCGATGTCGGTCTGGGGCGGGGTGCCGTCGCCGATGCGCTCGCCGTTGTAGAGCATCGGGGCTTCGTCCTTCTCGCCCTCACCGATGATGACCACGCCATCCATGGGCACGGTGCCGAGCACCAGGCGCATGGCGTCGACGGCTGCACCGTCGGCCCCCTCCTTGTCTCCCCGGCCCACCCAGCGGGAGGCGGCGAGGGCGGCAGCTTCGGTGACCCGGACCAGTTCCATGGCCAGGTTTCGGGTGGGGACCTGCTTGTCGGGCATCCGGCGATGTTAGTTGGCTGATCGGTGGTCCTGGCCCTGGAGCCCTGCTCCTGGCCCTGCTCCTGGCCCTGGCCCTGGAGCCCGGGCTGTCGGTGCCCTCGCCGGTGACGGGTAGCGTGCGCGCGATGGCCGGAGCGCTCGCTGCCGTGGACGTGGGCACCAACTCGCTGCACCTGGTGGTGGCCCGCCCCACCGAGGGAGACCGGTTCGAGGTGCTCACCCGGGTCAAGGAGATGGTGCGGCTCGGCCAGGCCACCTCGCGGTCCGGCGACCTCGATGCCCTCTCGCCCGAGGCCATCGACCGGGCCGTGGCCGCCCTGGACCGGTTCCGGCGGATCGCCGAGACCTACGACGCCCCCCTCCGGGCGGTGGCCACCAGCGCGGTGCGCGAGGCCGCCAACCGGCGGGACCTGTTGGACCGGGCCCGGGCCGAGGCTGGGGGGGAGGGGGAGGGGATCTCGGGGGTGGAGGAGGCCCGCCTCATCCACCTCGGCGTGCTCCAGGCCCTGGAGCTCTACGACACCCCGCTGCTCCTGTTCGACATCGGTGGCGGATCCACCGAACTGCTGCTCGGTCACCGGGGCGAGGTGCGGGCGTCCACCAGCCTCAAGCTGGGAGCCGTTCGGCTCTCCAACCGGTTCTTCCCCGGCGAGTCGCTGCACCCGTCAGCCGTGGAGTCGTGCCGGCGCCACGTCGACGAGTTGCTGTCGTCGTTCGACCGGCCCGTGCGCCGGCACGGGTTCTCGGTGGTGGCCGCCTCGTCGGGTACGGCCGAGCAGGTCGTGCGCCTGGCCCGCGGGCTCGCCGGGGAGGAGCCGCTGCGCACGCTCAACGGGGCCGTGCTCAAGCGCAAGCAGGCCACCACCGTGGTCGAGGCCCTGGTGGCGGCCCGGCAGCGCGGGACCACGGGCGACCTGCCCGACCTCGACCCCAAGCGGTCCGACATCATCCTCGCCGGTGCCCTCGTCCTGGAGGGGGTGCTGCGACGCTTCGCGGTGAAGCAGTTCGTGATCAGCGAGTACGCCCTGCGCGAGGGCCTGTTCCTCGACACCGTCGCCCGGACCCGGGGCGGCGAGATCCCGCACCTGCGCGACGTGGCCCGCCGCAGCGTGGTCGACCTGATGACCGCGTTCGACGACGACCCCGTCCACTCCGAGCGCGTGGCCCGGCTGGCCCTCGAGCTGTTCGATGCCACCCGGTCCCTGCACGGCCTGGGTGCCGAGGCCCGCTCCCTGCTCGAGGCCGGTGCTCTGCTGGCCAACGTGGGCCTCACCGTGTCGCACAGCCAGCACCACAAGCACAGCTACTACGTGATCCGGAACTCCGACCGGCTCGTGGGCTTCACCGACGGTGAGATCGAGCTGGTGGCGCAGGTGGCCCGGTACCACCGGCGGAGCGCCCCCAAGCCGTCGCACCCCGAGTGGGCGGCCCTGAGCACGGACCGGCGGGAGCTGGTGCGCGCCCTGGCCGGGATCCTTCGGGTGGCCATCGGTCTCGACCGTTCCCACGGAGGCCTGGTGGCCGGGATCCGGGTCACCGAGCGGGACGGAGCCCTGGTGGTGGGGGCCGTCCCCGTCCGGGCCGATGCCGACCTGGCTCTGGAGCTGTTCGCGGCCTCCGAGCGCGTCGATCTGTTGGCCGACGTGCTCGGCCGGCCGGTCGTGGTGGAGGGCCTCTGAGCGGGGGCGTGCCAAGCTTCTGCGATGGCCACTCGGAGCTGTCCTGCATGCGGTGCCCAGTACGTGGCATCGGTCCGTCGGTGCATCGACTGCGACGTGGTGCTGAGCGACGACCCGGTCCCGGTCCCGGCCGGCGCCGGCGACGAGGGTGACCCGGCCCCGGGCCCGGTGGGCGTGCCCGTCGGTGAGGGCGACCGGGTGGGCTACGAGCTCGAGGGGTGGGGCAACCAGTTGAAGGTGTCCCTCGAGGGCATGCTCGAGCAGGCCGGGATCCGGCGGATGTGGGAGTCGGGAGCCCTGGTGGTGCCGGCGGAGTTCGAGGAGGCCGTCGATGCCCTGATCGCCACCGTCGAGGGTCACGACGTCGACGATCTGGCCGACGCCGAGGAGCAGGTGGCCTTCGAGATCGAGGACCTCGACGCCGAGACAGCGGCCGAGCTCGACGCCCAGCTGATCCTCCGGGGGCTGACCCACGCCTGGAGCGACGACGGTGAGCTGCTGGTGGCGGCCGCCGACGAGGACGAGGTGTCACTGCTCATCGACACCCTGTTCGAGGCGTTGGCCGACGACCAGAGCGAGGACGCCGGGGGCGACGGCCTCGCCGCCAACGAGGCGCTGTCCGACCTGTACCTGGTGCTCGACCGCCTGGTGACGGCGCCCCACGACGCCAAGCTCGCCGACCGGGTGGGTGCGGTGGCCGCCACCATCGGCGAGCTGGCGGTGCCCTACGGGTTCGCGGCCACGGAGTGGACGGCCCTGCAACACGACCTCACCGAGCTGCGCGCCCTGCTCGATGGCGATCCGGCCCTCGCGGACCCACCCGCACCGGATGACGAGGAACCGGGTGACGAACCAGGTGACGAACCCGCTGACGACGCACCGGATGATGCCGCCCCGGAGGACGACGAGGACGGGGTCGACGAGGACGGCGTGGCGCTGACCTGGTCCGAGCGCATCAGCGAGGATGCGAGCCACCTGCGCGACCGGGTCCGCGGCTGGATCTGAACACCCGGCGGTAGCGTGTCCCGATGCTGCTGGCCGAGCTGGAGGTGTTCCACTCCCGGCCGATAGCGCCCACCCGTCGGGTGGCCCTGGGCACCACCCTGTTGCCCACCGCCCCCAGCCCCGGCTTCGGCGGGCTCTTGCTGGGTGGGGTGGTGGCCGCGTTCATCGGCGAGGTCGACCCCGACCTGATCCCCGAGCTGGTGGCCCTCACCCGCGAGGTCGAGGCCGGCCGGCGGATCGCCCAGCCGCGGCTGCGGCACCGCCTCCAACAGGACCGGGTCGGCCTCAACCCCTACCGCCACCGGCTGGAGGGCAGCGGCGAGGAGCTCCGCTTCGACATCGACGCCCGCGGCGCGGCGGCCCCCAACGTCCTGGGGGCGGTCTACGCCGCCGGACGGGTGGACGACGAGCACCGGTCGGGTGTGTTCCGCGCCATCCGTCGTTCCATCCACTGGCGCGGACCGGTGGGGCCTCGCCTCGTGGCCCACCTGAGCGATGCCCGTGGCACCACCGACTGGACCACGCTCGGCGGTCGGGACCCGCTGCTCTGGGCCCTCGGCGTGTTCGGTCTCTCGTCCGCGGCGGTGGAGCGCGAGGTCGTTCAGCGCCGCTTCCGGGACCTGCTGCGGGCCGCCCACCCCGACCACGGTGGAGCCGCCGCGGATGCCGCGGTCCGGATCGCCGAGCTCACCGAGGCCCGGCGGATCCTGCTCGCCGGGGTGTGAGCCCGTCCGGCGCTTGCCGACGGGCGTCCGGGCCACGTCGGTGGTGTACGTTCCGCCGATGGTGAGGCCCGAGGTCGGTGCGGCAGGTGCGGTGCTGCTCACCCCGGGGGCGGGAAGCGACCGCGACCACCACACCCTGCTGGCACTGGACGAGGCCCTGGCCCCACTGCCCGTGGGGCGCGTCGACTTCCCGTACCGCAAGGAGGGCCGGCGGGCCCCGGACCGGGCCCCCAAGCTGATCGCGTCGCTGGTGGCCGACGCGGCCGAGCTGTGCCGCAGCACCCGGGTGGCGCCCGGGCGGTTGGTGCTCGGCGGTCGATCCATGGGCGGTCGCATGTGTTCGATGGCGGTGGCCGAGGGCCTGCCCGCGGCCGGGCTGGTCCTGTTGAGCTATCCCCTCCACCCGCCGGGCAAGCCCGACCGGCTGCGCACCGAGCACTTCCCGCAGCTCACGGTGCCGTGCCTGTTCGTGAGCGGCGACCGGGACCCGTTCGGGTCGCCCGCCGAGCTGGAAGCGGCCACCGCCGCCATCCCGGGGCCCGTCAGCCACCACTGGATCGCCGGCGGCCGCCACGACGTCAAGGGCGCCGACGACGAGATCTGCTCGGTGGTGGCGGCGTGGGTGCACGCCCTCTGATCGAGGCCGGTCACCCGGCCGGACGCAGGTAGGCGGCGTCCTCGGGGT
The DNA here is from genome assembly GCA_036724365.1 of Acidimicrobiales bacterium. GTDB lineage: Bacteria > Actinomycetota > Acidimicrobiia > Acidimicrobiales > Iamiaceae > Aquihabitans. Next base: position 5,783 of record DAIMFV010000077.1, on the reverse strand, counting down.
TCAGGTCCTCGAGCTCGAGGTGGGCGGTCTCGGGGTAGAGGGTCAGCACCAGCACCGACACCAGCACCGGCCCGGCGGCCAGCATGGTGATGCCGGGTCCGATGCGTCCGTAGTGGTCGGCCAGGCGTCCGGCGAGCGACAGGCCGATGGCCCCGCCGATGACCCCGGTGAGGGTGATGATGCCGTTGGCGCGGCCCCGCAGGGCGGTGGGGAACAGCTCGGGCCCGTACACCGCCAGGGCGGGCACGGTCATCGCCGCCACGATGGCGCCCAGGACCCAGGCCAGCCACAGCCACACGCCACTCACGTGGAAGGCGCCGGCGAGGAGCAGGCCGCCACCGAACGTGCCGACGGCTCCCACCAGCTTGCGCCCCCGTTGGTCGGCGAGTCGTCCGCCGACCACGATCCCGATCCCCGCCGGGGTGTTGGTGCAGATCGTGAAGATCGTGATGGCCAGGGCGGTGAACCCGTGCTCCTCGCGGAGGTACTCGTTCTGGAACTGCGTGACCGGTGCGAGGAAGAGCACACCGAGGAAGGTGGAGGTACCGAGGAGGGCCAGGCGGCCGCGGTGGCCGGCCATGGTGACCCGGGCGTGGGGGCGCATGAACCGACGGCTCTCGGGTATCCGGGTCCCGAGTCGCACGAAGAACGGCAGCACCAGGAGCGGGGCGACGTAGATGATCCGCCACGCGCTGGGGTGCAGGTCGGCCAGCGGCAACAGGAGCACCGCGCCGCCGGCCCCCAGCGCTCCCGTCATGGCGATGACGCTGGCGGCGTAGGCACGACCCCCCGCGGGCATCTCCTCGGCCGCCACCACCGCGATGAGCAGGGTGAGCGCGGTGGAGAACGACCGGGACAGGAACTGCGAAGCGCCCAGCACGGCCAGGTTGGGGGCCAGCGCGCCGAGCGAAGCGGCCAGGATGCCGCCCATGGTGCAGACCACCATCAGCCGCTGTCGGCCGCGCCGGTCCGCGATGGTCATGATCACCAGCGAGAGGACCACGCCCGCCCGGGCACTGGCCAGCGTGGCGCCCTGGGCGCTCTTGGTGGCCCCGAACTCGTCGGCCGCGAAGGTGATCGTCTGGGTGAGGACGGTGCCCAGGTAGCCGGTGACCAGGGACAGGGCGCAGAGCCGGGCCACCATGGCGCTGGCCCGGGCGTCGAGTCGATCGGGTGGCGACCACCACGGCGGTCGCGGCGCCGGTGCATCGGGGTCGCCGTCGACGACCAGCTCCCGCGCGCTGAACAGCTTGGCCACCAGTGGTCGGAACAACCGACCCCAGATGGGGATCGCCAGTTCCCACTCGACGCGCTCGGTGACCACGTGGCGACCGTCGCCGTCGGGCTCCACGGCGAGCCGCCGCTCGTAGCGGGTGAACGGGCCTTCGGCACACACCCACCGGTCGGGCCCGTCGGCCCGCTCCAGCACCAGGTCGTCGTGGGGACGCCGCAGGGCGACGAGCTCGTCGTGGTCGACGTGGAGGGTGCGTTCGGTGACCGGCACCGGCTCAGGGCCGCCCGTCGGAGCGGGCGTCGCCGGGCGGCGGGTCGGTGTGCTGGTCGGTGTGCTGGTCGGTGGGCTGGCTCTGGGCGTGGCGACGGTTGGCGGTGCGCAGGAGCAGCCAGAAGAGGGCGAGCGGGGCGATCACCATCAAGATCTCGTCCCATCCTCCCTGGTGGGCCAGCACCCGGGTGGCCAGCATCCGGGGGAGCCTTCCAGAACCCGGCGCGTGGGGCAACGTCCGGCCGGGCGCCCGGGGAACAGGCGGACGGGAACAGGCGGACCCCCGGCGGCGTTGAGAGCAGTCGAGGCTTTCGCCGCCCCGGGCGGGCACGCGAAGATGGCCCCGCCCTACAAAGGAGAGACGTGGAAGATCAGGTCCGTCGCACGCTCGAGGTGATCCGCCCGGCCATCCAGGCCGACGGTGGCGACATCTTCCTCAAGGGCATCGACCTCGAGACCGGCGTGGTCACGGTGGAGCTCACCGGGGCATGCGTGTCGTGCCCGGCGTCCACCGTCACCCTCAAGGCCGGGGTCGAGCGGATCCTGAAGGACCGCGTTCCCGGCGTCACGGCGGTGGAGCAGTACGGCGTGGCCGAGACGGAGTCCGCGGTCTCGCTCTGATCGGCGTACCGTCGCCGTCCATGGCCGATCACGCCGCGCTCGTGGCTTCCGCCCGCTCCGGCGACCGGACCGCCCTGGCTCGCCTCCTGTCGGTGGTGGAGCGGGGCGGTCGCCCGGCCCACGAGGTGGGGCGGGTCGTCTACCCCCTGGCCGGGGCGGGCTACACGGTCGGGCTCACCGGGGCGCCGGGAGCCGGCAAGTCCACCCTCACCAGCGCCGTGGTGGCCGCGGTGCGGGGCCGGGGCGAGCGCATCGCCGTGCTCGCCATCGACCCCTCGTCGCCCTACACCGGTGGCGCCATCCTGGGTGACCGGATCCGCATGGGCGAGCACGCCCTGGACGACGGGGTGTTCATCCGTTCGATGGCCACCCGCGGCCATCTCGGCGGGCTGGCGCTGGCCACCCCCGAGGCCGTCCGGGTGCTCGACGTGGCCGGCTTCCCCTGGGTGCTGATCGAGACGGTGGGCGTGGGCCAGGTGGAGGTGGACGTGGCCGGCGCCGCCGACACCACGGTGGTGGTGGTGAACCCCGGCTGGGGAGATCGGGTGCAGGCCAACAAGGCGGGCCTGATGGAGATCGCCGACGTCTTCGTGATCAACAAGGCCGACCGGCCCGGCGCCGACCTCACCCGGCGCGACCTGGAGTCCATGTTGGACCTCACCGGCTCGGGCCACGGCAGGTGGCGGCCCCCCGTGGTGTCGGCGGTGGGCACCACGGGCGACGGGGCCGGCGACGTGTGGGATGCGATCGTGGCCCACCGGGCCCACCTGGAGGGCACGGGAGAGCTCGAGCGGCGCCGCCACCACCGGGTGCGCGACGAGCTCGCCCTGATCGTGGAGCAGCGCATCCGGGCCCGCGCCGAGCACCTGCTGGGCGAGGCCGGCCGGGCCGACCTGGAACGGGCCGTGGTGGAGGGTCGCCTCGACCCCTGGTCGGCCGCCGATCGGGTGCTGGAGGGACCGAAAAACTAGGGTCGACGGATGACCGAGTCCTCCGAAGCCCTGGTCGCCGTCGAGCGGCGGGCCGATGGCGTGGCCGTCGTCCGGCTCGCCAACCCCAAGGTGAACGCCCTGTCGTCGGAGCTGCTCCGCCAGCTGCGGGCGGTGGCCGACGACCTCACCGAGACGCCGCCGGGCGCCGTGGTGGTCACCGGGGGAGACCGGGTGTTCGCGGCCGGCGCCGACATCTCGGAGTTCGCCGGGCCCGACGAGGCCCGGCAGATCGGCGGGCTGTTCCTCGATGCGCTGAACGCCGTGGCGGCCATTCCCCGGGCCACCATCGCCGCGGTGTCGGGCTTCGCCCTCGGTGGTGGGTGCGAGCTGGCCCTGGCCTGCGACTTCCGCCTGGCTTCCAGCCGGGCCCGGTTCGGTCAGCCCGAGATCCTGCTCGGCATCATCCCGGGGGGTGGCGGCACCCAGCGCCTGCCCCGGCTCGTGGGTCCGGCCCGGGCCAAGGACCTCATCTTGAGCGGTCGCCAGGTGGGTGCCGACGAGGCCCTGGCCATGGGGCTGGTCGACCGGGTGGTGGAGCCCGAGGAGCTGTACGAGGAGGCCCTGGCCTGGGCCCGTACCTTCGCGGAGGGGGCGGTGGCCGCCCAGGCGCTGGCCAAGGTGGCCGTGGACCGTGGGCTGGAGGGCAGCCTCGCCCACGGCCTCGACCTCGAACAGGACCTGTTCGTGGAGGTCTTCCGTACCGACGACGCCCGCATCGGCGTGGACAGCTTCCGCGAGCACGGCCCCGGCCACGCCCGGTTCACGGGGCGGTAGCCGGGGCCCTGCTGCGCTGGTTCAGCCGGCCTGGCGCTCGGCCACGGTCCCGACCAGCGACTCGAAGAGGTCGCCGTCGCCGGCCGTGTCGATGGTGGCCACCGTCAGGGTGGTGACGAGGTCGCCGGTGCGGATGGCCACCACCGCGGCCTTCAGCTCGATGGTGTCGCCGGCCGTGGGATCGGTGATGGTGAACGTGCCGCTGAGGGCGCCGACCTGATCGGCCACGTCGGGCAGTTCGTCGGAGGCGGCGGCGGCGAGGCTGCCTTCCACCTGGGCGGCGCCGAGCTCGTCCCGGAGGGCGTCGGCGACGCACGTGGCGAAGGCTTCGTCGGTGAACTGGTCGACCAGGGCGGTGGCCTCGTCCTCGCCGGTGAGCACGCCCGACGTGCTGGAGATGGTCATCTGGCCGCCGTCGTCGGCCTGGGTCTCGAACTGGTCGGAGCGGGCCTTGGCCACGGTGACCGCTTCGATGTCGACCTCGCCGCAGGTGTCGAACACGTTGTTCGAGTCGTCTCCGGGGGGCGTGGCGGTCCAGCCGTCGGGCAGGTCGTCGATGGTGACGTTGGCGGCCTCGGCCCGGGCCATGGCCTCGGCGTCGTCGCCCGAGTCGTCGCCCTCGGTGGGGGTGCTCTCGTCGCTGTCGGCGCCGCTCGTGGTGGAGGCGGCTTCGGCTTCGGTGGTGGTGGTGGTGTCGCCGTCGTCGGAGTCGTCGCTGCCGCAGGCGCTGAGGCCCACCACCAAGATGGCGGCGGCGAGGGTGGCTCGGGTTCGTCGTGAAGTGATCATCGGGTCAGTCTGACCCAACGGTCAGGCCCAGGAGAGGAGACCGAGCTCCAGGGGGGTGCTGAGGCCGGGGTGGGTGGGGGCCACGCGCACGGTGAAGCCGTAGCGGCCGGGCCGGGTGCACAGGATCGACCCCCCGTACACGGCGTGCCCATCGGTGCCGGAGCCCTCCACCGGCTCCAGGTCGGTGACCTCGGGGCCGAGCAGTTCGTCGCCCTGGCCCACGGTGCCGTGCACGAGCTGCACCGCCACGTCGGCCGCGGTGAGCGACCCCAGGGTCACGGTGACCTGCACGGTGCGGGTGGTGCCGAGCCCCACGGGCTCCTCGCTCGCCGTGACCTCGCCGACGGCCACGCCGGCCCACCCGTCGAGCACCCGGAGCTTCCAGGCCGCCAGATCACGGGCCAGCGACCCGTCGGTGGCGGTGAGCTGGTCGGCGCCGGCCGCCGTGGGTTCGTAGAGGTCGGTGACGTAGTCGCGCACCATGCGCGACGCCACCACGGCCGGACCCAGCGAGGCGAGATCGTGCTTGACCCGCCGCAACCAGCCCCGGGGGGCGGCACCGGGGCCACCGGTCCGGTCGAAGAACAGCGGCACCACCTGGCGTTCGAGCAGGTCGAACAGGGCGTCGGCCTCCAGGCGGTCCCGCTCGGCCTCGTCCTCGACGTCCTCGGCCGACGGGATGGCCCAGCCGTTCTCGCCGTCGAACAGTTCGTCCCACCACCCGTCGAGGATCGAGCAGTTGAGGGTGCCGTTGAGGGCGGCCTTCATGCCGCTGGTGCCGCACGCCTCGTGGGGGCGCCGCGGGGTGTTCAGCCAGACGTCGGCGCCCTGGTACAGGGTGCGGGCCACGGCGATGTCGTAGTCGTCGAGGAACACGAACCGGTGGCGGACGCCCAGGTCCCGGGCGAAGGCCACGATCTGGCGGATCATCTCCTTGCCGGCGTCGTCGGCGGGGTGCGCCTTGCCGGCGAACACGAACTGCACGGGCCGCTCGCCGTCGAGCAGCAGGGCCTGGAGGCGCTCGGCCTGGGCGAGCAGCAGGTTGGCCCGCTTGTAGGTGGCGAAGCGGCGGGCGAAGCCGATGGTGAGCGCGTGGGGGTCGA
>DAIMFV010000076.1:4885-14185 GCA_036724365.1 Acidimicrobiales bacterium | reverse complement strand
GCGGTGCCGGCCGCGGTGGGGGGGGGCGTGGGCGTGGGCGTCGGCGTGGGTGCCTGCGCGGTGGGCGTGGCCGTGGGGGTCGCAGTCGGCGTGGCCGTGGGGGTCGCCGTCGGCGTCGCCGTCGGCGTGGCCGTGGGCGTCGCCGTGGGGGTCGCAGTCGGCGTGGCCGTGGGGGTCGCCGTGGCCGTGGCCGTGGGGGTGGCGGTCGCCGTGGCCGTGGGGGTGACGGTGGGGCTGGCCGTGGGCGTCTCGGTGGGGGGGGAGCTGGACGGCGCCGTGGTGTCGGTGGTGCTGGTGGACGCAGGGGTGGAGCTGGCCGGCCGCGTGGTGCTGGTGGTGGGCGAGGGGGTCACGCACGGATCGACGGTGGGCGTGGGCTCGGGCGACTGCCCGGAGGCCGCGCCACCGGCGAAGGAGCTGATGAGCAGGGCCACCAGGGCGAGCGCGGCCACGAGTGAGACCTGGATCCACCCTGATCGCTGCTGTTGGTCTGCCATCTGGCCCGCTCCATCGAGATCGTGCGACGTGGCTGCAGGCCAGACACGTCCTGAGGGATGCTAGCGCCCCGAACCACCTGGAAGGAAGGGCAGGCCACCGGCGGTGACCGGCAGGTCAGCAGCGCCGGGCCACCGCCACCGTCTGGAGGGTGGAGCGACCCACCGCCCGGGCGAGCCGGGCGGGGCGCAGGGTGGTCTCGCCCTCCAGCCGGGCCTGGTGGCGGACCTCGAGGACGCGAACCGCGCGCCCCCGGCGGAACGCCACCACCACCAGGGCCAGGCTGGGGGCGAACGTGTCCGCGGGCACGAGCGGGGCCACCTCGTCCCAGAGCTCGCGGGTGAAGAGCTTGCACGGCACGTTGGCGTCGTGCACCGAGGTCCCGGCGAGGCGCCCGATCAGGGTCCGGGTGAAGGCGGTGAGCACCAGGCGGTGCCGGGGGTCGTGACGGTGGACCCGGCTGCCCAGGACCAGGTCGGCCCCGTCCCGGGCGTCCCAGAGCCGTCCGAGCTCGGCGGTGGGGATCTGGTCATCGGTGTCGAGGTGGCCGATCCAGGCCCCCCGAGCCGCACCGAACCCCCGGATCAAGGCCGGACCGTGGCCCTGGTTGACCGGCTGGCGAAGCACGGTCAGGGTGGGCAGCTCCACAGCGAGGCGAGCCAGCGTGACCGGGGTGTCGTCGGTGGAGGCGTCGTCGACCACCACCACCTCGCCCCGGCCGGGGACCAGGGCGTCCACGAGCGCCACCACCTCGCGCACCACCCGCTCGATGCCCGGCTCGTTGTAGGCGGGGAGCACCACGGTGAGGTCGACCGGTGACCCGGCCGGGCCGGGGGCTCCGCCGGTCACACCAGTTCCTCGGCGGTTCCCGACACGATCCGGCGGGCCACGTCGATGCCCATCTTCACGGCGTGGTCCATGTTCCCGATCTCGTAGCGCCAGGTGCCGAAGCGGCCGCGAGCGTAGATGCCCCGGGCGTCGAGCCAGGGCTGCACCACGGCCAGCGCCGCGTCGCGGCCCCGGGTGGGCACCGGATACGCGTAGGGCAGCTCCTCCACGTGCAGCGAGGCGATCGGCGCGTCGGGGGGCACCAGGCCGGTGTGCCGCAGCGCATCGACCACGTCGGGTCCGATGTGGTCGAGGGTGCGGGGGTGCGTGGCGGACGACGCCACCTCGCACATCCAGCTCGAGTAGCGGGCCGTGTCGGCGCCGGGCACGTTGGCCGGCGAGTACTTGGCGAAGTTGGTGGCCCGGTAGAACGGCACCTCGGGGTCGGGGAAGTACAGCCACGAGCGGTCGTCGACCAGCGGGGCCTCCACGCCCACGCCCACCACGTGGACGGTGTTGTGCACCAGCATCGCGGCCGCCTCGCGCACCTCGTCGGGGGCGTCGACGGTGCGCGCCACCAGCAGGTCGAGGGGCATGGTGGTGACCAGGTGGTCGAACGAGGTGCGACCGCCTCCGGCCTCCACCCATCGCTCGCCCGCGTGCACCCGCTCGACCGGAACGCCGTAGCGGATCAGCGGCGCGAGCGGGGCGGCGGCGCGGGCCCAGATCTCGCCGGTACCGCCGACCGCCGGGAACGTGAACCGGTTGTTGGGACCCCAGGCGAGGTCGTCGCGACGGGCCAACGTGTTGGCCAGCACCGTGCGCCAGTCGGTCACGCTCACCCGCTCGGCGATCCAGCCGGCACCCATGTCGGCGGGGTCGGTGGCCCAGACCTTGGTGTTGTACGGGGTGAGGAACCGTCGGGCCACCCCCGGCCCGAAGGTGGCCTGGATCCACGCCGCGAAGCTCGGCTCCCCGGCCCCGTCCCCGTCTCCGCCGACACCGTGGCCGCCCGCCGGTTGGGCGGGCCGGGAGCCGGCCGCCTCGATCATGCCCACGAGGCACTCCCGCGCGCCCTCCGGGCCCAGCCGGTGCAGGTTGTTCTGGAACGGGTACGGCACCCAGGCCCCGTCGGCCAACACCCACGACGAGCGGTCGTGGTGCAGCACCTCGTCGCCTAGCACGTCGAGCAGCAGGCGGTCGAACTCGCCGTGGTGGCTGAACACCACATGGCCGCCCCGGTCCCAGGTGAACCCCGCCTGGTCGACCACCGAAGCGCCGAGACCACCAGGGTGGTCGGCGGCCTCGAGCACCAGCACCCGGTCCGGTGAGGCCGCGCCCAGGCGGTGGAGCTCGCGCACGCAGCCGATCCCGCACGGCCCGGCGCCCACCACCACCACGGCGACGTGGTCACGTGTCACCTGGTGCTCCCTGCCTCGTCGCCCGGCCCGGTCGGTCCCTCACGGTGGGGGCGGACACTATCGTCGCCCCGATCGAGCCTCCAACCAGTCCCCGGCGCCCGGCGCCCCCCGCCCCGGGTGCGGGGCCGAGACCGGCCTGGTGGGCTCCGGTGCTGGTCATCCTGGTGGTGGTGGCGGCCGTGCTCCGGCTGGTGCACCTGGGCGACCGGCCCATGCACCACGACGAGAGCCTCGATGCGTGGTGGGCGTGGCGGCTGCTGGAGGGCGAGCCCTACACCTACGACCCCGTCTACCACGGGCCGTTGCGGTTCTTCGTGACCGCCGGGTTCTTCCGGGTGCTCGGTGAGTCCGAGGCCACCGCCAGACTGCTGGCCGCCCTGTGCGGCACCGCGCTGGTGGCGTTGGCCGGCGCCACCCGGCGGTGGCTCGGCAACGTGGGGTCGATCACCGCCGCCGCCCTGTTGTGCGTGTCGCCCTCGATGCTCTACTTCTCGCGCTTCGGCCGCGAGGACCTGCCGTTCGCCGTGGCCGAGCTGGCCCTGGTGCTCCTCGTGGTCGCCTGGTTGCGGCAGCCGGCCACCTGGCACCCGCCGGTGCTGGGCGCGGTCCTGGCCGCCGCCTTCGCCATCAAGGAGACGTCGTTCATCGTGGTCGCGGTGCTGGGCGTCTACGTGGGCGCCCTGATGGTGCTGGAGCTCACCGACCGCCGACGGGGCCGGACCACGCCGCCCGCCGCCCGGGCCTGGAGCGCCTTCCTCGCGCCGGGCCCCCGGGCCCTGGTGCAGGGTGTGGTGGCGTTCGCCTTCACCTTCTCGTTGCTGTTCAGCGTGGGCTTCACCGACCTCGGCGGCATCGGCGCCGGCGCATTCGACGGCATCAGCTACTGGCTGTCGCAGCAGCCGGTGAACCGCGGCTCCCAGCCGTGGCCGTACTACCTGGCGATCCTCGCCGGCTACGAGTGGCCGATCCTGCTCCTCGCCGGCGCCGGGCTGGTGGTGGCGGTGCGCCGCCCCGACCCGGTGCGCGGGCTGTTGGTGTGGCACGCACTCGCCAACCTGGCCGTCTACTCGTGGGCGTCGGAGCGGTTCCCGTGGCTGGTGGTCCACCCGCTCGTGCCGCTCATCCTGCTGGCCGGCCTCGGCGCCGAGGCGCTGTACCGACGGCTCCCCCGGCTGCTCGTCACCGCCCCGGCACCGTTGACGCCCCGCCGGGTCGGGCTCGGGGCCGCCGCCGTCACGCTGGCCGCGCTCGTGGTGCTGGCCGTGCCGCCCGTGTACCGGGATCCGAGCAGCCCCCACCACCTGCTCGTGGCCGTGCAGACCAGCCCCGAACTGGTGGCGATCCGGGACCGGGTGGAGGCGCGGTACCTGCTGGCCCCGCCCGACGATCCGCCCCGGGTCGTGATCGACACCCGCGACAGCGCCACCTGGCCGTGGGCGTGGTACCTCCGCGACCGCCCCGTGCTCTACGCCGACCTGGGCCAGGACCCCGATGCCGTGGTGGGCGCCGACGTCGTGCTCACCATCTACGACCAGTCCGGCCTGCTGCCCGCTCCCGGACCGGGATGGACCGAGGTGGTGCCCTACGACCACCGGGTCTGGTGGCTGCCGCCGTGGGACCAGGCCGGAGCGGGCGACTGGCTGGGCTGGATCACCCGACGGGAGGCCTTCGGAGGGTTCGGTTCGCTGGAGACGGTGGAGCTCGTGGCCGGGAACGGCTGGTGACCCCCACCGGACCCACCGGACCCACCGGACCCACCGGACCCACCGGACCCACCGGACCCACCGGGACCGGCGGGACCGGCGGAGGCGCGGACCGGGATCAGCGCCCGACCCTCACCATCGTGGTCCCCGCCTACCGCGAGGCTGAACGGCTCCCGGCCAGCCTGCCCCGTCTGCTCCACCACCTCCGCGACCGGACCGACGTGGAGGTGCTGGTGGTGGACGACGGCAGCACCGACGACACCGTGGCGGTGGCCCGCTCGCTGCTGGCCGGCCGGCCCGGGGCCCGGGTGCTGGAACGCCCGCACCGCGGCAAGGGCGCCGCGGTGGCCGCGGGGATGGCGGTGGCCACCGGTGACCGGGTGGTGTTCATGGATGCCGACCTGGCCACCGACCTGGCCGCACTTGCACCGGTGGTCGCCGCCCTGGACCACGCCGACGTGGTGCTCGGTTCGCGCCGCGCCCCGGGCGCCGTCACCAGCGGGTTCACGCCGGTGGGCGCGCTCGCCCATCGGACCTTCAGCCTGCTCGCCCGGGTGGTCACACGCGTGCCGGTACGCGACTTCCAGTGCGGCTTCAAGGCGTTCCATGCCGAGGCGGCCCGATCGATCTTCCCGCTCGTGACGGAGCCCGGGTACGCGTTCGACGTGGAGGTGCTGGTGGTGGCCCACCGCCTCGGGCTGCGCATCGAGGAGGTGCCCGTGCGCTGGGAGTCGGTGGCCGGCAGCCACGTCCGCCACCTCGACGACGCCGTCACCATGGTTCGCCAGCTCTGGGGGATCGCCCGCCGGCACCGGACCGGTGCCGAGCAGCCGGGGAGTCGGCCCGGGAGTCGGCCGGTCAGGTGACCGGCTGGTCGACCGGCTGGTTCCACTCCACCCAGCCGTGCCCGGTCCGCCCGTCGGTGGCGGTGAACCGGCACCAGGCGCGCGGGAACCGGCTGAACCGGCCGTCGGGCGCGCCCAGGCCCACCGGGGCGAACGCCACCGGCTCCACCGCCAGGTCGAGCTCGCCCACCTGCCAACGACCGGGGCCGGGCAACCCCGACGCGGCCAGGGGCTCCTGGTGGCCCACGACGTCGATGCCGTCGCGCCGGAACCCACCCGGGCCGTCGGGCACCTGGAGGTACCCCGTGCCGTAGAGCTCCGTGCCGTGGAGGTCGACGCTGGTGCCGTGGAACCGGGTGCCGTCGTCGAGCCAGCCGGCCATCCAGCTCCAGGAGTACGACCACCAGTCGCGCACCCCCCACGAGTGGTCGCGCTGGCCGAAGGTGTCGATGGCCAGCGTCTCGCCCGCGAGGAGCACCTCGCCGTGCACGCGACACGGGACCTCGTAGCGGGTGACGCCCGGGTAGGCGTACACCGCACCGGCGGTCTCCCATTCCAGGTCCAACCCGAAGGGCACCCGGTTGCCGCGCAGGTCGCCGTAGACGTCGGTGGGATCGTCGGTCTCCACCGCGAAGGCCTCCACCCCCACCGACACGTGGTCGAGCGCGGTCTCCACCGTGTAGTCGCACCACAGTCCCTCGGTGCGGATCTCCAGGCCCTGGCGCGGTGGACGGATGTCGTGGTCGATGACGATCACGAGCGGCCGGTCCTCCCCCACCAGGCAGGCCCAGTACCAGGCCACGTCGAGGTTGGGGTACAGGCCGAGCCGGACGTAGCCGGCCACCCCCGCTGCGGGGTCGGCGAAGTCGAGGTACCAGCTCTCCGACCACAGCTCCTCCGGGCCCGGCGCGTGGGTGGACTCGTGGGCGGCGGGCACCCGGTCGAACCGGTCCGCAGGCGGAGCGGCGGCGGTGGGAGCGAACGGGTCCGGGGTCACGGCGCGAAACCTAGTGCCGCGCCAGGGCCCACCCCGGACGCCCGCGGCGCCCGTTAGCGTCGGGGTGTGGCCGAGTTCCTGTCGACGGCGTGGATGCGCGAGCTCCACGAGATCGCCCGTGCCCACCAGCGACTCGCCGAGCAGACCCGCGGGCTGAACCTGGTGGTCGAACAGCGGATCGACGGCGACCACGCCCACCCACCCGTGGTGTTCCACGTGACGTTCGACGACGGCGCCGTGGCGGTGGCGGCGGGACCGGCCGCCACCCCCACCGTCACCTTCGCCCAGGACCGGCCCACCGCCCGGGCCATCGCCACGGGCGAGGCATCGGCCCAGCGCGCCTTCATGACCGGGGGCCTCCGGGTGGGAGGCGACCTGCAGGCGCTGCTCGCCGCCCAGGAGGTGCTGGTCGGGCTCGGTGACGTGTTCGCCGCGGTCCGGGAGACCACCGACTTCGGGGACGCCTGAGGTGCCCGAGCTGCCCGAGCTCCAGGCCCACGCCGAGCGACTGTCCGAACAGTTCGCGGGCGCACCCGTCGACCGGTTCCGGGCCCTCACCTTCACCGCCCTCAAGACGGCCGTGCCGGACCCGTCCACCGCCCACGGCCACCGGCTCACCGAGGTGGGGCGGCGCGGCAAGTACCTGCTGCTCCACACCGATGCCACCGCCGCCGGTCCGGCCGGGACCGGTCCCGTCACCTTCGTGGTGCACCTGATGCAGGGCGGTCGGCTCCGGCCCGACGAGAAGCAGGCCGCCAAACCGCGGGGCGGCATCGCCCGGTGGACCTTCGCCGACGGCCGCGCCCTGCTCCTCACCGAGGCGGGCACCGAACACAAAGCCGGGGTGTGGGTGGTGGCCGGCGACCTGGCCACCCAGGAACCCGTCGGCGGGCTCGGCCCCGACGCCGACCGCCTCGACCCCGCCGCCCTGACCGGCATCCTGCGGAGCCACCCCATGCGCCTGCACGGGTTCCTACGGGACCAGCACGCCCTGGCCGGGGTCGGACGCCGCCTGGCCAACGAGATCTGCCACCGGGCCGGGCTGTCGCCCTTCGCCGGCACGGCGAAGCTCACCGACGACCAGGTGGGGCGGCTGGCCGCGGCCATGGGCGCCGTGATCGCCGAGTCGCTGGTCGAGGAGCGGGCGCGCACCGACCTGGGGCCGGCGAAGGAGCGCACCAGCGCGGTGCACGACCGCGGCGGCGAGCCGTGCCCCACCTGCGGCGACACGGTCCGCACCGTGGCGTACCGGGCCTACACGGTGGCCTACTGCCCCACCTGCCAGACCGGCGGCAAGGTCCTGGCCGACAACACCACCAGCAAGTTCCTGAAGTGACCCGGTGCCGGTCCGGTGGCCGGAGACGCCGGTGGCCGGACCGGATCGGTCAGATCAGACCCAGGCCCTGCACGGCGTCGCGCTCCTCGGCCAGCTCGGCGGCGCTGGCGTCGATGCGGGCGCGGGAGAAGTCGTCGATCTTCAGGCCCGAGACGATCTCCCACCGGCCGTTCGCCGTGGTGCACGGGAACGAGCTGATCAGGCCCTCGGGCACGCCGTAGCTGCCGTCGGACGGCACGGCCATGGACACCCAGTCGCCGGCGGGGGTGCCGGCCACCCAGTCGTGCATGTGGTCGATGGCGGCGTTGGCGGCCGAGGCCGCCGAGGAGAGACCCCGGGCCTTGATGACGGCGGCGCCGCGCTGCTGCACCGTGGGGATGAAGTCCCCCTCCAGCCAGGACTGATCGCCCACCACCTCGGCGGCGTTGCGACCGTTGACCTCGGCGTGGAACAGGTCGGGGTACTGGGTGGCGGAGTGGTTGCCCCAGATCGTCATCTTCTTGACGTCGTTGACGGTGGTGCCGGTCTTGGCGGCGAGCTGGGCCATGGCCCGGTTGTGGTCCAGCCTGGTCATGGCCGTGAACTGGCGGGGGTCCAGGTCGGGGGCGTTGTTCATGGCGATGAGGGCGTTGGTGTTGGCGGGGTTGCCCACCACCAGCACCTTCACGTCTCGGCTGGCGCTGCGCGACAGGGCCCGGCCCTGGGTGGTGAAGATGGCGCCGTTGGCGGCCAGGAGGTCGCTGCGCTCCATGCCGTCCTTGCGGGGCATGGAGCCCACCAGGAACGCGAGGTCGACGTTGCCGAAGGCCACGTCGGGGTCGTCGGTCTTCACGATCGAGTGCAACAGCGGGAAGGCGCAGTCCTCCAGCTCCATGGCCACGCCGTCGAGGGCCCCGAGGGCCGGGGTGATCTCCAGGAGGTGCAGCGAGACCGGCCGGTCGGGCCCGAGCACGGCGCCGCTGGCGATGCGGAAGAGGAGGCTGTACCCGATCTGGCCGGCGGCTCCGGTGACGGCGATGCGGACGGGTGCGGTGGACATCGGTGGGGCTCCTCGAACGGGCGGTTGCGGGGTGGGCGGTACTGGCCGGGGCACCGGGCACGGCGAGGGTCGGGACAAAGCCGACGGGCCGCGCTCGGGGCCGCCCGCACCCTACCCAGCCACCAGCCCGCGCTAGGACCTGAGCGGACAGGTCGCCCGTCGTCGCGTCGATGTGGATGGACCTCGGCTTGCGCCTCGGTTTACCCACCGTGCTTGTCTGGTCGGCTCGCCTATCGGCTCGCCTCCATGGCCAGCCCCGGTGGCAGTCCCGGTGGCAGTCCCGGTTGCGCTCCCGGTCGCACCGGGATGCGGGCTCCGTATCCTCGACGGGATGGCCGGGCCCGACGCGTTGCTCCTCCAGCCCGGTCTGGAGGCGGTGTTCCTCCCGGGGCGGCCCGCCCGGCGCGGCGAGCTGGCGCTGTGGCACCCCACCCGCACCCCCCCGTCGTTCACCCGAACGGTGGAACTGGTGCTCCCCGCCGGGGCCAGCGTCCGCCAGCGCACCGTGCCCGCCACCGTGGTGCCGCTGGGCCGGGTGCTCGACGAGCTGGTGGCCCTGCCGGCCGGCTCGGCGGCCGGACCGTCGGTGCACGGGTGGGCCCGGGTGGCGCGAGCCGCGCTCGGGCTGGGGGCCCG
>DAIMFV010000076.1:2292-4875 GCA_036724365.1 Acidimicrobiales bacterium | reverse complement strand
GCTGGTGCCCATGGTGGACGACGAGGGCATCGACGGCTGGCGCATCGGCCCCCTCGATCCGGCCGACCTCCTGGTGCGGGAAGCCACCGCCGACGCGCTGCCCCCCACCGCCCACGCCACGGCGATCGACGGCAGCGCGCCCCGCCGGATCGCCTCGGCCCGCTGGCTGGTGGCCCGCTTCTGGGACGCGGTCGCCGACACCTACGTGCGCACCGCGGCCGCCGCCACCGAAGCCGGCCACGACGCCTACGCGGTGGCCGCCTCCACCCCGGTGCGGCTGGTGTCGGCCGACGACCGGTCCGACCGGGGGGCCGACCTGGGTCGGTGGCTGTCGGCCGCGGCCTCGTCGATCAACGCCCAGGCCGCGGTGGCCCTTCGGCTCGAGGCGGCCCCCGGCCTCGACCAGCTCGCCGGCGAGGAACCCCAGCCGAACCACCGGGCTGACGGCGACGACGGCGACGACGGCGACGGCGACGACGGCGACGGCGACGGCCCCGACCTGGAGCTGGACCGGTTCCGGGCCGTGGTGGAGGTGGGCAGCGTGGCCGACCGCAGCCTGGTGCTCGACGCCGCCGAGCTGTGGGCCGCCCCGGCCGAGGTGCTCGACCGCTTCGGTCCGACGGTCGAGGACGACCTCCTCTTGACCCTGCGGCGGGGCAGCCGGGTGTGGGCCCCGCTGGCCCGGCTGCTGGACCAGGCCCGCCCGGCCGAACTGGCGATCACGGGTGAGGAGGTGGGTGAACTGCTGGGGCCGGTGGCCGATCAGCTCACCGGCGCCGGGATCGAGGTGCGTTGGCCCACCACCGTGCTCCAGGGGGTCGATCTCAAGCCGGTGGTCACCTCCGAACAGGTGGGGGCCGACCGCGCCGGCACGCTCGACTTCACCAGCGTCTGCGAACTGCGGTGGACGGCGTCGATCGACGGTGAACAGCTCACCCCCGCGGAGGTGGCCGCCCTGGTGGAGGCCAAGCGCGGGGTGGTCCGCCTCCGGGGGCGGTGGGTCCGGGCCGATCCCGCCAGGCTCGCCCGCCTCCGCCGGCGCCGCACCGTGTCGGCCGGCGAGGCCCTGGCCGTGGCCCTGGGGGGCGAGCTCACCGTCGACGACGAGACCGTCAGCGCCGAGGTCCACGGGCCCCTCACCGACCTGGCGACCCGGCTCGCCGCCCATGCCGCGGGCGAGCACCGCGCCGGGTGGCAACCCCCCGACGGCCTCCACGCCACCCTCCGCCCGTACCAGGTCGACGGCGCGGCCTGGCTGACCGAGATGGCCGACCTGGGCCTGGGCGGCGTGCTGGCCGACGACATGGGTCTGGGCAAGACGGTCCAGTTCCTCGCCCTCCACCTGGCGCGGGGCCCGCTCGAGGACCCCGCCCGCCGTCCCACGCTGGTGGTGTGCCCGGTGTCGGTGCTGGGCAACTGGGCCCGCGAGGCCGCCCGCTTCGCCCCCGACGTGCCCGTGCTGCGCTACCACGGGTCCGAGCGGACGCTCACCCACCTGGCCCCGGGCTCGATCGTGCTCACCACCTACGCGGTGGTGCGTCGCGACGCGGCCACGCTGGCCTCGGTCGACTGGGGTCTGGTGGCCGCCGACGAGGCCCAGGCCGTGAAGAACCCCTTGTCGCGCACCGCCCGCGCCCTCCGCCAGATCCCGGCCCAGGCCCGCTTCGCCCTCACCGGCACCCCGGTGGAGAACCGCCTCGTGGACCTGTGGGCACTGCTCGACTGGACCACCCCCGGCCTGCTCGGACCGCTCGACCAGTTCCGTCGGCGGGTGGCCGTACCCGTCGAGCGCGACCGCGACGCCGAGGCGGCAGCCGCCCTCAACCGCCTGGTCCGACCGTTCCTCCTCCGGCGCCGCAAGTCCGACCCCGACATCGCCCCTGATCTGCCGCCCAAGACCGAGACCGACGACGTGGTGCCGCTCACCACCGAGCAGCGCACCCTCTACGAGGCCATGGTGGCCGAGACCCTCGCCCGGGTGGAGGAGGCCGAGGGCATCCAGCGCCGGGGCCTGGTGCTCAAGCTGCTCACCGGGCTGAAGCAGATCTGCAACCACCCCGCCCAGTTCCTGAAGCAGGAGCCGACCACCCCGGGAGACCTGGTCGGCCGGTCCGGCAAGTTCGACGCCACCGTCGAGATGGTCGACACCATCTGCGACGAAGGCGACTCGGTGCTGGTCTTCACCCAGTACCGCGCCATGGGCCACCTCCTCACCCGGCACCTCGACCGGCCCGGCCGACCCGCCCAGTTCCTGCACGGCGGTGTTCCGGAGGCCGCCCGCCAGATCATGGTCGACCGGTTCCAGGCCGGCGACGTGCCGGTGTTCGTGATCTCGGTGAAGGCCGGCGGCACCGGCCTCAACCTCACCCGCGCCACCCACGTCATCCACTACGACCGTTGGTGGAACCCAGCGGTCGAGGACCAGGCCAGCGACCGGGCGTGGCGCATCGGCCAGGACCGGCCCGTCCAGGTGCACCGCCTGGTGTGCGAGGGAACCGTGGAGGACAAGGTGTCGGCCCTGTTGGCCGACAAGCGGGCGCTCGCGGAGGTGGTCGTGACCTCCGGCGAGGGGTGGATCTCCGA
>DAIMFV010000076.1:0-2192 GCA_036724365.1 Acidimicrobiales bacterium | reverse complement strand
TCGACCCCATCGGAACCGACGACCACGGTCGGGGGTGGGGCTGATGGCCCGCCAGTTCGGCCACACCTGGTGGGGCCAGGCCTGGATCGACGCGCTGGAAGGGCGGGCCGACCTCGATCCCAACCGGCTGCCCCGTGGCCGCACCTACGCGCGCCAGGGCCACGTGAACCGCCTGGAACTGGAGCCGGGCCGGATCACCGCCCTGGTGCGCGGCTCGCGGGTGCTGCCCTACCGGGTCACCATCGGCGTGCGCACCTTCGACGACGACGAGTGGGACCGGTTGGTCGGGGCCATCGCCGCCCGCGCCGGCCACGCCGCCGCCCTGCTCGACCGCGAACTGGACCCCGGCGTGGTCACCGAGGCCCGGGCCGCCCGGGTGGAGATCCTGCCCACCGCAGGGGACCTGCACCCGCGCTGCTCCTGCCCCGACCACGCCGATCCGTGCAAGCACGCCGCCGCCGTCTGCTACCTGGCGGCCGATGCGGTCGATGCCGACCCGTTCGCCCTGTTCACCCTGCGTGGCCGCCGACCCGACACCCTCCTCGCCGCGGTCCGGGCCCGACGCCACCGCGGTGACCGCCACCGTGGGGACCGAGGCGCGGACGGCGGTTCGGATGGCGGCCCGGACGAAGACCCGACCGATCGACGCGGGCCAGACGGGGCCGGCCCGCGCCGATCCGACGGGGGCACGCTCGTCGACCCCGGGGTGACCGCCCGCGCCGCCTGGCAACGATGGCGGGACCAGGACCCGCCACCAGCGGTGGAGCTTCCCGACCCGCCCGATGCCCCCGGCGGCCCCACTCCATGGGCCACCGACCCACCGGCCGACGCCCCGTTCCCCGCCGAGGGTCTGCGCCTGCTCGCCACCGATGCCGCCGGTCGGGCCTGGGCCCAACTGGCCGAGGGCGCACCGAGCGGGCTGCTGTTGAGCACCTCCGCCGACCTGGCCCGGCGGGCGGCCCGACGGCTGGACCAGGGTCTCCCGCTCCACGGCCTGGCCCGCGCGGCCGGGGAGACCCCCACCGCCCTCACGGCCCGGGCCGCGGTGTGGCGGCATGCCGGTGCCGAGGGGTTCACCGGCCTCGACGACGGCCGCTGGCGACCGGCCGACCCGGTGGTCGAGGCCGGTCTCCGTGCCTTCGCCGATGCCGGCATCGACCCGGTCCACGTCCAGGTCCGCTCCAACCGGGTCACCGCCGGCGACGTCCAGCTCCGCGTCACCGCCGACGGCCGGTGGTGGCGCTACGAGCGGCGGGGCCGCACCTGGGAGCTGGTGGAGGCCCCGTCGACCGACCCCACCGACCTGGTGGGCGGCGACTGAGGTCCGACCGGGAGCGGTCCAGATCCTGGGAGCCGACCCGAACCCGTCCGACCTGGGGTCAGAACCGGTTCACGAGGTGCTGGGCCACCTTGCGCCGCGTTTCGGCATCGAGGTGCAGCGGGGTGAACAGCGAGTCGATGAGGTCCCGCGGCGTGGTGATCGCGATCCCGGCCAGGCTGAACGGGTCGTCGAACCACGCCGGGACCGACGACTCGAAGCAGAGCGCCCCGCGCACCGGCACGCGCTGGAACGGCGAGTCGAACAGCAGGCCGGCGATGATCGACGTGCGGCCGCCCACCACGTTCAACAGCTCGGACCCGGCGTGACCGCCGAGGAAGCCCTTCTCCACCGGGGCGTCGGTGCCGCCCAGGCCGTCGACCACCCAGATGCCGCTGGGGCCCACCACGATGGCCTCGCTCTCCCCCCGGGTGCCCCCCCACGGGCGGGACTGGATGATCTCGAGGCCGTGCGGGCGGGCCGCCTCCAGCGCCCGGCTGATGGCGTTGGTCGACCGGTCTCCGTCGGCGATCTCCCGTTTGGCGTCCACGCCCGCGGCGAGCGACGGTCCCACCTGCGGCAGCTTGGTGCGTCGTCGGCTGTTGCCGCCCCCGCGGGGGGGAGCCGGCGGGGGGGCGCCGGCGGGGCAGCCCCTCAAGGCGGCCGCGCGTGACCCCCGCCGGCGACCCGCCGCGCGCCTGCAGCACGTCGTTGACGGCACGCAGCGTGCCGGAGGCGCCGAACGCCGTCTCCCACTCGCTGCGCCGGAAGCGCGCGACCACCGGCGCCAGCTCGAGCTGCGCGGCCGTGCGCGCCTTGCGCATGCGCTTGTCGGTGACGTCGCCGTCGCCGAAGTACTCGCCGCTGAAGCTCA
>DAIMFV010000075.1:0-14268 GCA_036724365.1 Acidimicrobiales bacterium | reverse complement strand
GGCGCGTCGGATCGGCCGCGGCGAGCGGCGCGGGTTCCAGCGGCGGGGCCCCGGTGGGGTCAGCCGGCGGTGACGTGGTCGATCACGAGGCGGTTGACCTCGGCCGGTCGCTCCAGGTGGAGGAAGTGGCCGGTTCCGGCCACCACCTCGACCCGCGAGGCCTCGTGGGGGAGTGATGACAGGACCTGGGTCGGCTCGATGAGGTCGGCGCCCATGCAGCCGTCGTCGGCGCCGTGGAGGTAGAGGGTGGGCTGGGGGAGGGGACCGGCTCCGGCGGTCTCGACCGCGTCGAGGTCGGGGTGGCGGGGTCCGGAGCCGATGGTGGCCCGGTAGTAGGCGATGGCGGCGGAGAGGTTGGCCGGGTCGCGCAGGGCGTCCTTCACCCGGGGCAGGTCGTCGGAGGCGTCGTGGCCGGGGGACCAGTCGGCCCACAGCCGGTCGATGAAGGCCAGGTCGTCCATGGGCACGACCATGTCGGCGAAGGGCGACTGGAAGAAGAACATGTACCAGGAGCGGCGGAGCTGGTCGTAGGAGAAGAAGGCGCCCGCCACCGTGGCCGGCGGTGGCACCGCGGCGGCCACCACCCGACGCCAACGCTCGGGCTGGTGGGCCGCGGCCGAGTAGGTGGCCAGGGCCCCCCAGTCGTGGCCGATCAGCACCGCGTCGCCGTCGCCGCCGAGCACCTCGTGGAGGGCGTTGGCGTCGGTGGCGATGGCCCCCGGTTGGTAGAGCCCGTCGGCGGGCACCGCGGTGGGGGCGTAGCCGCGGAGGAACGGGGCCACCGCCCGGTAGCCGGCGCCGGCCAGCTCGGGGAGGAGGTGGCGCCACGTCCAGGCGCTGTCGGGGAAGCCGTGCAGCAGGAGGGCCAGCGGGCCGCTCCCCGCCGCCAGGTACCCGAACTCGAGCCCGTTGGCGCTGATGCGCTCTTCGGTGATGGTCGCCTCGTTGCCCATGGGCGGACGGTAGCCCGGTGCGGGTCGACGGGTGGCCCTCGCATGGCCCTCGCGTGGAATGGGTCACACCTGGTGACTGACTGTGAACGGTTGGCTACGGTTCGCTGACACAAGGGGCGCCAGGAGCAACAGCATGGTGAACGTCACGTTCTGGGGAGTGCGGGGGTCGACGCCGTGTCCCTGCGATGCCAATCGCCGGTACGGCGGCAACACGTCCTGTGTGACCCTCGAGGCACCGGGCATGGACCCCGTGGTGTTCGACCTCGGCACCGGCCTGCGGTTCTACGGTGAGAGCCTCCAGGGGGCCGCCGAACCGTTCCGGGCCCTCGCCCTGGTGACCCACATGCACTGGGACCACGTGCAGGGCCTGCCGTTCTTCACCCCCCTCCACCACCCGGTGGCGTCGCTCGAGGTGCACGGTCGCAGCGAAGGCTGTTCGATCGACACGGCGTTCCGCACCTTCATGTGCCCGCCGTTCTTCCCCGTCGGTCCCGACGAGCTGGCCGGCCACATCACCTTCCACGACCTGGTCGACGCCGAGCTCACCTGGGGTCGGGCCCGGATCACCGCGGCCGACGTGCCCCACACCGGCCCCACCAACGGCTACCGCGTGGAGATCGACGGACTGGTGGTGGTCTACATCAGCGACCACCAGCAGCCGGCCGATCCCAACCAGATCGCCCCCTCGGTGCTGGAGCTGTGCCGCGACGCAGACCTGGTGATCCACGACGCCCAGTTCGAGGCCCACGAGCTCGCCGTGAAGGCCGACTGGGGGCACTGCACGGTGGAGTACGCGGTGCGGGTGGCCGCCGAGGCGGGCGCCCGGCGCCTGGTGCTGTTCCACCACGACCCCGCCCACTCCGACGACACCATCGACCGCTTGCTGGGCGACGCCCGGGCCGCCGCCGTCGGCACGTCGGTGGGTGAGATCATCGCCGCGTCCGAGGGCCTCACCGTCTCGCTCTCGTCTGCCCTAGTCTGACTCCCCGTCAGATCACTCCGGGAGACGAACCACATGACCGAGACCGCCTTCGACAGCGCGCGATTCCGCCAGGTGCTGGGTCACTTCCCCACCGGCGTGTGCGTGGTGGCCGGTCACCACGAGGGCCAGCCCGTCGGCCTGGCCATCGGCTCGTTCTTCTCGGTGTCGCTGGATCCGCCGCTGGTGGGCTTCTGCGTGGGCCACGGCTCGTCGAGCTGGCCCAAGCTGCGCGACAACGGCCAGTTCTGCGTGAGCGTGCTGGGCGCCGACCAGGAGGCCGTGTCGCGGGTGTTCGCGTCCAAGGAGCCCGACAAGTTCGCCGCCATCGGCTGGGACCGCTCACCGCTCGGTGGGCCCCGCATCACCGGCGCCCTGGCCTGGATGGACTGCACCCTCTTCGACGTGCACGGCGAGGGCGACCACGACATCGTGGTGGGCCAGGTCCACGATCTCGGCGTGGCCCACGAGGGCACCCCGCTCATCTTCTTCCGGGGCGGCTACTCCTCGCTGGCTTGAACACCCTGGCCTGAGCGCACTGGCTCAGGGCGCCGGCTCAGCCGAGCCGGTCGGCGTCGCCGCCGATCTGGGCCAGCACCCAGGCGAGCACGAACGCCTCGTCGCGCCAGGCGTCGTAGCGACCCGACGGTCCGCTGTGGCCGGCTCCCAGCTCCACCTTCAACAGCACCGGCCGCGGGTCATCGGCCGGGCCGGTGCCGTGGCCCTGGTCTCGCAGACGGGCGACCCACTTGGCCGGTTCGTGGAAGCCGACGCGGGGATCGTTGAGACCGGCGGTGGCCAAGATGGCGGGATAGGTGACCTCGCTCGCCGGTCGGACGTTCTCGTAGGGGCTGTAGGCGGCCAGCCACCCGAAGGCCTCCTCGTGGTGGAGCGGGTCGCCCCACTCCTCCCACTCGATCACCGTGAGGGGCAGCGACGGGTCCAGGATCGTGTTCAACGGGTCCACGAACGGCACCTCGGCCACGATCGCCCGGAACAGCTCCGGCGCCCGGTTGGCCACCGCCCCCATGAGCAGACCGCCCGCACTGCCGCCGCGGGCCGCGAGGCGGTCGGGTGCGGTACGACCGGTGTCCACCAGGTGGCGGGCGCACGCCACGAAGTCGTCGAAGGAGTGGTGCTTGGCCCCGAACTTGCCGTCCTCGTACCAGTGGCGACCCAGCTCGCCTCCGCCGCGCACGTGGGCGATGGCGAACACCACCCCGCGGTCCAGCAGCGAGAGGCGGGCGATGGAGAACCACGGGTCGGTGCTGGCCTCGTAGGCGCCGTAGCCGTAGAGCAGGCACGGGGCCGGCTCACCGGGATCCAGCCGGTCCGGTCGCCACACCAGCGAGATCGGCACCCGGGTGCCGTCGTCGGCCACCGCCCAGTCCCGGGCCGACTCGTACCGCTCGGGGTCGAAGCCGTCGAGCACCGGTTGGCGCTTCAACAGCGCGCGCGACCCGGTGGTGGTGTCGAGCTCGTAGAGCGTGGACGGCGTGGTGAGGGACTGGTAGGCGAACCGGTACCGACGGGTGTCGAAGGTGGGGTTGGCCGACGGGCCCAGCGTGCCCACCGGGTCGTCGGCGTCGATGGGCTTGCTGTCCCCGGTGCTCGGATCCATCAGCCACAGGGCGGTGGAGGCGTCGGTGCGGCCGTGGACCACCAGGTGGTGGGCGAAGGCCTCCACGCCGTCGAGCCGACGTCCGGGCCGGTGGGGGATCACCTCGGCCCAGTCGGACCGGGGGGCCACGTCGAGCCCGGCCAGCGGGGCCCGCCACAACGCGAAGTCGTCGGCGCCGTCGTGGTTGGACAGCACGAACAGCGTGGTGCCGTGGTGGGCCACCGAGTACTCGACGCCCTGCTCCCGCGCCGCCACCACCCGGGGCTCGGCCGTGGGCTCGGTGGCGTCGAGCAACCAGCTCTCGCTCGTCACGGCGCTGCCGGCGCTGATGACGGCGAGCGTGCCGGAGCGCGACGCCCCCACCCCCACGTGGAAGCGCTCGTCGGGTTCGTGGAACACCTCCACGTCACCCTCCGGGTCGGTCCCGACCACATGGCGCAGCACCCGGTCGGGTCGGAAGGCGTCGTCCTGGAGGGTGTACCAGCAGGTGGCGGAGTCGGCGGCCCAGGCGAACCCGTAGGCCACGCCGGTGATCACCTCACCGGCGTCCTGCATCGGCCGGCCCTGGGCCAGGGGGCGGAGGTCGGCAAAGCGGAGGTCGTGGCGCTCGTCTCCCTCGTGGTCCACGGCGTAGGCCAGCCAGTTGCCGTCGGGACTCACGTCGAGCACGCCCAGCCCCAGGTGGTCGTGGCCCTCGGCCAGCACGTTGAGGTCCAGCACCACCTGCTCCACCGCGGGATCCTCCACCCAGTGTTCGGTGGTGCCGTCGTCTGGGCATCGGCAGTGGATCGGGTAGGCCAGGCCCTCCTCGGTGCGCACCAGGTACCACCAGGACCCGTCGCGCACGGGCACCGAGAGGTCGGTCTCGTCGGTGCGGCGCCGGATCTCCTCGAAGACCGCGTCTCGCAGCGGGGCGAGTGGCGCCGTGACCGTCTCGGTCCAGGCGTTCTCGGCCTCCAGGTGGGGAAGGGTGGCCGGGTCGTCGGGGTCGATCAGCCACGCCCACGGATCGTCGACCTCGGTGCCCCACACGGAGCGGGTGGTGGGGCGGGCGGCGGGCCGGGGGGGCAGCGGTGGCTCGGGGGTCACGGCGAGACCCTACGGCGGTACGGTCAGGGGCCATGCCCATCTACGCGCTCCGCCAGCCGGTCCCGGTCATCCACCCCACCGCCTACGTGAGCCCCCAGGCGGGGATCCACCGCCCCGGGCGGTGATCATCGGCTCGGTCACCATCGGCGCCGAGTCGTCGGTGTGGCCCGGCGCCGTGCTGCGGGGCGACGACGGCGTGATCGAGATCGGCGACCGTACCTCCATCCAGGACGGCGCCGTGCTCCACACCACCCCGTTCTGGCCCACCGTGGTCGGGAACGAGTGCACGATCGGCCACCTCGCCCACCTCGAGGCCTGCACCGTCGAGGACGGTGCCCTGGTGGGCTCGGGTGCGGTGGTGCTGCACCGGGCGCTCATCGGCAGCCAGGCCCTGGTGGGCGCCGGGGCGGTGGTGAGCGGTGACACGGTGGTGCCCCCACGGGCCATGGCCCTGGGCGTGCCGGCCAAGATCCGGCCCGACTCGGTGGACACCGAGCACCTGCGCATTGGCATGGAGTCCTACGTGGCCCGCGCCGTCCGCTACCGCGACGAGCTGCGACGGGTGGACTGACGCTGGAGCCCGTCTGGCGTGGGCCCCGGCTGGTCGAGGATCCGTCAGCGGTGTGAGTAGGCCGGCTCCACCGCCACCGAGGCCGTCTCCAGTTCGAACAGGGTGACCGGGGCGTGGGCCGCCCGGCTCCGGGCCCAGCGGGCGACCACGTGGTCGTCGGTGAGGATCACCACCTGGGTGCTGTCGGACAGCGAGACCAGGTGGTCGAGCACCGCGGTCTTCTCCTCCAGGGGGAGGGCGGCGAAGGCATCGTCGATGAGGAGCGGCATCGACTCCTCGTTGCCGTCGATCACCGACGTGCGGTGGCACCGTTCGGTGAGGCGGAGGTCGATGTTGCCGGGGTCGGCGGAGCACAGGCCGTCGAGGCGGGTCTCGAGCTCGCGCACCTTGGCCAGCCCGACCTTGTACCGGTGCTCGGCGCTCACGATGTCGGGCGCACCGTTGGCGGCGATGAGTCGGGCCAGCTCCCGGCGGCGGGCTTCGAGCTCGTCGGGGTCGGTGGGTTCCTCGTCGAGGTCGGCCAGCTCCGCCCAGCCGGGGCGGGCCGTGCGCTGCACGATCACGCCCAGCCGGGCGATCTCGGCCTCGATCTCGGTGCGGTCGAGCCGTCCCTGGTGGAGGGCCTGACGCTGGCGGGCGGCGGCCACGGCCTGGATGGCCCGGTCGAGCCGGGGGGCGATGGCGCCGTCGGTGAAGCCCAGTCGGCCCAGGATGGCGTCGAGGTGGGCGGCGGCCTCTTGCTCGCGCCGGCGGATGGAAGCCAGCTTCAGCGCCCGACGGGCCACCCGCCCGGCCTCGACCCGCCGATCGATGGCGGTGGCGAGCTGCTCGGGATCGAGGTCGGCCACCGCACCCGGCGTGAACCCGTAGTGCTCCAGACCCCGGGCGAGCGAGGCGCGGGCCGACCGCTCGGTGGTGGCGGCGCTCTCGCGCTGGACCCGGGCCTCGTCGGTGCGACGGGCGGCAGCCTTGGTGTCGAGCTCCGCGGCCCGGGCCCGTACGGCGTCGGCCCGGGCGGTGAGCTCCTCGGCGGTGCGGCCGCCTGCGGTCTCCTCCCACTCGACCTGGGCCACGATCCAGGTGTTGGCGGCGCTCTCGAACCGCTTGCGGTCGGCCGAATCGGTGACGTCGTCCAGCCGCCGGAGGTGCAGGCCGAGCCACGAGCTGACCTCGGTGTGGCTCAAGGCCTCGAGCTCGGCCGCCTGAGCGGCCGCCAGCTCCCGGCGGGGGGCCACGACCAGCCACCGGGCCAGAGCGGCCGCACCCACCAGGGCCAGCACGCCCACCACGAGGGCACCGCTCAACAGGGCGAGGACGGCGGCGGCGGCCAGGGCGGCGGCCCCGATGGCGCCGGGGCGGACGCGCTGGTCGGCCACGCGCTGGGCCCGGACGACCTCCAGGTGGGCCTGTTCGACCAGCCGCTCGGCCTGGGTGTCGGCGGGCGGCTCGGGCTCGTCGACCGCGCTGAGGGTGCGGTAGGTCTCCGCGGTACGGGTGAGCCGGGTGTGGGCGGCCCAGAGCTTGTCCTGGTCGAGTCGGGCGAAGGCCTCCACCAACGGGTCGTCGGAAGGCACGGGTGGCCGGCTGATCTGGGCCAGCTCGGCCTCGGCGGTGCGAAGGGCGTCGTGGGCGGCCCGCCAGGCGTCGAGGCGGGCGAGGAAGGTGGCGGGGGGCGAGTGGGGGGTGGCGGCCACCCGGGCCAGGTCGTCGGCCGACACCTCGGGGAGGGGGCCCACTTGGTCCTGCAGCTCCGATGCGGCGGCGGCGAGGTCGGCCCAGGTGGAGCCGGCGGTGCGGAGGGCGTCGACCGACGCCAGGATCGCCCTGTCGGCGGCACCGTCGCCCCGCTCGAGCATGGTGAGCTCGGCGCGGAGCTGGTCGAGGCGGCGCCGGTTCTCCTGCCAGGTCCACCGGGCCCGGTCGTCGTCGGCCGAGGCGATCCGCTCGTCGAGGTCACGCAGGTGGCGGCGGCCCCGCTCCAGGGCGTCGGCCAGCTCGACCGTCTGCACGTGGTCGGTGTGGAGCTGGGAGAGCTCGGCCCGGGCGGCGGCGAGCTGCTCGCCGAGTTGAGCGGCCGTGACGTCGAGTCCGAGGCCCAGGTCGGTGGCGGCCAGGGTGAGCAGGCCGGCCACCGCGGAGGGGTCGCGGCCCAGCAGGTCGGACGGACCGGGGGCCACCACGCCGTCGTCGGCGAACGTGGCCCCGGTGCGGTCGGCGAACACCCGCCGGCCGCGGTGATCGGTGAACACCACCGACGCGTTCGACAGGCGTCCGGTGAGGGCATCGACGATGGTCTCGATGAGCTCCATCCGGTCGGCCGCGCCGAGTCCGGCGAACACGGTGACATGGGGGCCGAACCGGAGGCGGTCGTCGTCGCCGGGGCCATACAAGACCAATTGCTCGAGTCGCACGGGTTCTCCTCCGTGGCTGCGCGTCCCCCCGCGTGACTAGTGCCACATGTTGTACCCCATCGGGGCCGAAAATGCGAGTGGTTCGTCGAGTATCACCGTGGGTCCTGGTTCGTTCGGCCCAGATCGTGGGTCGAACGAACCAGACGCGAACGGACCACGACCGGGTGGACCGGTCCGGACGGCGGCAGTCGTCAGGCGCCGCTGCCGAGCCAGCCCAGGGCCGGGACGTTGCGCACCACCGCGAAGGCGAACAGCACGAGGCCCAGCACCAGGGGCACCGGGGGGTCGGCCCGCCACCACGACGGGCGGGTCCAGCCCCGGCTCACCCCCAACCAGACGACCCACCCCACCACCAGGAACGGCACCGACAGCGTGAACAGCACGTTGTGGTCGAGGGCGGTGGCCAGGTCGAGGTGGGCCAGGGCGTGCACGGCCCGGAGCGAGCCGCAGAACGGGCAGTCGAGTCCGGTGATGGCCTTGAGGGGGCACAGGGGTACGTCTCGGGCCGAGGGGTCGACGGCCGCGAGCAGCGCGGTGCCCGCCACGGCGAGGGCGCCCACCACGACCGGTCCGGACCACGGGCCGGACGCATCGGCGGTGGCGGCCGGGCCGGGTGCCTCCACGGGAGCGGACATGGGGCCAGGCTAAACGAGCCCCGGTCCGATCGGGCGGGGCCGGTACGTTGACCCGGCGGCCGACGCCCGGCCGAGCCCGCCTGCGCCCGCGTGCGCCGCGGCGGGGCTGGGAGGCCACCATCGCCAGCGCGACCACCACCGAACCCGACGCACCCGACTCGTCGGAGGCACCGGCCGACGGCGCCGACGAGGCCCTGCACGCGCGCGACGGGTGGCGCCTCATCGGTCGCCAGTTGTGGGTGCAGCGGTGGGGGATCCTGGCGGGGGTGGCCGCCGGTCTGGTGTGGACGGCCGCCAAGGTGAGCGTGCCGCGCCTGGTGGGCCGGGCGATCGACCAGGGCATGGAGGCCGGTGACCCCGCGGCAGTGACCCGCTACGCCTGGTCCATCGCCGCCGCCGGCCTGGTGGTGGCGTCGTTCACGGGCATCCGCCGCTACTCGGCGTTCCGGGAGGCCCGCCTGGCCGAGGCGGTGCTGCGCGACCGCCTGTTCGCCCACCTCCAGCGGCTGCACGTGGCGTACCACGACACCCAACAGACCGGGCAGCTCATGAGCCGGGCCAACACCGACCTCCAGCAGATCCAGAACGCAGTGGTGCTGGTGCCGCTCACCATCGCCAACCTGGCCACCGTGCTCGCCGTGGTGGTGGTGCTGGCCACCATGGACCCGGTGCTCACCCTGCTCGCCCTGGGGTCGCTCCCTGCGGTGAACGTGTTGGCCAAGCGGTTCTCCACCCGCCTGCACCCCACCATGGTCGGCGTCCAGCAGGAGTCCGCCGAGCTGGCTGCGGTGGTGGAGGAGACCGTCGCCGGCATCCGGGTGGTGAAGGGCTTCGCCGCCGAGGACACCCAGGCCCGCCGGCTGGCGGCGGAGGCCGACGACCTCTACGAGGTGGCGCTCGAGGGCGCCCGGATCCGCTCCACCTACTGGCCGGCGCTGGAGGTGCTGCCCAACGTGGGGCTCATCGCCGTCCTCGGCTACGGCGGTCACCAGGTGATCGACGGGGAGCTCGCCCTCGGGTCGCTGGTCGCCTTCAACGCCTACGTGGTCCTGTTGGTGTGGCCGCTGCGCATGCTCGGCTGGATCGTGGCCATGGCCCAGCGGGCGGCCGCGTCGGCCCAGCGGGTCCACGAGGTGCTGGCCACCGAACCCGCGGTGGCGTCGCCCCGGTCGCCCGTTGCGTTGCCGCCCACCGGTGGCGAGGTCCGGTTCGAGGGCGTGCGGTTCGCCTACGGCCCGGGCCACCGGCCGGTGCTCGACGGGTTCGACCTGCTGGTGCCCGCGGGGCAGACGGTGGCGCTGGTGGGAGCCACCGGGTCGGGCAAGACCACCGTGGCCCAGCTCATCCCCCGCTTCTACGACGTCGGGCAGGGGGCCGTGCTGGTCGACGGCATCGACGTACGCCAGCTGCACCTGCAGGCGCTCCGCCGGGCCGTCGGCCTGGTCTTCGAGGACACCTTCTTGTTCTCCGACACCATCGCCGCCAACATCGCCTTCGCCGACCCCGACGCCCCCGCCGAGGCCATCGAGCGGGCGGCCCGCCTGGCGGGTGCCCACGACTTCGTCACGGCCCTGCCCGACGGGTACGCCACCGAGATCGGCGAGCGGGGCTTCTCGCTCTCCGGCGGCCAGCGCCAGCGGGTGGCCATCGCCCGGGCGATCCTGGCCGACCCCCGGGTGCTGATCCTCGATGACGCCACCTCCGCGGTGGACCCCACCAAGGAGCACGAGATCCGCGACGCGCTCACCGAGGTGATGCGGGGCCGCACGACCGTGGTGATCGCCCACCGGCCGGCCACCATCGCCCTGGCCGAGCGGGTCGTGCTCATCGATGGAGGCCGGGTGGCGGCCGAGGGCACCCACCAGGAGCTGCTGGCCACCAGCGCCCGCTACCGCGAGGTGCTGGCCTCGGCGGCCGCCAGGGAGGAGCAGGGCCGCCACGCAGTTCTCACCGAGGGCGGACTCACCGCGGGCGGGCGCACCGGGGGCGGGCGCACCGACGCCGGGCTCACCGACACCGGGCGCGCGGAGCGCGGGTCGTGATCACCATGGCCGGGGTCGATCCCGTCGCCAAGCTCGACCGCCGCCAGGCCGGCCGCGTGTTGCGGCGGGCGGCCCGCATGCTCCGGCCCTACCGGCGGCAGGTGTGGGGAGGGAGCGGGCGGGTGGTGGTATCCACCGCCGCCGTGTTGGCCGGGCCGCTACTGCTCCGTTACGGCATCGACCACGGCATCAAACCCGGCGACGGCGGCGCCTTGAACGCCGCCGTCGCCGCCTACGTGGTGGTGGCGGTGGTCGCCTACCTGGCCACCCGCACCCAGGTGCTGCTGGTGAGCCGGGCCGGCGAGGGCTTCCTGCGTGACCTGCGCCTGCGGGTCTTCGCCCACCTGCTGCGCCTGTCCATGCCCTTCTACGACCGCGAGAAGGCGGGCGTCGTGGTGTCCCGCATGACGTCCGACGTGGACTCGCTGCAGGAGCTGGTCCAGATGGGCGTCATCCAACTGGTGTCGAGCTGCCTGCTGATCGCCGGGTCGGTGGTGGTGCTGGCTCTGGTGTCGCCCCAGTTGTTGCTCGTCTGCCTGATCCCGGTGCCGGTGGTGGTGCTGGCGTCGGTGAAGTTCCAGCGCGACTCCAACGACGCCTACCTCACCGTGCGCGACCGCATCGGCCTCACCCTGTCCGCGCTGCAGGAGGGCATCAGCGGGGTGCGGGTGATCCAGGCCTACGGCCGGGAGGACGTGGAGGTGGAGCGGTTCGCCCAGCGCAACCGGGGCTTGTACGAGGCCCACATGCGTTCGGTGAAGTTGCAGGCCTGGTACCTGCCGGTGATCGAGGGGGCCTCGCTGGCCTGCACCGCCCTGGTGGTGGGGCTCGGTGGCCACCTGGTGGCCGACGGGTCGCTCACGGTCGGCACGGTGGCCTTCTTCGTGCTCACCCTCTCCAACCTGTTCGAGCCCGTCCAGCAGCTCTCCCAGCTGTTCAACACCGTGCAGTCGTCGGGCGCCGCCCTCAACAAGCTGTTCGACCTGCTCGACACGCCGCCCGACCTGGCCGAGGCGCCCGATGCCGTCGACCTGCCCGACCGCGGCGAGCTGCGGGTGGAACACCTCTCCTTCGCCTACGGCACCGGCGACCCTGTGCTGCGCGACGTGTCGCTCACCCTGGCGGCGGGGGAGAAGCTGGCCCTGGTGGGACCCACCGGTGCCGGCAAGTCCACCCTGGCCAAGCTCATGGCCCGGCTCTACGACCCCACCGACGGCACGGTCACCTTCGCCGGCACCGACCTGCGTCGGGCGAACGTCCACTCGCTGCGGACCCGCATCACGGTGGTGCCCCAGGAGGGCTTCCTGTTCGCCGGCACCATCCGCGACAACGTGCGCATCGGTCGGCCCGACACGCCTGATGCCGAGGTCGAAGCCGCCCTGGCGTCGCTCGGGCTGTTGGACCGCTTCCGGTCCCTGCCCGACGGGCTCGACACCGAGGTGAACGAGCGCGGGTCCCGCCTGTCGGCGGGCGAGCGCCAACTGGTGTCGCTGGCCCGGGCCGCGCTGGCCGACCCGGCCGTGCTCGTGCTCGACGAGGCCACCTCGTCGCTCGACCCGGGCACCGAGGTCCTGGTGGAGCGCGCCCTGGAGAAGCTGGTCCAGGGTCGCACGGTGATCGTGATCGCCCACCGCCTGTCCACCGCGGCCCGGGCCGACCGGGTGGGGGTGGTGGCCGACGGCGGCCTGGTGGAGCTGGGCACCCACGCCGACCTGGTGGCCGCCGGCGGCCGCTACGCCCAGCTCTACCGGAGCTGGGTCGGCGGCCTCGCCCCGGCCTGACGTGGCCCGAAGACCACCTCGCCGGGCTCGTCGAACAGACCGCAACCCGCCGGCTTCCAACCGGCGTGAGCCCCCGTGCCCGGATCAGGCCCCGGTGTGGTGGGTGTCGGCGAGGGTGAGGGCCTGGTCGATCACCGCGATGCCGTGGTGGAGGTCGTCCTCGCTGGTCACCAGGGGCGGGGCCACGTGGATCCGGTTGAAGTGCGAGAACACCAGCACGCCCTGTTGCTTGCAGGCGGCCACCACCTCGGCCACGGGTGCGGCGGCGGGGCCGGCGGCGTTGAACGGCACCAGCGGTTCGCGGGTGGCCCGGTCCTTCACCAGTTCGATGGCCCAGAAGAAGCCCAGGCCCCGCACATCGCCCACCGACGGGTGGCGGTCGGCCAGGGTGGCCAGGGCCGGGCCCAGCACCTCGTCGCCCACCTTGCGCACCCGGTCCACGATCCCCTCCTCTTCGAAGATCCGGATGCTGGCCACGGCGCTGGCACAGGCCAGCACGTGGCCGGAGTAGGTCAGGCCGCCGGGGAACGGCCGGTCGTCGAAGGTGGCGGCGATGCGCCGGGAGATGATCACGCCGCCCAGCGGGAGGTAGCCGCTGTTCACCCCCTTGGCGAAGCAGATCAGGTCGGGCGCGACCCCCCAGCGGTCCACCGAGAACCACTCGCCGCAGCGACCGAAGCCGGCCATCACCTCGTCAGCGATGAACACGATCCCGTGCTGGTCGCACAGGTCGCGCACCCCGGCCAGGTAGCCCGGGGGCGGCACGAGGATGCCGTTGGTGCCCACCACCGGCTCCAGGATGATCGCCGCGATGGTCTGGGGACCCTCCACCATGATCGTGTCGGCCAGGTGGGCCAGGGCCCGCTCGGCCTCCTCGGCCTCGCTGGTGGCGTGGAAGGCGGAGCGGTAGGGGTACGGCCCCCAGAAGTGGACGACGCCGGGGATGCCGGGTTCGCTGGGCCAGCGGCGGGGATCGCCGGTGAGGGTGATCGAGCCGCCGGTGGCCCCGTGGTAGCTGCGGTAGGTGGCCAGCACCTTGTGGCGGCCGGTGTGCAGGCGGGCCAGGCGGATGGCGTTCTCGTTGGCCTCGGCGCCGCCGTTGGTGAAGAAGACGGCATCGAGGTCGCCCGGGGCCCGCTCGGCGATCAGGCGGGCCGCCTCGCTGCGGGCCGGGTTGGCGTGGATCGGCGCCACGGTGGTGAGCAGGTCGGTCTGCTCGTGGATGGCGGCCAGCAGCTTGGGGTGCTGGTGGCCGATGTTCACGTTCATGAGCTGGCTGGAGAAGTCGAGGAACCGCCGGCCGTCCTCGTCCCAGACCCACGCCCCCTCGCCCCCGGTGATCACCAGGGGATCGAGGTGGGCCTGCGCCGACCACGAGTGGAACACGTGGGCCCGGTCGTCTCGGTAGGCCTGGCTGCGCTTGTCGCTCGGCCGGTCGCTGGAGTCGGTGCTCATGGCTCCGATGGTACGGGCCCGTCGGCGGCGCGAAAGCGGTCGACCAGGTGACGGTGGCGGCGGGCGAACAGCCACGGGACCACCCGGTCACCGGGTCACCATTGGTCAGACCGGCCCCAGTTCGGCCGTGGTGAAGGTGCTGTCGAAGCGCTTGCACCACACCGCGACCGCCTCGATCGACGCCGGATCCACGTCGGACGGCACCTCGTAGTTCTGCGCGCCCTGGTTGCCCTTGAGCACGCCCAGCTCCAGTCGCTCGCCGTCCACGTAGACCACCGCGTAGAGGTCGGGGCCGTTGTCGGTGGCGAAGTCGTCCTCGAACCGCACGAACGCCTGGACCCCGTCGCTCAGCACCGATGCGGTGCCGCGACCGGGATGATCGCCGGCGCTGAACGCGCCCCGGCCGACGGTCTCCACCACCGGTGAGCCTGCCGCCGGTGGGGCGGGGGTCGAGGTGCCCGAGTCGGACGTGCCCGAGTCGGGTGTGCCGGAGTCGGGTGTGCCGGAGTCGGGCGAGGTCGTGGGGGCGGCTCCGGAACGGAAGGTCGGGCGGGCCTCGTCGACCGTCTCGTCGGTGAACAGGGTGTGGACACCGAAGACGCCGAAGGCCAGCACGGCCACGACCGTGACGCCGAGCACCCCGCCGCCCACCCACCAGGCCCGCCGTCCCGGAGCCGGGCGAGGATGAAGCGGTCGATGTCGTCGCGCGACCAGGTATCGTTGGCGAGTTT
>DAIMFV010000074.1:0-14375 GCA_036724365.1 Acidimicrobiales bacterium | reverse complement strand
GGCCGCACATGGTGCAGGCGTCGGTGTCGAGCAGCTGCTTCCAGGTGAAGTCCTCCACCGTGGAGGCGCCGAAGCTCTCGAGCTCGGTCTCCATGAGGTTGGGCATGGGCCGCATGGCGCCCTTGGGGCGGTCCTTGTCCCGCAGGTACATGTTCAGCGGCGAGGTGAACATGTGGCGCATCATCGTGACCGGCAGGATCACCAGGAAGACGATGAAGGAGAACACGTGGACCAGCCACCAGATCTGGTGGCCGCCGCTCAGCGTGGACATGCCGTCGATGGCGGTGGCGATCGGGTAGCCGATGAACGACCACTTCTCGTGGTCGGGGGTGCCCTCGAGGGCGATCCGCCAGGCCTCGGCGCCGAAGCCGGTCACGGCCAGGGCGAGCAGGGTGCCCAGGCCCAGCACGTGGTCGGGCTTGGACTTGATGCGGATCCGGTAGGGGCGCACCACGTAGCGGCGCACGATGGCCCACACCACACCGATGAGCAGGCCCAGGCCGGCCAGGTCACCGATGAAGGAGTAGGCCTGGTAGGTGGTGCCGTGCAGGAACTTCCAGCTCTCGGGCACCTGGTGGTTGATCTCCAGCACAGTGGTGACGGCGAGCAGGATCAGGAACGAGAAGTACAGGAGGCTGTGCATCAGGCCGGCGGCGGGGTCCCGCAGCAGGGTCTGCATGTAGACGCCGGAGCGGAAGTCCTCGAGGCGGCGCTTGGCGTTCTGGGGGGTGGTGCGGCGGTTGTCGGGCGTGCCCCGCTCCCAGTTCTTCACCCGCATGGCGAACATGACGGCGCCGTAGACGATCACCAGCGGTATCACGATGTAGAACGCCAGCTTCACCGCGCTGGGGATGTTGGCGAACACGTGCCGCTGCACGGGCGAGTCGTCGTGCCACTCGGTGATGAGTGGGACGACGCCCGAGGCGGCCATGAACAGGGCGATCCCGGCGCCGAGCCCGATCACCAGGTGGTGGGGCTTGATGCGCTTGACGGGCTGATCGGCGGTGGTCTCGTCGGTGGCCATAGCACGCGGAAACCTACTCGCGACCCCCACGTGCCATCGAAAACGCGCCGGACCGCGCCGGACGGCGCCGACCGGCGGGTCGGAGGTGCGGTCAGGCCGTGGTGTCGCTCAGGGTGTGGTGTCGAGCGCGAGCCGGTCGAGCACCAGGTCGGTGAACGTGGTGCGGTGCCCGGGGGCGAGGTGGCCCAGGTACCAGCCGCCCTTGCCCGCGTACACCCACCCGGCGGGGAGGCGGACCGATCCGGTGTGCACGGGATCGTCCCAGGCCGGCTCGACCGCTCCGGCCGGCCAACCCTTGACCGTGACCAGGTCGCCGGTGACCCGCGCGCACACCCGCCACGGCAGCGCCACGAGCTGTTGGCCCGGCCAGAAGACGCGCGCCAGGTCCACCGAGCCCCGGGTGGTCCACCCGGCGGGGTCCCGGGTGTCCCAGGTGAGCACGTTCAGGTTCCAGTTGGCGCCCCACACCACGTTCTTGACCACGGTGACCGCCCGCCACCGGCCCTCGGGCAGGTCGTTGCGCACCCGCAGGGCCAGGCCCTGCTGGGTGCCCAGGTCGGTCTGGTCGCTCCAGGTGGCGCACGTCTGGTGGTCGACGGTCATCGGCTGAGCAGGCGGGTAGAAGGCCAGCCGGGTGTTGGTGCCCTGGTTGGTGGACGGTGCGGCCAGCCGCACCGTCCCGGCCGCGGCGCCGGACGAGTAGCCGTCGGTGCCGTTGCGGGTCAGGTAGCGCAGGGAGAACGCCGGGGTGCTGGTGGCGTCGAAGGTGCGGGTGGGCACCCACTCGCAGGCCGCCGTGGCGAGGACCACGACCGCGACCGCCACGGCGGTGCGGACACGGTGGCCGGTTCGTGGCGGCGCGGTCTGGGGTCTCGGGCCACCCGGTCGGGTGGGATGCAGGGCTGGCGACACGCGTTCCTCCGGCGGGCACGAAGGGCGTCGAGCCTTCCGCGACTGCTCCACCACCGTCAAACCGCGTGGGCACCGCGCCGGGCGACCGGCGCGCCGGGGGACCTACCCGTAGATCTGGCGGTCGAGCTCGCGCACGCGGGATGCGAGCTGGCCGAGGAGCTTGTGGGCCAGGCCCGGCACCTCCTCGATGACGCCGGCGAACTCGCGGGCGCTCAGCACCAGGGCGGTGAGCTCGGTGTCGGCCACCACCCGGGCCGTGCGGGGTCCGTGGTCGAGCAGCGACAGCTCGCCCACGGCGTCGCCGGGGCCCACCGCGCCGACCTTGCGGCCGTTGCGGCTCACCGTGGCGGTGCCCTCCACGATGACGAAGGCCTCACGGCCCATGTCGCCCTGCTCGGCCAGCACCGTGCCGGCGTCGAGGATGACCTCGTTGGACGCCTTGGCGATCCGCTGGAGGTCTTTCTTGCTGAGGGCCGAGAAGAGGGGGATCTCAGCGAGGTGTTCGAGGTGCTTGCCGCGGGACGCCATGGGGCAGGAGTGTACGGAGCGCGGCGGATGCGTGCCGGGTTCTGCTGCGTCGGGTCGCCGGTCGGCGGCCGGGGGCCGTGGGTCGGGCCGTGGTTCAGGCCGTGACCGACAACAGGTCGATCACGAACACGAGGGTGTCGTCGGGGCCGATGTCGGGGGGGCTGCCGGCGGGGCCGTAGGCGAGGTCGCCGGGGATCAGGAGCTGGCGGCGGCCGCCCTCCTTCATGCCCACCAGGCCGGTGTCCCAGCCCTGGATGAGCTGGCCTGCGCCCACGGGGAACGAGATCGACTCGCCGCGTTCGAAGCTCGAATCGAAGATGTCGCCGGTGGACAGGGCCTTGCCCAGGTAGTTCACCTCGACCTCGACCACCGCGCCCTCGGGGATCTCGGCCCCGCACCCGTCGATGAGGTCGGTGACCACCATCTCGGTGGCCTTCTCGGTGGGGGCGTCGACCTCGGGCGTCTCGGCGCTGCGGGCCTCCTCGGCGGTGCGGCAGTCACCCGAGGCCGAGCCGTCGGTCGCGCTCCCGGTGGTGTCGGATCCGGCCCCCGTGGTGGTGGTGACGTCGTCACCGGAGGTCACGTCGTCACCGTCGTCGGAGCCGCAGGCCCCGAGCACGAGGACCAGCGAGAGGGCCACGGCGGCCAGGCGGCGGCTCACTTCGCACCCGCCGTGGCCTGGCGGGCGACGGCCTCGGCCGCCGCCCGGATGGCCTCGGGATCACCGAGGGCACGGTCGAGCACGGGCTTGGCCTCGGTGGGTCGGGCGTTGCTGTCGAGTGTGTACACGAGCGGAACTCCTGTGGGGATGTCGAGGCCGGAGATGTCCTCGTCGCTGATGCCGTCGAGGTGCTTCACCAGCGCGCGGAGGCTGTTGCCGTGGGCGGCCACCAGCACCGTGCCGCCGCCATCGAGGTCGGGCACGATCGCGTCGAACCAGTACGGCAGCATCCGGTCGACGACGTCGGCCAGGCACTCCGAGGTGGGCAGCACGTCGACGGGGAGGTGGGCGTAGCGGGGGTCGGTGTTGGGGTTGTGGGCGTTGTCGGCGCCGATCGCCGGCGGCGGGGTGTCGTAGCTGCGCCGCCAGACCTTCACCTGGTCGGCGCCGAACTTGGCGGTGGCCTCGGCCTTGTTCTGGCCGGTGAGGTCGCCGTAGTGGCGCTCGTTCAGCCGCCAGTGCCGCTTGACCGGCAGCCACAGCAGGCCCATGGCGTCGAGGGCCAGGTTGGCCGTGCGGATGGCCCGGGTCTGGAGCGAGGTGTGCACCACGTCGGGCGCCAGCCCGGCCTCGGCCATGAGGGCGCCGGCGGCCGATGCCTCCGACCGGCCCTGGTCGGACAGGTCGGCGTCCCACCAGCCGGTGAACAGGTTCTCGGCGTTCCACGTGCTCTGCCCGTGGCGGAGCAGGATCAGGGTCGAGGTCATGGCGGCGAGCATACGGTCGATGCGCGGGCGGGCCGGTCGCACGACGGCGCCGGTCCGCATCCCACGACCCCGGAAGGCACCGGCCGGTCAGCCGTCGCGCCGTCGTCGGATCAACACCTCCTGGGCCACCGAGGCCACGTGCACACCGTCCTCGGTGAACACCTCGCCGTAGGTGAGGCCCCGCGAGGAGATGAGGCCGTGGCAGGCCATGGCCGTGAGGTGCCACTGATCGGCCCGGATCGGGCGGTGGAACCAGAGGGCGTGGTCGAGGCTGAAGGCCACGAACGGGTACTGGTCGGCGTCGTCGGGCCCTGGCCGGTCGGGGTGCAGCGAGACGGCGGCGTCGGTGGGGTAGTCGTCGGACATGTAGGCGAACGCGCAGGCGTGCAGGACGGGGTCGTCGCCGAGGTCGCCGTTGATGCGAAGCCAGCCCCGCGACCGTCCCAGGACGTCGCCGGCGGGCACCGTGGCCCGTTCGAACAACGAGGTCCACGACTCGTGGGGGAGGTCGCGGTGGTGGGGGAGCCCGGCTGGCATCTGGGCCGTCTGGTCGTCGACGGCGGTCTCGTCGACCTGGAACGACGCCGACATCGACAAGATCGCGCCCACCGCCTGGCGGGCCGTGACCGTGCGGGTCACGAACGACCGGCCGTTGCGAACCCGGTCCACCTCGTAGCGCACCGGCTCGGTGTGGTCGCCGCGTCGGATGAAGTAGGCGTGCAGCGAGTGGACCCGGAACTCGGGCGACACCGTCTCGGCGGCGGCCCGCAGGGCCTGGGCCACGATCTGGCCGCCGTAGAGGCCGCCCCACGGGTAGCGGGGCCCGTAGCCCACGTAGGTGTCGGGCCCGTGGGGCTCCAACGTCATCATCGCCACGAAGTCGGTGGTGGGGTCGCCCATGGCCGCATCGTGCCACGCCCGGCCGCGGGTCACGAGCGGGCCGGGTCCTCCCGACCGCTGGGCCCCCGCTAGTGTTCGACGCCACCATGGGCGAGCCAACACCACCGGGTGGGACTCGACCCGGGGCACCTGTCGAACCGTCCGTCGCTTCCCGCCAGGCGGCGGAGCCCGAGCGACCCGACTGGCGGCGGCGCGCGGCGCAGTGCGTGGTGGCCGTCGTGGTCGCGGTGCCCGTCGTCCGCATGTTCGAGCTGGTGCGAGGCGTGAGCGCCATGCCCTACAGCGACTACTGGATCATCTTCGGGGGTCTGGTTCGTGCCGATGGGTCGGTCGATCTGGGCGATCTGCTGGTCCGCCACAACGACCACCCCCTCCTCGTCGCCAAGTCGCTCTACGCGCTCAACCTCCAGTTGTTCGACGGCTCGAACGCCACGCTCGCCCTCGCCGTGTTGCTGGTGGGCATCCTCCAGCTCGTGGCCGTCGGGGTGCTGCTCGCCCGCTCGCGCTTGTCCTTCGCCGAGCGGTCTCTCGTCCTGATCCTGTCCAGCGTCTTGTTGTTCAGCATGAACGGGGCCTGGAACTACGTCCTCGCGATGAGCGGTGCGGCATGGCTGACCGCGAACGTGCTCGTGCTGGCTGCCATCGTGCTCCGACAGCACGACCGGACCTGGGGTGCGTTCGCACTCGGGGTGCTGGCGACCGCGTCCTACGGCACCGGGATGGCGGTCTGGCCCGCGCTGGTCGTCATCGGCATCGTGCGGCGGCCGTGGCGGGACTGGTGGAAGGAGCTGGCGCCGGTCGCCGGCTTCGTGGTCGCGAACTGGGTGCGGACCTCCCAGTCGAACCTGACCATCGAGATCCCGTTCGATCCAGGTCAGCTGCTCCGTGACGTGGCCACCCTCCTCGGCTTCGGGGTGGGCATCGACGGCTCGGCCGGACGCCTGGTGGGCTATGTCGCACTCGCAGTGGCGGTTCCCCTCGTCGCATGGGCGGTCGCTCGTCGGGTCGAGGCAGCCGCCCCGTGGGCCGGACTGACCACCTACGGCGTGGCGTCCTGCGCCTTCATCGTCTACGGCCGGCCGAACTTCCTCGGCGGTGAACCCAATCGCTACCAGTCGCTGGCCGCGCTGTTCTGGGTGGGACTGGTCGCCCTTCTGGTGCACGGCTACCGCGGGGCCGTCCTCGGCTTCACCGCCGACCGGGCTCCGGCCGTGCGTCGGGTGACGCTGGCCGCCGCCTCGGCGGTCGTGGTGCTCCCGCTGCTGATCCCGTCGTGGGCGGCGGGTTCGGCGCATCGGCGGGCGCTCGAAGACGGCCGGACCTTGCAGGACCTCGGGGCCGTCGCCCTTCGGCTCGGCGTGGACGATGACCTGGAGTTCATGCTCCGGTTCGGTCGTTCGCCGGCATCGGTCGAGGAGCTCCGCGCTGCGGGCCAGTACCCGTTCTCACCTCGCTGGGATGCCGACTGCGGGCTGCTCGGGCAACGCATCCCGGTGGACGACCTGCCGTCGGCCGATGGCGGCCTCGCCACCGCGACGCGCCCTGCGCAGCTGGAGGGGGGGATCGACCTCGCAGGTCGGGTGCCGGTGGCGTTGGACCCCGCGTGCATCCTGATCCTGGGTGACCACCAGGAGGTGGTGGGCGCTGGCGTCCTCGACCTCTGGGCCAACGGCTTCCGGACCTCGGATGCGAACCCTTTGGTCTTCCGAGCCGTCGCCCGCGACGGTCACCGCTCCTACCAGGCCGTGGTGGTGACCGGCGCGGGTCAGCGGGTGCTGCTCGTCGACGGCCTGGACGGTGCCGAGATCACGGACCCCGCCTAGCCGGCCCTCGCACGATCTGACCTGACCTGACCTGACCTGACCCCCGGCCCTGGCTTGGCGTGGCCCCGGCGCGACGGTGCCCCGTGCCGCTTTCGGCACGGGGCACCCAGGTTGCGCTGGCCCTGGCCGGTGGGCCAGGGGTCGGTTCAGTTGCCGGTGAGGGCGGAGGCGGCTTCCTGGCTGCAGTCGGCCACGGCCTGGGCATCCTCGGCGCTGAGGTCGGCGCTGGCGAGGTCGGTGGCCTGCTCGGTGAGCTCCTGGCCTTCGGCGGCCAGGGTGGAGGCGTCGGCCGAAGCCGGGTCGCTCATGACCTCCTTGGCCTTGGCCACGTAGGCCTCGACGGCCTCGCAGTAGGCGGCCACGTCGGCGTTGCCGCTCCCGCTGTCGCCACCCTCGTCGGCGGTCGTCTCGGTGTCGCCGCCCTCAGCCGCAGCGGTGGTCTCCGAGGAGGTGTCGTCCTTGTCGTCGTCACTGCAGGCCGCGGCCCCGCCGGTGAGCAGCAGGAACGCCAAGAAAAAACCGAGTACACGCTTCATGGAGCGCATCCTTTCCCGTCATGTCTTGCGGCCACGGTGGCCGCAGGCGAGACCTTACCGATGGCGCAACCCCGGCGGCGGCGATGCGGGCACGAGGCGTCGTGACCTGGTCTAGGACGGCGACTGGGCCTCGGTGAGCTTCTGGGCGCAGTCGTTCAGGGCGGTGACGTCGTCGGGCGAGAGCTCGGCGGGGTCCAGCGCGGTGGCGGCGTCGAGCAGCTCCTGGGCGGGCTCGAGCATCTCCATGGCCCGCTCCGCGTTGCCGGCGGGATCGGCGAGCACGTCGGCGTACTCCTCGATGAACGCGTCGACCTGCTCGCAGTAGTCGGCCACCTCGGCGTTCTCGATGTCGCCGGAGCTGCTCCCGGTGGTGTCGGTGTCCTCGCCGGCCGTGGTCTCGGTGCCGGCCGCCGCTTCGGTGGTGGTGGTGTCGTCCCCGGCGTCGTCGTCGCTGCCGCAGGCGGCGGCACCGGTGAGGAGGAGGAGGGAGAGCAGGATTCCGCTGGCTCGCTTCACGGCCCGGTCCTTTCGTGGGGGGCCGTCCGGCCCCGGCGCCCGCAACGTACACCCGACCGGTGCCCCGGGGTCGGTGGTCCGGACCGGTGTGCCCCATCGGCGCCGGGGAGCGATGTTCCCCCAAGGTTGATAATCAGACGCTCAGGTTTTATCATTGCCCCCATCACATCATGCGTGCGAGCGCAGCCAACCACAGGAGCACCGCCATGCCCAAGGCCGTCGGAATCGACCTCGGCACCACCAACTCGGTCGTCAGCGTCCTCGAGGCCGGCGATCCCATCGTGATCCCCAACGCCGAGGGGTCGCGCACCACGCCGTCGGTGGTCGCCTTCGCCAAGAACGGCGAGGTGCTCGTGGGCGAGGTGGCCAAGCGCCAGGCCATCACCAACCCCGATCGCACCATCCGCTCCGTGAAGCGCCACATGGGCACCAACTGGTCGATCGACATCGACGGCAAGGCCTACACCGCGCAGGAGATCTCGGCCCGCACGCTCATGAAGCTCAAGCGCGACGCCGAGGCCTACCTGGGAGACACCGTCAACCAGGCCGTCATCACCGTGCCCGCCTACTTCGACGATGCGCAGCGCACCGCCACCAAGGAGGCCGGCCAGATCGCCGGCCTCGAGGTCCTGCGCATCATCAACGAGCCCACCGCGGCCGCGCTGGCCTACGGGCTCGACAAGGAGAACGCCGAGCAGACGATCCTGGTGTTCGACCTCGGCGGCGGCACCTTCGACGTGTCGGTGCTGGAGATCGCCGACGGCGTGTTCGAGGTGAAGAGCACCCACGGCGACACCAACCTGGGTGGCGACGACTGGGACCAGAAGGTCATCGACTGGCTGGTCGAGGGGTTCAAGGGCGACCACGGCGTCGACCTGTCCAAGGACAACATGGCCGTGCAGCGCCTCAAGGAGTCGGCCGAGAAGGCCAAGATCGAGCTGTCGCAGGTGCAGTCCACCCAGATCAACCTGCCCTTCATCACCGCCACCGACTCCGGCCCGCTCCACCTCGACGTCAACCTGAGTCGGGCCAAGTTCCAGGAGCTCACGGCAGACCTGCTGGAGCGCACCCGCAAGCCCTTCGAGCAGGCCATCAAGGACGCCGGCCTCACCAAGGGCCAGATCGACCACGTGGTCCTGGTCGGTGGGTCCACCCGGATGCCCGCCGTCACCGAACTGGTGAAGGAGATGACCGGCAGCGACCCCAACAAGTCGGTCAACCCCGATGAGGTGGTGGCGGTGGGCGCCGCCGTGCAGGCCGGCGTGCTCAAGGGCGAGGTGAAGGACATCCTCCTGCTCGACGTCACGCCGCTGTCGCTCGGGATCGAGACCAAGGGTGGGGTGATGCACAAGCTCATCGAGCGCAACACCACCATCCCCACCAAGCGCACCGAGACCTACACCACGGCAGACGACAACCAGTCCCAGGTGGAGATCCACGTCCTGCAGGGCGAGCGCGACATGGCCCAGTTCAACAAGACCCTGGGCAAGTTCAAGCTCGTCGACCTGCCGCCCGCCCCCCGCGGGGTGCCCCAGATCGAGGTCACCTTCGACATCGATGCCAACGGCATCGTGCACGTGTCGGCCAAGGACAAGGGCACCGGCAAGGAGCAGTCGATGACCATCACCGGCCAGTCGTCGCTGTCCAAGGATCAGATCGACCAGATGGTGAAGGACGCCGAGGCCCACGCGGCCGAGGACGCCCAACGTCGCGAAGAGGCCGACGTCCGCAACCAGGCCGACTCCCTCGTCTACAGCGTGGAGAAGGTGCTCAAGGAGCAGGGCGACAAGGTGCCCGGCGCCGAGAAGGACGCCGCCGAGGCGTCGCTCGCCAAGCTCAAGGACGCCCTGGCCGGGTCCGACGTCGAGGCCATCAAGGCGGGTCTCGAGGACCTCACCTCCACGTCGCAGGCCTTCACCCAGAAGCTCTACGAGGCCACGGCCTCCGAGGGCGCCGGGCAGTACGACGCCTCCACGGGGGCCGGTGCCACCTCGGCCGACGACGACGACGTGGTCGACGCCGAGGTGATCGACGACGAGGACGCCTCGTGACCGACGGCCCCGACACCGACGCCACCGGCGTCGAGGACCCGCTCGGCCCCCCCGGGGTCGACGATCTCGACGCTCCGAACGGCTCCGATGCCGAGCGGGTCGGCGGCGACGGGCCGCCGGCCACCGGCGGCTCCCCGCTCGGGGTCGATCCCCAGTCGGCCACCGTCGAGGAGCTGATCGAGGTCCTGGAGACCACGGTGGGGGCCCGGGACGAGTACCTCGATGCGCTGCGCCGCAACCAGGCCGACTTCGAGAACTACCGCAAGCGG
Organism: Acidimicrobiales bacterium; assembly: GCA_036724365.1. Taxonomy (GTDB): domain Bacteria; phylum Actinomycetota; class Acidimicrobiia; order Acidimicrobiales; family Iamiaceae; genus Aquihabitans. Next base: position 4,388 of record DAIMFV010000074.1, on the reverse strand, counting down.
GCCGCCAAGCAGGTGGCCGACGATTCGGCCCGGGCCGTCGAGGCGTTGGTCGACAAGCTCCTCCCCGTGCTCGACGCCTGCGAAGCCGCCGTCGTGCACGGTTCGCAAGAGGTCGGTCCCGTGCACGCCGCCCTCCTGGGCACCCTGCAGAAGGAGGGCCTGGAGCGCATCGACCCGGTGGGCGAGGCGTTCGACCCCAACCGCCACGAGGCCGTCCTGCACGAACCCGCGGCCGAGGGAGACGACGGCACGGTGGTGTCGGAGGTGATGCGCGCCGGCTACGGCTGGAAGGGCCGCGTCGTGCGACCCGCCATGGTCAAGGTCCGGGGCTGACCCGGCCCCGGGCCGGTGTCCGCCCACGAGCCGATCCGGAGGAGGTGATCGACCATGGCCCCACAACGTGAGTGGTTCGAGAAGGACTACTACAAGGTCCTCGGCGTGCCCGAGACCGCCGACGCCAAGACGGTCACCAAGGCGTACCGCAAGCTGGCGCGGGAGAACCACCCCGACGCCAAGCCCGGCGATCCCGCCGCCGAAGAGCGGTTCAAGGAGATCTCCGCCGCCTACGACGTGATCGGCGACGCCGAGAAGCGCCAGGAGTACGACGAGGTCCGCCGACTCGGTCCCCTGGGCGCGTTCGGCGCTCCGGGTGGACCGGGTGGTCCCGGCGGTGGCTTCGGTGGGGCGGGGGGGCCGGGTGGCTACACCTTCACCATGGACGACCTCGGCGGCGCCGGGGGCTTCGGTGACGTCCTCGGCAACCTGTTCGGCGGCGGCGGCCGGGGACGGCCCGGCCGGTCCCGGGGCACCGGGCCGCAGCGGGGCGGAGACCTCGAGGCGGAGATGCACCTCAACTTCACCGACGCGGTCGAGGGCATCACCACCAGCCTGCACCTGGTGAGCGACGCCGCCTGTTCGGTGTGCGCCGGCATCGGGGCCGAGCCCGGTACCGTCCCCCGGCCCTGCCCCACCTGCGGGGGTCGGGGTTCGGTCGAGGACGACCAGGGCTTCTTCGCCACGTCGCGCCCCTGTCCGGGCTGTGCGGGGCGGGGGTCGGTCATCGACACCCCGTGCCACAACTGCCGGGGTACCGGCGTGGAGCGCCGTCCCCGCGAGGTGAACGTGCGCATCCCGGCCGGGGTGCGCGACGGCCAGCGGATCCGGCTCAAGGGCCGGGGCGATCCCGGCCGCAACGGCGGACCGGCCGGAGACCTCTACGTCACCTGTCGGGTGGCGGCTCACCCGTTGTTCCGCATGGACGGCCGCAACCTCAAGCTCACGGTGCCGGTCACCTTCGCCGAGGCCGCGCTCGGTGCCACGATCGAGGTGCCCACCATCGGTGGCGGCACGGTCAAGCTGCGGATACCCGAAGGCACCCCGTCGGGGCGCACCATGCGGGTCAAGGGCCGCGGCGTGGCCTCGTCCAAGGGCACTGGAGACCTCCTCGTCACCGTCGAGGTGGCCGTGCCTGCCAAGCTGTCTCCGGCCGAGCGCGAGGCCGTCGAAGCCCTCGCCGCCGCGGCCACCGAGTCGCCCCGTCAGCACCTGCGGGTGGACGGGTGAGGAGGTCACACGTGTCCCGATCACCACAGCACGCCGTCTACGTGATCTCGGTGGCGGCCGAGCTCGCCGGGGTGCATCCCCAGACCCTGCGGATCTACGAGCGCAAGGGCCTGCTCGAACCGGCTCGCACCGCGGGTGGCAGCCGCCGCTACAGCGACCTCGACATCGCGCTGCTCCTGCGCATCCAGGAGCTCACCAACGAAGGCCTGAACCTCGCCGGCGTCCAGCGGGTGCTGGAGCTCGAGCAGGAGAACCGCGACCTCCGCCACCAGCTCGCCCAGGTGGAGGCCCGGGCCCGGGCCCAGGTGGCCGAGGTCGAGCGCCGCCACCGCGCCGACCTGGTCCCCGTGCGCCAGTCCGTGGTCCTCTACGAGGGCAAGCGCCGCCGCACCCCCTGATCGCCGGTCGCCGACCAGCGCGCACGGGCACGCGTGCCCGTGCGCCATGGGTCAACATGACGACCCATGGGGAATTTCACCGAACCGGTGCTGCCGGACTTCGACATCGACGAGTGGGCCCGCCGCCCGTACTTCGAGCGGCTGCAGGCGATGTGCGTCGACTGGTCGCTGCGGGGGTTCGGCATCCCGCCGGTGGCCTACCTCTTCTACGTGGTGAAGCTGGTCGTCTACGTGGGCGGCTTCATCGGGGTGGCATCGCTCACGCCGGGCATCGGCGGGGTCACCGAGGTGGGCGACTGGTGGTTCGAACCCATCGTGTTCCAGAAGGCGGTGATCTGGACGCTGCTCTGGGAGGTGATCGGTCTGGGCTGCGGGAGCGGCCCGCTCACCGGCCGCATGAACCCGCCGTTCACGGCCGTGGCGTTCTTCCTGCGCAAGGGCACCGTCCGCCTCCGCCCGTTCGCCTGGGTGCCGTTGACCGCCGGAGACAGCCGAACCGTGGTCGACGTGCTCCTCTACGCGGCCCTGTTGGGGTCGGGGGTGCGGGCCCTGTTCTCCTCCCCGATCGACGGCCCGGTGATCTGGCCCATCGTGATCCTCGGCGTGCTGCTCGGCCTGCGAGACAAGACGGTGTTCCTGGCAGCCCGGGCCGAGCACTACCTGCTGACCACCGCGGTGTTCCTCTGGCCGCCCGACGGTCTGGCCGGGGCCAAGGCGATCCAGCTGGCGCTGTGGATGGGGGCGGCCACCTCCAAGCTGAACCACCACTTCCCCAGCGTGATGACGGCGATGTTGAGCAACCACCCGCTCAACTTCTCGGACCGGTTCCGCAAGGCCCTCTACCGCGACCATCCCACCGACATGCGCAGTTCGAAGCTGTCGGCGTTCATCGCCCACGGCGCCACCGTGGTCGAGTACACGGCGCCGTTGGTGCTGGCCTTCAGCACCGGGGGTCGGGTCACCACCGTCGCCCTGGTGGTGATGGTCTGCTTCCACCTCGGGATCTTGTCGAGCTTCCCGCTCGGGGTGCCGCTGGAGTGGAACATCTTCTTCGTCTTCTCGGCGCTCAGCCTGTTCGGCCACCACAGCGAGGTGCGGTTCTGGGAGATCGACTCGCCCGTGCTCATCGCCCTCCTGCTGGTGTGCGTGGTGGCGGTGCCGGTGGTGGGCAACCGGTGGCCGGCGAAGGCGTCGTTCCTGCCGTCGATGCGGTACTACGCCGGGAACTGGGCGGCGAGCGTGTGGATCTTCAAGCCCGGCGTGTACCAGCGCATCCACGCGTCGCTGGTGAGCCCGATCCCCTCGTACCTCGATCAGGTCGACACCTTCGTGGGGCCGGAGCTGGCGCCGGTCACGATGGCGCGGGGCCAGGCCTTCCGGTCCATGCACCTCCAGGGCCGGGCCCTCAACTCGGTGCTGGCCCACGTGCTTCGAGACGACCCCGACGGCCTGGCGCAACTGGACCCGGTCGATGCCGATCACGGGCTGGTGCTGCTCGACGGCGAGCTGATGGCGGCCACCGCACTGGGCTGGAACTTCGGCGAGGGCCACCTGCACCACGAGCAGTTGCTGGCCTCGATCGCGGCCCGGTGCCCGCTGGAGCCGGGCGACCTGCGGTGCGTGTTCCTGGAGTCCCAGCCCATCGCCGCCCCCAACCTGCACTGGCGGGTGGTCGACCCGGCCCGCGGCCAGCTGGCCGAGGGCCACGTGAAGGCCCAGGACCTGGTGGAGCACCAACCGTGGTCCCACGACGTCCCCCTCCAGGTGGCGCCGGCGTCGACCTGACCGTCGCAGGCCTGGGGGAGCTGGTCAGCTCTTGGGGAGGTCCTTGAAGGGGCTGGTGGTGTCGATGCCGACGTCCTTGGGAAGGCCCAGCACCTGTTCGCTGATGATCTTCTTCAGCACCTCGTCGGTGCCACCGGCCACCCGCATGCCGGGCACGCCGCACACGAACTGGCCCCAGGCGTAGGTGCCCCACTCGCCGGTGTCGGCCACCATGCGCGGGCCGAGCACGTGGCCGGCGAACTCGGCCACGGCCTGCAGGTTGCGGGTGAGCGACAGCTTGGCGCCGGACAGCTCGGGGCCGGGGGCCTGGCCGGCCTTGACCTTGTCCATGGCCCGCTGGCCGTTCCACTTGGCCACCTGGAAGCCGCTGTACACGGCGGCGAGCTCCTGGCGCAGCAGCGGGTCGCGGTCCAGGTCGAAGTGGCGGAGCATCTCGATGAGGCGCGCCGCGTTGCCCAGACCGCCCAGACCGCCGCCCCCGGAGCCGGCGCCGATGGAGGCGCGCTCGTTGAGCAGGGTGGTGAGCGCCACCGCCCAGCCGCCGTTGACGTCGCCGAGGCGGTGGTCGTCGGGCACCCGCAGGCCGTCGAAGAACACCTCGTTGAACTCGGCACCGCCGGTCATCTGCCGCAGCGGCCGGAC
>DAIMFV010000073.1:4762-14427 GCA_036724365.1 Acidimicrobiales bacterium | reverse complement strand
GATCTCGACCGGCTCGAGAAGCTGATCCAGTCGGTCCTGCCCTCCAAGAAGGCGGCGGCCAAGAAGGCGCCCGCCAAGAAGGCCCCGGCCAAGAAGGCGGCCGCGAAGAAGGCCCCGGCCAAGAAGGCTGCGGCCAAGAAGGCCCCGGCCAAGAAGGCGGCGGCCAAGAAGGCTCCGGCCACCAAGACCGGGACCAAGAAGGCGACGGCCAAGAAGTCGGCCGCCAAGAAGACCGCAGGCTGACCCACGGCCGCGGTTCGTCGGCGTCTCGACGCCGAACTGGTCCGGCGCGGTCTGGTAGCGAGCCGGGAACGGGCCCGGGAGGCGATCGAAGACGGTCACGTCTCGGTGGGTGGCGCGCCCGCCCTCAAGCCCTCCCGCCTCGTGGCCGCCGACGAGGCGGTCGTCGTCGCCGCGCCGCCCCCGCGGTTCGTGGGTCGCGGGGGCGAGAAGCTGGCGGCGGCGCTGGAACGCTTCGCCGTCGACGTGTCGGGTCGCCGCGTGCTCGATGCCGGCGCCAGCACCGGCGGCTTCACCGACTGCGCGCTGCAGGCGGGCGCGGCGACGGTCGTGGCGGTCGACGTCGGTCGCGGGCAGCTCCACCAGCGGCTCCTCACCGACGACCGGGTCGAGGTGCACGAGCGCACCAACGTCCGGCACTGCGAGCCCGGTGACCTCGGCCCCCCGGCCGACGTGGTGGTGGCCGACCTGTCGTTCATCTCCCTGCGCACCGTCGCCGCCGCCCTCTTCGGACTGGCGGCACCGGGGGCCGAACTGATCTGGCTGGTGAAGCCCCAGTTCGAGGCAGGGCGGGCGGAGGTCAACCGCGCCGCGGGGGTGATCACCGATCCCGAGGTGTGGCACCGGGTGCTCCTCGACGTGGGCGCCGCGATCCAGGGGCTCGGAGCCACCATCATGGAGGTCATGCCTTCTCCGATCCGGGGTGCCGACGGCAACGTGGAGTTCCTCGTGCACGGTCGCGCCCCCGGCGGCCCACCGGTCGAGGCCCCGCCCCTGAGCACCCTGGTGGACGACGTGCTCGGGGAGGTCGGTCGCCGGTGACCACCGTCGCCCTCTTCGTCCACAGCGGACGACCCGATGCCATCGACACCGGCCGGCTGATCGCCGCCTGGCTCCACGGCCGGGGTCACACCGCCGTCGCCACCGACGGTGAGGCCGAGCTCCTGGGTGCCGACGCCGTGCGCCCGGCCGACACCGACCAGCCCGACCCGCAGGTGGATCTGGTGGTGGCCATCGGGGGCGACGGCACCATGTTGCGCGCCACCCGCTGGGCCGTGGCTGCCGACGCCGACATCCTGGGGGTGAACCTGGGCCAGCTCGGCTACCTCGCCGAGATCGAGCCCGGGGGGTGGGAAGAGGCGCTGGCGGGCTACTTCGAGGGCCGCCACGCGGTGGCTCCCCGCATGATGGTCGCCGCCGACATCGGTGGTGCCACCACTCCGGGGGCCACCCACCGAGCACCCGATCTCGTGCCGTTGCCGCTGGGCCTCAACGAGGTGGTGGTGGAGAAGCAGTCGCTCGGTCGCACCATCCGCCTGGGCGTGAGCATCGACGGCCGGTTCTTCACCAGCTACGTCGCCGACGGGCTGATCCTGGCCACGCCCACCGGGTCTACCGCGTACTCCCTGTCGGCCCGGGGCCCGATCGTCGACCCCATGCACCGCGCCATCCTCCTCACGCCGGTGTCGCCCCACTCGCTGTTCGACCGCGCCCTCGTGCTCGACCCGGCCAGCACGGTGGAGGTGGCCGTGTTGGGTGACCGTCCGGCCGCGGTGTCCGTCGACGGTGTGCAGCACGGCCGGCTCGAACCCGGTGAACACGTCACGGTCACGGCCGCCGCAGCCCCCGCCCGGTTCGTCACCTTCGGCGCCCGGGACTTCCACCAGATCCTCAAGGCCAAGTTCGGGTTGAGCGACCGGTGATCGCACCCGCCCCGGCTCGTCTCGTGGAGCTCGCCGTCACCGACCTGGGCATCATCCAGTCGCTTCGCCTGGTGTTCGGCCCGGGCATGACCGCGCTCACCGGTGAGACCGGGGCCGGTAAGACCATGGTGGTGGGGGCGATCGAACTGCTCCTCGGCGGCCGCGCCGACCCCGCCGTGGTTCGGCCCGGCGCCGCTGAGGCCGTGGTGGAGGGCCGGTTCGACATCGACGGTCAGGAACTGGTGCTCTGCCGGGTGATCCCCGCCGACGGCCGCTCCCGCGCCTACGTCAACGGCCGGATGGCCACCGCGGCCACCCTTGCCGAGGTCACCGGGCCGCTCGTGGACCTGCACGGGCAGCACGCCCACCAGTCGCTGCTGGCCACCGCCACGCAGCGCGCCGCGCTCGACGCCTTCGGGTCGGTCGACGTGGCCGCCCTGCACGCGGCCCACGCCGAGGTGGAGCGGCTGGCCCACGACCTCGCCGGCCTGGGCGGAGACGCCGGGGGGCGCGAGCGTGAGCTCGACCTGTTGCGCTTCCAGGCCGCCGAGATCCTGGCGGCCGGGTTGTCGGACCCCGATGAGGACGTGCGACTCGACCAGGAGGAGTCACTGCTCGCCGATGCGGTGGCCCATCGGGACGCCGGTGGACACGCGTCGGCGTCGTTGAGCGCCGACGGTGGCGCGCTCGACCTGCTCGGGCAGGCCCTCGCCGCGTTGGACGGACGGGCACCGTTCGCCGACCACGTCGGTCGGCTCAGGGGCGTACTGGCCGACGCGTCCGACCTGACCGCCGAGGTCCGGGCCACCACCGAGTCGCTCCACGACGATCCCGAGCGCCTCGCCGAGCTGCGCACCCGGCGCCAACTGCTGGTCGACCTGCGCCGCAAGTACGGCTCCGCCACCCGTACCGACGGGTCCGCGGGCCTCGGCACCCTGGCCGACGTCATCGCTTACGGGGCCGACTGCGACCGGCGCGTGGCCGACCTCGAGCACCACGATGCCCGGGCCGCCGCCCTGGAGGACCTGCTCGCCACGGCGCGCCAGGCCGAGCGGAGGGAGGCCGCCCGGGTCGGCGCGGCGCGGCGTGAGGCGGCGCCCCGCCTCGCCACCGCGGTCGAGGGCCACCTGGCCCCGCTCGCCATGCCCCGAGCCCGCTTCACCGTCGAGGTCCCCGACGCCGATCCCGGGAACGACGTCACCTTCATGCTCGCCGCCAACCCCGGCCTGCCGGCCGGACCGTTGGCCAAGGTCGCCTCCGGGGGAGAGCTCGCCCGGGTGATGCTCGCCCTGCGATTGGTGGTCACAGGGGCGCCGCCTATCCTCGTCTTCGATGAGGTGGACGCGGGGATCGGGGGCGATGCCGCGGTCTCGGTGGGTCGAGCGCTCGCCGAACTGGGTCGCGACCACCAGGTCCTCGTGGTGACCCACCTGCCCCAGGTGGCCGCCTGCGCCCGGCACCAGATCTCGCTGCGCAAGGACCACGAGCACGACGTGGCGCTGGTGCGGGCCCAACCCCTCGATGCCGACCTGCGCGTCGAGGAGATCGCCCGGATGCTGGCCGGGACCGCCGGCGGCACCTCCATGCAGGTGGCGGCGCGTGAACTGCTCGCCGGTGCGTCGGGCGGTGGTTCGTCGTGAGCATCGACGATGCGGCGCGCACGGGCGGCGCCACCGGGGCCGAGATCACCGGCGTCGCCCGGGTCGACCGGCGCACCAAGGACCTCGCCAAGCGGATCAAGCCCGGCGAGATCGCCGTGATCGACCACCGCGACCTCGACACCGTGGCCACCGAGAGCCTGATCGAGGCCGGTGTGGCGGCGGTGGTCAACGCCGATGCCAGCATCTCGGGCCGGTACCCCAACGTGGGGCCGCTCCTGCTGCCCGCCGCAGGTGTCCCGATGGTCGACCAGGTCGGCTCCGAGGTGATGGACCAGATCGTCGACGGCACCACCATCACCATCCGGGGCCACCAGGTGCTGGTGGCCGGGGCGGTGGTGGCCGAGGGTTGCGCCCAGGACATGGACACCATGGCCGCCATCCTCGAGACCTCCCGTCAGTCCATGGGAGACGAGCTCGAGCGCTTCGCGTCCAACACGCTCGAGTACCTGCGTCACGAGGGCCACCTCCTCGTGGACAACCCGGAGATACCCGACATCCCCGTCGACTTCCGGGGCCGTCAGGTGCTCATGGTGGTGCGCGGTGTCGACTACAAGAAGGACCTCCAGCTCCTGGAGCGCAGCGGCTACATCCGGGAGCAGAAGCCGCTGCTCATCGGCGTCGACGGCGGGGCCGATGCGCTGCTGGCCATGGGCAAGGTGCCCGACGTCATCATCGGAGACATGGACTCGGTATCCGAGAAGGCCCTGCGCTGCGGGGCCGCCATCGTGGTCCACGGCTACGCCGACGGTCGGGCCCCGGGGTCGGAGCGACTCGACGAGATGGGCGTCGAGCACGTGGTGTTCGCGTCCACCGGCACCTCCGAGGACATCGCCATGCTCATCGCCTTCGAGCGGGGGGCCGAGCTGATCGTGGCGGTCGGCACCCACAACTCCATGGTCGACTTCCTCGACAAGGGGCGGGCCGGCATGGCCTCCACCTTCCTCGTCCGCATGAAGGTCGGCCCGATCCTGGTCGACGCCAAGGGCGTGAACCGCCTCTACGACAGTCGGGTGCGCAAGCGCGACCTGCTGTTCCTCGTGCTCGCCGCCCTGCTCGCCATGGTGGTCATCACCCTGGTGAGCGACCCCGTCCGACTGGTCCTGCGGGGCCTCACCCTGTCCTTCCGCTGACTCCGAGAGCGCACCGATGATCAACCTCCGCTACCACATCGTCAGCCTCACCGCGGTGTTCCTCGCCCTCGCCATCGGGGTCCTGCTCGGGGGCACCTACCTCGACAAGTACACCGTCGACCAGCTCGACCAGAGCATCACCAACGCCGAGGAGCGCATCCGGGAGACGCGCGCCGAGAACGACCGGCTCCGCGGGGAGGTCGGCGACGCCCAGGCCCGGAACCAGGCCCTGATCGGCAGCGGCACCAACACCTTGTTCGCCGACAACCTCTCCGACGTCCCGGTGCTGCTCGTGGCGGCCGAGGGGGCCGATGAGACCTCCCGGCGCAACCTGGTCCAGGTGCTCAACACCGCCGGCGCCGAGTTCCGGGGCACGCTCACCGTCACCGGCCGCATCGACCTCGACGACGCCCGGGTGGCCAACCTCGGGGGGCAGCTCGCTCTCGACGACCCCCCCCGCGCCGAGGTCCTCGCTGAGCTGATCGACCAGTTCGGTGCCGCGTTGGCCGCCGCGGGCACCGCCGTCGACGCGGGCTCCGACATCCCGGGTGGCACCACGGCGCCGCCCACCACCGCACCGGGCCAGACCGCACCGGGCCAGACCGCACCGACCCAGACCGCACCGACCCAGACCACCCCCGGGGACACGGCCACCACCCTTCCCGGGCCGGTCGGCGGGCCGGTGCCGCCGACCACCCAACCAGAGGTCGAGCCTCCGGACCAGCCCGAGATCGTCACGCTCATGCTCGAGGCCGGACTCCTCTCGTTCGAGGCCCCGGCCGAGGCGCCCACGTCCGGCCCGCTGCTGAGCGCAACCGGCTACCGCTTCGTGTTCGTCTCGGGCGTCGGAGCCGCCGTGCCCGACACCACCTTCCTGCTGCCCACCCTCCGCCGCATGGCGGCAGAGGGTCCGGTTCCGGTGGTGCTCGCGTCGGCGGCATCGGGTGACGACGACCGTGACGCGGTGGTGGCCGGCGTCCGCGACGATGCCGAGCTGAGCCGGCTCGTCAGCACCGTCGACAACCTCGAGTGGTTCAACGGGCTGGTCTCCACGGTGCTCGGCCTCGAGGAGATCGGACGGGGCGCCCGCGGCCACTACGGCGAGGGGCGCGGCGCCGCCGCACCGATCCCCACCGGCACGTGACCTCCACCCGCGCCCGACCCGATCGGGGTGTGGGGTCCGCGGCTGCCACCATCACCTTCTGGAACCTGGTCTCGCGGATCCTGGGGTTCGTCCGGGTGATCGCCACCGCGGCGGCGCTGGGCATCGCCGCCCTCGGCGACACGTTCCAGCGCACCAACCAGGTGTCGAACCTCCTGTTCGAGCTGCTCGCCGGCGGGATGCTCTTCGCCGTGCTCGTCCCCACGTTCGTGACGCACCTCCAACACGCCGACGGCGGGCAGATGGGCCACCTGGCAGGGGCGGTCGCCACCCGGGCGGTGGTGGCCCTCGGTGCGGTGGCCGCGGTGGGCCTGCTCCTCGCCGAGCCGCTGATGACCGTGCTCACCGCGGGCGTCGAGGGGCCGGGGCGCCAGGCCCAGATCGACCTCGGCGTGTTCCTGCTGTGGTTCGTGCTGCCGCAGCTGATGTTCTACGGGGTGGGCGCGGTGGCCAGCGCCCTGCTCCAGGCCGACCGCCGCTTCGTGGCCACCTCGATCGCGCCGGCCGGCAGCAGCTTGATCGTGACCCTCACGATGGTCGCCTTCGCCGCCGGCCACGACCCCGACCGCGGCCTGGCCCTCACTGACGGCCAGAAGGTCCTGCTGGGGGGCGGCACGCTGCTCGCGACCGTGGTGATGGCCCTCGTCCCCCTGCTGGCCGCCGCCCGGGCGGGCTACCCCCTGCGGCCGGGGTGGGCCGTGCCCTCCGAGGAGCTGACCGCCCTGATGCGTCGAGGGGCCTGGGCGGCCGGACACGTGGGCCTCAACCAGGTGCTGGTCATCGTCACCGTCGTACTGGCGGGTCGGATCGAAGGCGGGGTCATCGCCTACCAGACGGCGTTCACGTTCTTCCTGCTGCCCCACGCGCTCCTGGCCCATCCGATCTTCACCTCGTTGTACCCACGGCTGGCCGCCACCGGTGCGGCGGGCGCCGACCTCGACGGCTTCGCCACCACGCTGGGTCGTGGCCTGCGCACCATGGCCGCGCTGGTGCTGCCCGCGTCGGCCCTGCTCGCCGCCGTGGCGGCCCCGGCCCTCTCACTCGTGCAGCTCGGCGAGTTCGATGCCGACGGTGTCGCGCTGGTGGGGTCGACGCTGGCCGCCTACCTCACGGGCCTGGCGGCCTACTCGGCCACGTTCCTGCTCACCCGGGCCAGCTACGCGCTCGGCGATGCCCGACGTCCGACCACCATCAACTTCTGGGTCACCCTGGCTGCGGTGGCCGCCATGGTCGCCGTCACCACAGCGGTCGAGGGCCGAGGTCTGCTCGTTGCGTTCGGGCTCATCACCGCGGTGACGGGCACGGCGGGCGTCGTGGCCCTCCACCGCCGGGTGGTGGCCCTGGCCGGCCGCGAGGTGGCGGTGGTCGCCTCGCTGGGCCGGTCGACGCTCGCCGCCCTCGCGTGCGGGACGGCGGCCTGGCTGGTCGTCGGGTTCGTGGGCTGGGACACCGTCGCCGCGTCCGCCACGTCCCTCGGCGCCGGGTCTGCGGCCGGGCTCACCGCGGGAGCCCTGGTGCTGCTCATCGCCGGAACCGACGACGTCGAGCCGCTCCTGGCGATGGCCAGGCGCCTGAAGGGTCGATTGCGGTGAGCCGCCCCCTCGCCACGCGGGTCGGTCTGGTGCTGTCGGTGCTGCTCTTCGCCGTGGTCTCGTTCGCCTTCTCGCAGGAGTCGCAGGTGGAGTCCGAGCCGGCTCCGGGCCCGGTGGCCGACGTGGTGCTGTTCGCCGTGCCCCACCTGGGCATCGACGACGTCGACCCGGCCGTCATGCCCACGCTGAGCCGTCTCGCGGGAGAAGGCGCCATCGCCGCCACCAACGTCCGGTCCCGGGGCGACCGTCCCGTCGCGCTCGACGCCTACGCCACGCTGGGGGCCGGCAACCGCGTGGCGGTCGGCGAGCTGCCGGAGGTGGTGCCCGAGGGCGGCGTCACCACGACCACGGCGCCACCAGAGCAGACCAGCGACCCCGACCCCACCGGCGACGAGCCGGTGCCGCCCACCTCGCGGCCCGTCACGCCCACGGCTCGCACCGTCACCGCCGCCGAGCTCGGACAGCCGGCCGACGGTCCCGATCGGATCGTGCTCCGCGAGATGGCCCGGGTCGTGGCCCTCGCCGATGCCGGCAACGACCCGGGTGCGCAGCCTGGCTCCCTCGCCACCGCGCTGCGAGCGGGCGGACGCCACGTGGCGGTGGTCACCAACGCCGGCGGCCCGGTACCGGGACCCGACGGAGCCGTGCCGGCCCCGGCCGGCGTGGCTGCGGCCGACCCCGAGGGGCTCATCGACGTCGGGTCGGTCGCTCCTGATCTGTTGCGGGCCGATCCCGGCCGACCGGCGGGTGTGACCGCCGACCCGGGGGCCTATGCGGCGGCGGTGGACCGGGCCCTGCAGACCGCCGAGGTGGTCGTGGTCGACCCCGGCGAGACCCTCCGGGCCGTGGCGGCGGCGGCCGGGGGCGACCCGGTGGTCGGTGAGCAGGCCCGTCTCGACGCCCTCACGACCACCGACGCGGTGCTGGCCCGGGTGGAGCGGACGCTCGACCCCGACACGTTGTTGGTGGTGGTGGGCATGACACCGCCGGGGGAGCGGTGGGCCCTCACCCCGATGGTGGTCACCGGGGCCGGAACCCCGCGGGGCTACCTGCACTCCTCGTCGACCCACCGCCCCGACCTCGTCACCCTCACCGACCTGGCGCCCACCGTCCTCGATGCGCTCGGGGTCGACATCCCCTCCGCCATGATCGGCCATCCACTGGCCTACCGCCCCGGCGAGGCGAGTTGGAGCGGAGCGCTGGCCCTCGACTCGCTGCTCGAACGGCGGGCGCCCATCGACCGGGCGATGGCCGTCGGCTTCATCGTGGTCCAGACCGTCGTGTACGTGCTGGCCGTGGTGGTGCTCCTCGTCGATCCAGCCCGGCCCCGCTGGTTCGACCGGGTCCTCCTCCTCACGGTGCTGACCTGTGCGGCCTGGCCGCTCGCCACCTTCCTCATGCGCATTGCCCCGTCGTTGTACGCCTACGGGGCCGGCACGTTCCTGTTGTGCTGGTTGGTGGCGGGGGCCGTGGCCTATGGCGTGAGCCGGTTGCGCCGCCACACGCTGGACCCGGTGCTCGCCCTGTGCGCCCTCACCGCCACGACCCTGGTGGCCGACCTCGCCACCGGCGCCCACCTCCAGTACGGGAGCTTCTTCGGGTACGCACCCACCACCGCCCCGCGGTTCACCGGCATCGGCAATGCCTCCTTCGCGCTCCTCGGCGGGGCCACCGTTGTCATCTGCACCGCCCTGGTGGCCCGGTCCACCGATCGGTCGCTCGCGCTCTGGGGCGGCGGGGCGGTGGCCTCGGTGGTGGTGCTGGCCGACGGGGCACCGTGGATGGGGGCCGACGTGGGGGGCATCCTCACCCTGGTCCCGGTCCTGTGCCTGATGTTCTGGTCGTTGTCGGGACGGCGGGTCCGGTGGCACACGATCGGCCTGGCGGTGCTCGCCGCCGCTCTGGTCCTCGGCGCCGCCGTGATCATCGAGTCGCTGCGCGACCCGGGCCAACGCACCCACATCGGACGGTTCTTCCTGTCGTCCGGCGACGGCACGGTGGTGCAGGACACCTTGGCGCGCAAGTGGTCCACCAACATGAAGGTGCTCAGCCGGTCGCCCCTGGCCTGGGCCGTCCCCCTCATCGCCGGGGTGGGCTTCGTGGCGGGGGGCGCGGGGGGGGCGCGGGGCCGGGGGGGCGCGGCCCGGGGGCCCGGGCGCGCCCGGGGCGCCGCCCCC
>DAIMFV010000073.1:0-4752 GCA_036724365.1 Acidimicrobiales bacterium | reverse complement strand
CGGGTGCTGCCGCTCGGGAGCCCGGAGCGCACCGGTGTCACCGCCACGCTGGCCATGGGCTTCGTGGGATGGATCCTCAACGACTCCGGCGTGGTGGTGCTGGCCCTGGCGTCGGTCTTCCTCGGGCCGTACATCCTCCTGCTCGCCCAGGCGGCCAACGCCGGTGTCCGGGGCCGGGAGGGATCGACCGGTAGCGTTGGGCCACCCATGGCCCACGAACTCCACGAGCCCACCGTCGTGCTCCCCGAGCAGCGGGCCGACGATGCCGTCGGCTCCGGGACGGCCATCGGGGCGCTGGTCGGGTCCGCCTCCGGCGGGCCCACGCGCGCCCCGTACAGCGGGACCGTGGTGGCCCTCGTGCCGGCCAAGGACCGGGCCGACTCGGTGGCCGCCACCGTGGCGGCACTCCGGGCGCTGCCCGCCGTGCACCGGGTGCTGGTCATCGACGACGGCTCCGCGGATCACACCGCCGACGCCGCCCGAGCCGCCGGGGCCGACGTGCTCCGCCTCCCCACCAACGTCGGCAAGGGGGGAGCGGTGGCTGCCGGCATCGCCGCCACGCCCGACGCCGACGTGTACCTGCTGATCGACGCCGATCTGGCCCGCACCGCCGCGTCCGCCGACGTGCTGCTGGGCCCGGTGCTCCGCGACGAAGCCGACCTCGTCATCGGGGTGCTCCCCTCGGCCGAGGGCAAGGGCGGCTTCGGACTGGTGCGCGATGCCTCGGCCCGAGGCATCAGGCGGGGCTGCGGCCTCGAGGTCCGGGCCCCGCTCAGCGGTCAACGGGCCGTGCGTGCCGACCTGGTGCGAGACCTCAGGTCGGCCGAGCGCTTCGGTCTCGAGGTGGCCATGACCATCGACGTGGCGCGCGCCGGGGGCCGGGTGCTCGAGGTCGACGTGCCGATGGATCACCGCCACACCGGTCGGTCGCTCGCGGGGTTCGCCCACCGCGGGCGCCAGGGGCGAGACATCCTGCGGTCGCTGTGGCCCAGGGTCACCACGCCCCGCCTGCGCGTCGGCCTGGTGGTGGCCGTGACCCTGGTCCTCTGCCTGGTCGCGCCGCTGCTGGGAGCCGCTCAGGTCCCCGAGACCTCCCCCCTCGGCGCCCGACCCCGTCGGGTCCTGGTGTTCGGCATGCAACCTCTGTCCTTCGACGACCTGGATCGCGGGATCACCCCCAACCTGCAGCGGCTCATCGACGAAGGCTCGTTGGGTGCCCTGTCGGCTCGCACCGTCACCCGCACCCCGGCCGACGGCGAGGGCTACCTGTCGATGGGGGCGGGCGCCCGCCTCGCCGGCGGTGGGCTGGTGGAGACCGTGCTCCCCATGGGCGACGACGTCGGCGGCATCACCGCCCGCCAGTACGTGGCGTCGCTCACGGGAGCGGAGCCGGCGGGGGAGTACGTGGTGATGGGCGGTCCCGCCCTGCTCCGGCGCATCGACGACCCCCAGGCGGCCAGCGTCCCCGGAGCGCTGGGCGACGCCCTGGTCGCCGCCGGCCTCGAGGGAGCCGCGGTGGGCAACGGCGACCAGCCCGCCACCTACACCAGCGCCGGCTACGTCAGTCGCCCCGCGGCGCTGGTGGTGATGACCTCGGACATGGGCGTGCCGGCGGGGCACCTCACCCCCGAGGAGATGCTCGAGTCCTCGACCGACGGACCGTTCGGCGTGCGGGCCAACGCCGACGCGGTGGTCGGTGCCGCCATCGAGGAGCTCGACCGGGCCGAGGTGGTGGTGGTGGATCCCGGTGACCTCAGCCGAGCCGCCCGGTTCGGTCGGTCCGCCGTGCCTGACGCCGCCGACACCATGTGGGAGCGATCGCTCGCCCGCTCCGACGAGATGCTCGGGCGGATCGTCGAGGCGGTCGACGACGACACCCTCGTGCTGGTGGTCTCGGTCGTCCCGAGCGGGTACCCGTTCCGGCCCACCCCGCTCGTGGCTTGGGGACCGGGCGGCCCGCAGGGCCGCATCACCTCACCGTCCACCCGCCAGTCCGGCGTGTCCACCCTCACCGACCTGGCCCCCACGATCCTCGACGCCCTCGGGGCCGACGTACCCGTGGGGCTACCGGGTAGCGCCGTGCGCTACGAGCCCGGCCCGGCCGACATCGATCAGCTCCGGACGCTCGACACCGACACCATGGTGCGCGAGGAGACCTACGGGCCGTTGTCCAGCCGCTACATCCAGGTGTTCACCGTGCTCTACCTGGCGCTGGCGCTGCTGGTGGCGAGCCGCCGCCGGCCCCGGGCCTGGGCGCCGTGGATCCGAGGTGCGGTGCTGGCCCTCCTGGCCTTCCCGGTGTCCACGTTCCTGGTCCGACTCGTCGAGGTGCTCAACACCACCGCCACCTGGGCCCAGGCGGTGGCAGCAGCGGTGCTCGCGGTCGCCATCGGCCTCGCCGCCGGTCGCAGCACGCGGTCGGCGCTGTCGCCGCTGGGCTGGATTGCGGGGCTCACGGTGGCCGTGATCGTGGTCGACAGCTGGACGGGCAGCCGGCTGCACCTGTCGAGCTGGCTGGGCTACTCGCTCCACAACGCCGGCCGCTTCTACGGCATCCCCAACACCACCTTCGCCGTGCTCGGCGCCTACACGCTGCTGCTCGCCGGGATCATGGTGCACCACAGCCCGCGCCGGACCGAGGCCGTCTGGAAGGTCGGGTGCCTCTTCGTGCTGGTCGTGGTATCGGCCGGACTGCCGATGCTGGGCGCCGACGTCGGCTCACTCGTCACCCTCGTACCCGTGTTCGGGCTCACGCTGTTGGCCCTCTCTGGTCGGCGGGTGCGGCTCCGCAGCCTGCTCCTTGCCGGCCTGGCGATGATGGCCCTGGTCACGGCGGTCGCCGCCCTCGACCTGGCCCGGCCCGAGGACCAGCGCAGCCACCTCGGCCGCTTCGCCGACCAGGTCATGGACGACGGCCCCTCCGCCTTCCTCGACACCTTCACCCGCAAGCAGGAGGCCAACGCCCGCCTGGCCCAGAGCTCGCAGTGGAGCCGCATGGTGCCCGTGGCCCTGGCCTTCCTCGCCGTGCCGCTCCTCTGGCAGCGGCGCCACCGGTCGCTGCTGCCCCCCGGCAGTCCCACCCGCATCGCGTTCTGGGCGGTGGTGGCGGCCACGGTGCTGGGCTTCGCGTCCAACGACTCGGGGCCGATCGTGATCGCCCTGTTCCTGGCCCACCTCCCGCCGTTCGTCTACCTGGTCCTGGCCGACGCCGACCGGGGTGACCCCGTCCTGCTGCCGGCGCTGCCGGTGGCCGACGCCCTCAGACCGTGAAGGTCGCTCTGGGCCTGGTGCTCGGCCTCGTGGTCGGTGGGGTCACCCTCCGGTTGCTGCTGCCCACCCTCGCCGACCCGGTGCTGCAGCGCACGAACCACCGGGGCGCGCCCATCGCCACCGCGGCCGGGCTGGTGGTGGTGCTGGCCGTGCTGGGGGCCGAAGCCGCCCTGGGGGTCGTGGAGGCCGCCGGCTTCGATCCCCTGGGCGGTGCCGTCGGTCGGCGCCTCGTGGTGCTGGCCACCGTGGGCTTCGGGCTCCTCGGGTTCATCGACGACCTCCTCGGGGCCGGCGAGAGCGGCGGCTTCCGCGGTCACCTGGGGGCCCTGGCCCACGGCCGTCTCACCTCGGGCGGCGTGAAGCTGTTCGGTGGCGGGGCCCTCGCCCTGGCGGTGATGGCGGCCATCCAGCCCGGCTCGGTGGGCCGGATCCTCGCCGACGGCGCCCTCGTGGCCCTCGCGGCCAACCTCGGCAACCTCATGGACCGGGCGCCGGGCCGATGTCTCAAGGTCACCGCCCTGGCCTTCGTGGTCCTCGTGGCCGTCACGGCGGCCGACCCCTCACTGGTCGGGGTGGCGTTGGTGGTGGGTGCGGCCCTGGCGCTCGCACCCGCCGACCTGGGCGAGCGGGTGATGCTGGGCGACGCCGGCGCCAACGTGGTCGGCGCAGTGCTGGGCATCGGTGTGGTCCTCACCGCGTCGCCGTCGGTGCGCAACGCGGTGCTGGTGGCCGTGGTGGTGCTGAACGGGCTGAGTGAGAAGGTCTCCTACAGCCGGGTGATCGCCTCCACGCCCCCGCTTCGCGCCATCGATCGCCTCGGGCGCCGCCCCTGAGCCCTTGCCGGGCAACGATCCGCGCCAAGGATCCCCGGACCCCCATCCGCAGCGGTACGCTGTGATCCCGTGACGAAACACATCTTTGTGACGGGTGGCGTGGCGAGTTCGCTGGGGAAGGGTCTGACGGCCTCCTCACTGGGGCGGTTGCTGAAGGCGCGTGGCCTCAAGGTCACCATGCAGAAGCTCGACCCCTACATCAACGTGGACCCGGGAACGATGAACCCGTTCGAGCACGGCGAGGTCTTCGTCACCGACGACGGCGGCGAGACCGACCTCGACCTCGGTCACTACGAGCGCTTCATCGACGAGCCCCTCACCCGCGACTCCAACGCCACCACCGGCTCCATCTACTCGGCCGTGCTCGCCGCCGAGCGTCGCGGGGACTACCTGGGCAAGACGGCCCAGGTCATCCCCCACATCACCAACGAGATCAAGGGCCGCATCAGCCGCCTCGCCACCGACGACGTCGACGTGGTCATCACCGAGGTCGGCGGCACCGTGGGCGACATCGAGATCCTCCCGTTCCTCGAGGCCATCCGCCAGTTCCGCCTCGACATCGGCCGGGACAACGTCTGCTACCTCCACGTCACCCTCGTGCCGTTCATCGGTCCCTCCGGCGAGCAGAAGACCAAGCCCACCCAACACT
>DAIMFV010000072.1:6950-14567 GCA_036724365.1 Acidimicrobiales bacterium | reverse complement strand
CCAGATCGGCTTGGGCGACAGCGTCAGGCAGGCGGGCGGCCGGGTCACCGCCGGTGCCCTGACGGGTGCGTGGGCCGTGCGCTCGCGCGTCCGCCCCGCCCGGTCGGCGGCCACCCCGCCCGCAGCCGGCACGGCCCTGTCGGGCTGAGGTCGACCGCGTGTGCGGACGGTTCGTCTCGTCGTCGACCCCCGACGAGATCGCCAAGTACTTCGACGCCGAGCCGCCACCGGCCGACTCGGCGCTGGAACCGTCGTGGAACGTGGCCCCCACCAACGACGTCTACGTGGTCACCGAGGACGGCGGCGCTCGGCGGGTCGCGCCGCACCACTGGGGTCTGGTGCCCATCTGGGCCAAGAGCCCGGCGGCCGGCAACAAGATGATCAACGCCCGGGCGGAGACCCTCGCCGACAAGAACGCGTACAAGCACGCGTTCCGCAAGCGTCGCTGCATCGTGCCCGCCGACGGGTTCTACGAGTGGAAGGCCGTCCCCGGCCAGAAGCGCAAGCAGCCGTACTTCATCCACCGCAGCGACGGTGAGCCGCTCGCCTTCGCCGGGCTGTGGGAGGAGTGGCGGGGCCCCGATCGCTCCGGCGACCAGCGTCTCCGTTCCACCACCATCATCACCACCGAAGCCAACGCCACCATGGCCCCGGTGCACGACCGGATGCCCGTCATCCTGCCGCCGTCGGCGTGGGCGGAGTGGCTCGCTCCCGACAACCACGACCTCCCCTCCCTCGGGAGCCTACTCGTGCCGGCGCCACCACAGCTCCTGGTGATGCACCCGGTGGACCCGGCGGTCGGCAACGTGCGCAGCAAGGGGCCCCACCTCGTCGACCCGGTCGAGCCCGCCGCCGTCTCCGGGACCGGTGGACCGGATGGGATGGACGACCCGCCCGAACCGTCCCGACGCGGGTGACGATCCAGCCGGCGGGAACAGCGGTCCGGCGCCGGTGGGACCGGTTCTGGCTGCGCCTGCACGCCCGGCTCGACGGGGAGGCGGCCGACCGCGTCATCCCGTGGGCCGCGGCCGCCGTGGTGTTCGGGCTCCACCTGGCCCTGGCGGGGGCCGCCGTGCGGTCGGGCACCGCAGGCGGCGGTCTGGCCCCGTGGCTCCAGGCCGCTTGGGACCGGGCGGGCCACCACGTGGTCGATCCGGTGGGCGGGGTCGACCCGGCCCGGGCCTCGGCATCGCTCGTGGGCGAGTTGGTGCTGCAGGCCACCCGGGTGGTGCCTGCGACCGTGGTGTTCACCGTCGTCCAGTCGCTGGCCATCGCCGCCGCCGTGGTCCCGCTGTGGCGACTCGCCCGGGAGCGGGCCGCACTCCGGGTGGGGGCCACCAGCGCGATCGTGGCGGCCTACGCGCTGGCTCCCACGGTGCACCAGGCCGGGCTGACGCCGTTCCACCCGGAACTGATCGCCCTTCCCCTCCTGCTCCTGGCCTGGCTCCAGGCCACCCGCGGGGCGTGGGTCCGCTACTGGATCGTGGTCGTGGCGGCGCTGGCGTGTCGCGGCGACATCGGGATCACCGTGGCCGCCATGGGTCTGTTGGTGGCGGCCCAGCAGCACCGGCGTCACGGACTCGCCACCGTCGTGACCGGTGTGGCCTGGTCGGTGGCGGCCCAGCTCGTCACCGACGCCGAGGCCCCGACCGAGCAGCTCACGCCGGCGGGGGAGTTCGTGGCCCGCTCCGTCGGGCCCTTGGCCGTCCTGCCGCGGATCGCCGCCGACCCGCTCACCGAGCTCGGCGGCCTCTTCACCGAGCCGAGCGTCCAGTTCGTCGTGGTGGTCCTGGCCCCCCTCCTGTTCCTGCCGCTCGTGAGCTTCCGGCGCTTCGCCCCGGCGTTGCCGGGCCTGGCCCTGGCGATGATCGCCGACCGGGTGGTGGCCGAGGCCGCAGGAACCGGGGTGCTCGATCTGGCGCCGATCGCCGCCCACATCGGACCGTCGCTCGCCTTCACCTTCGTGGCGCTCGTGTTCGCCCTGGAGCGGATCGGCCAACGCAGCGTGGTCCGGGTGAACGTGGACCGCCGCGTCCTCGGGGCGCTGCTGTGCGGCACCGTGCTGTTCTTCCTCGTGGAGTCGCCGTCCGCGCCCTACCACCGCCCGTGGGACTGGGGTGGACGGGGCCGCCAGGCCCAGGTGGCCGAAGAACTGGGGGGTCTGGTGCCCGCCGGCGCACCGCTGGCGGCGTCCCCCACCGCCAGCGCGCTGGTGGCCGAACGGGCCACGCTGGTGGAGCTGCCACCGACCCCGGTCGACCTCACCCCGGCCCGGCTCGACAGCGTGGTCCGCCGGGTCGACTGGGTGCTCCTCGACACGGCCGGCCTCGACCCGCTCACCGACGAGCCGGTGTGGCGGGCCGACGACGTGCGCTCGGTGCTCCGACGCCTCGACCGGGCCGGCTTCGCCGAGGTGGAACGACGGCTCGGGGTGATCCTGCTCCATCGGGGCTGAAGCCGGACCCGGAGCTCCGGGGTCCGGACCGGGCCTGGGGGTCGGCGTGTGGGTCCGAGCGTGCGGGTCCGATTCGGCGGGCCAGCTGGGTGGTTCGGCTGGGCGGTTCAGCCGAGGTCGGCGAGCGCGGCGCGGAGCGCCTCGGCCGCCGCGTCGAGCGCCTCGGGGGCGGCCGCGTGGTCGGCGTGAGCGAAGTCCAGGTCGGCCTCGGTGCGGATCGGCACCACGTGGAGGTGGGTGTGGGGCACCTCCATGCCGGCGATGATCAGGCCGACCCGGGCGGGGGAGAAGGCCCGCTGCTGGGCGAGTCCGATGCGCTGGGCCACGCGCATGAGGTGCGCGGTCACGTCGGGATCCAGATCGATCCAGTGATCCACCTCGTCACGGGGCACCACCAGGGTGTGGCCCGGCTGCAGGGGCGCGATCGTGAGGAACGCCACGCACCGCTCGTCGGTGTGGACGAAGCGCCCCGGGAGCTCGCCGTCGATGATGCGGGTGAAGAGGGTGGTCATGGTGCTGATCCTACGAAGGGTCGCTCGGTAGGCTCCGGCCCATGACCCCGAGCGATCCTGGTGTCCCCGCACCAGCCGGGTCCGCCGTTCACGGCCGAGCGCCTCACGAAGAGGTGCTCCCCGGTGGGGTCGACGCCGGACGGGAGCCAGGGGCAGACCGCCTGCTCACCCTGCCCAACGTCATCTCCCTCGTCCGGCTGAGCTGCCTGCCGTTGTTCCTGTGGCTCCTCTTCGCCCAGGAGGATCGGGCCGCGGCGGCGTGGCTCCTCGCCGCGCTCGGCGCCACCGACTGGGTCGACGGCTACATCGCCCGCCGCTGGAACCAGGTGTCCGAGCTGGGCAAGATCCTCGACCCGGTCGCCGACCGGCTGCTGTTCTTCGTGGGGGTCGGCGGCATCCTCGTCGACGGCTCCGTACCCACCTGGTTCGCCGTGGCGGTCCTGGTCCGCGAGGGCGTGGTCGGCGCCACCACGGTGGTGCTCGCGGTCCTCGGGGCCCGGCGGATAGACGTGACCTGGTTCGGCAAGGCGGGCACCTTCGGCCTGATGGTGGCGTTCCCGTTGTTCCTCGCCGGCGAGTCCACCCTCAGCTGGCACGAGACTGCCCAGGTGCTCGCCTGGGTGGCCGGCATTCCGGGCCTGATCCTGAGCTACATCGCCTGGGCCCTGTCCCTGCCGCTGGCGATCCGGGCCCTGCGGGATGGTCGGGCCGACCGGCGGGCTGCGGCCGCCGCCACCCCGGCCCGGTAGGTTGGCGGCCATGAAGGCCGTCATCATGGCCGGAGGCGAGGGCACCCGGCTCCGACCGCTCCCCTCCAACTGCCCCAAGCCGATGCTCCCGTTGGCGAACCGGCCGATGATGGAGCACATCGTCCACCTGCTCCTGCGCCACGGCGTCGACGAGATCGTGGTGACCGTGGCCTACCTGGCCAACCAGATCCGCACCTACTTCGGCGACGGCTCGGAGTTCGGCGTGCGGATGGTCTACGCCACCGAGGACCAGCCGCTCGGCACCGCCGGCTCGGTGCGCAACGCGATGGACGAGCTCACCGAGCGGTTCCTCGTGATCTCGGGCGACGTCCTCACCGACATCGACCTGGGCCACATCATCGCCACCCACGAAGCCAACGACGCGCTGGCCACCATCGGCCTGGTGGCGGTGGACAACCCGCTCGAGTTCGGCATCGTCATCACCCGCGAGGACGGGTCCATCGAGCGGTTCCTGGAGAAGCCCACCTGGGGCGAGGTGTTCAGCGACACCATCAACACCGGGATCTTCGTGCTGGAACCCGAGATCTTCGACTACATCGCCCCCGAGCGCAGCGTCGACTTCTCCAGCGACGTGTTCCCGAAGCTGCTGGCCGACGGCAAGCCCCTCTTCGGCGCGGTGTCCACGGGCTACTGGGAGGACGTCGGCACCCTGGAGGCCTACGTGTCCGCCCACAAGGACGTCATGGACGGGCGGGTCCAGGTCGACGTGCCCGGGTTCGCGGTGGGTCAGGGCATCTGGCTGGGCGAGGGCGCCGACATCCACCCCGACGCCAAGATCGACGGCTTCGCCATCGTCGGCGAGAACTGTCGCATCGAGGCCGGCGCCCGGCTCGGCGACTACACCGTGCTGGGCCGCAACGTCCGGGTCCAGGCCGACGCCGACCTCGAGCGCAGCGTGGTGCACGACAACACCTACCTGGCCGAGGGCGTTCGCCTCCGCGGGGCGGTCATCGGGCGATCGTCGGACCTGCGCCGCAAGGCCCGCTGCGACGACGGCTCGGTGTTGGGCGACGAGTGCTTCGTGGGAGAGAACGCCCACGTCGGCCAGGGCGTCAAGGTGTACCCGTTCAAGACCGTCGAGGCCGGTGCCACCGTCAACTCCTCGATCGTGTGGGAGTCCAAGGGGTCGCGCAGCCTGTTCGGGCGTGTCGGCGTGTCCGGCCTGGCCAACGTCGACATCAGCCCCGAGCTGGCGGCGCGGGTGGCCATGGCCTTCGCCACCACCCTCCGCAAGGACACCACGGTCGCCACCTCGCGCGACTCGTCGCGGGCGGCCCGCATGCTCAAGCGGGCCTTCATCGCCGGCCTCAACGCCAGCGGTGCCAACGTGGTCGACCTGGAGATGGCCAGCGTCCCCGTCACCCGGTACCTGGCCCGTCAACCCGGCAACGCCGCCGGGGTCACCATCCGCCTGGTCGACACCGATCCGCAGGCGGTGGTCATCCGGTTCTTCGACGACCAGGGCATCGACATCACCGAGGACGCCCAGCGAAAGATCGAGCGACTCCTCAACCGCGAGGACTTCCGTCGCGTGCTCGCCAGCGAGATCGGCGACATCACCTTCCCCTCCCGGGCGCTCGAGCACTACACCGAGGCCCTGGGCGCCACCGTCGACCTCAGGGCCGTGCAGTCCGCCGGCTTCAAGCTGGTCATCGACTACGGCTACGGCGCCACCGCCTTCGTGATGCCCTCGGTGCTCGCCAAGCTGGGGGCCGAGGTGCTCGGGGTCAACCCCTACGCGTCCACCAGCCAGCGCATCGCCATAGACCGGGCCGAGCGGGAGGCCAACGTGGCCCGACTGGTCACGGCGTCGGGCGCCAGCCTCGGTGCCGTCATCGACGCCGACGGCGAACACCTCACCCTGGTCGACGACACCGGCCAGGTCCTGACCGCCGAGGAGGCCCGCCTGGCCTTCGTGAAGCTGGTGGCCGGTCACCTGCTGGGCGACCGCATCGCCCTCCCCGTCAACGTCAGCTCGGTCACGGAGACGCTCGTGGCGCCCCATGGCGTGTCGATCCAGCGGACCAAGACCTCCACCGCCGCGCTCATGGCGGCGACGAGCGAGCCGGGGGTCGGCTTCGCCGCCAGCGGAGACGGCGGCTTCATCCTTCCCGGCTTCCTCCCCGCGTTCGATGCCGCCGCCGCCCTGGTCAAGATGCTCGAGCTCCTGGCCAAGGAGCACACCACACTGTCCGCCGTGCGTCACGACCTGCCCCGCACCTACATGGCCCACCAGACCGTGGTCACCCCCTGGGAGCAGAAGGGCCTGGTGATGCGCACCCTGGTGGAGCTCAGCAAGGACCGCCGGCTCGAACTGATCGACGGGGTCAAGGTGCTCCACGACGACGGCTGGGTCCTGGCGCTCCCCGATCCCGAGGAGCCGGTCACCCACATCTGGTCCGAGGGCGTCGATGCCGCCACCGCCCAGACGCTCGTCCAGGAGTACGTCCGGCGCATCCGCCAGACGCTCCGCTGAGCTGGGCTCGGGCCCGGCCCGGTTGGGATAGCCTCGCATCCCATGAACATCCCCGACGATCTCCGGTACTCCTCCGACCACGAGTGGGTCCGGACCGAGGGCACCACCGTGCGCATCGGCATCACCGACTACGCCCAGGATGCACTGGGAGACGTGGTCTACGTCCAGGTGCCCGAGGTCGGTGCGGTCGTGGCGGCCGGGCAGGGCATCAGCGAGGTCGAGTCCACCAAGTCGGTGTCGGACATCTACGCACCGGTGGCGGGAACCATCGTCGCCGTGAACGACGAGCTCGACGCCGCCCCGGAGCGACTCAACGCCGACCCGTACGGAGACGGCTGGATCTGTGCCATCGAGGTGGCGGACGCCGCGGCGGTCGACGGCCTCCTCGATGCCGGGGCCTACCGCCAGCTCATCGAGGACTGATCCGTCGGGGGGAGTGGTCCACATCTTCTGCACCAACTGCGGTCACCGGAACCAGTCGGACGCCAACTTCTGCTCGTCCTGCGGGCAGGCGCTGCCGCGCGACACGGACGAGCCGCAGACCATCACGTTCGCCATCGACGGTCTGCCCGGTGCCGATGAGGTCGAGCTCGACCGCGCCGAGGTGGGGCTGGGGGGCGTGCTCGTGGCCACCCGCGGGCCCAACGCCGGCTCCGAGTTCGCGCTGGAGCACGTGATCACCACGGCCGGGCGCCACCCCGACTCCGACATCTTCCTCGACGACGTCACCGTGTCACGGCGACACGCCGAGCTCGAGCGCACCACCGCCGGGTACGTGGTGCGAGACGTAGGGTCCCTCAACGGCACCTACCTCAACCAGCAGCTCGTCGACGGCGACCGGCCGCTCGCCAACGGCGACGAGCTCCAGATCGGCCGCTTCAAGCTGGTCTTCATCGCAGGGAGCGGGAACTAAGTGGTCGACCAGCACCTCTCGATCGGCGAGGTCCTCACGCTCCTGCAGGGCGAGTTCCCCGACGTCACGATCTCCAAGATCCGGTTCCTGGAGAGCCAGGGACTGATCGACCCGGAGCGCACCCCCTCGGGCTACCGCAAGTTCTACGGGCCCGACATCGAGCGGCTCCGCTGGATCCTCACCCAGCAGCGCGAGCACTTCCTCCCCCTCAAGGTCATCAAGGACCGCCTCGCCGAGACGCCCGATCTACGGGCCCCGGCTCCCGCGGGCAACGGATCACCGGCGGTTCCCCCCCGGCCCCCCACCCTCCACCCCCGCCCCTCCCACCCCCCCGCCGCGTCAGCGGCCCCACCCGCCCCGGCCGAACCAGGTCTCGATGGTGTAGCCGACGCTCTGGCGAACAGCGGCGGAGCGCTGCATCGCAAGGATGAGCGAGTCCTTCGTGTGCTTCGGGTCGATGTGGCCGACGAGGCAGTTGCCGACGGGGAGGA
>DAIMFV010000072.1:0-6940 GCA_036724365.1 Acidimicrobiales bacterium | reverse complement strand
GGTTCCCGACGGGCCGCTCACCTTCGACCCCGGACCTTCCGACCGCCCCGCCGCGTCAGCGTCGCAACCGGCCCGGGCCGAACCCACCGTCCGGGCGTCGATGCCGGCCGGAGAGCTGCCCACCGACGAGTCGGGGCCCCAGCCCATCTGGATGGCCGACCTGGCCCGCGGCCGCAGCGCCGATGCCCGCAGCACCGACGCGCCCGCCCGGAGCGCGCCATCGATCTCGCTCGAAGACGGACCGGCCGAGGTCAGCCTCACCGCCGCGGAGCTGCAGGCCGCGGCCGCGATCAGTGCCGACTCGTTGCGAGACCTCGTCCGCTACGGGCTGATCATCGGTCGGGCCATGGGCGACGACACCTACTTCGACGCCGACGCCCTGGTGATCGCCCGCAAGGCCGCCTCCTTCCTGGACCACGGCATCGAGGCCCGCCACCTGCGCATGTACAAGGTGGCGGCCGAGCGAGAGGCCGGCTTCCTCGAACAGGTGGCCATGCCGCTCCTCAAGCAGCGCAACCCCGAGGCCCGCCGCCAGGCCGTGCACCTGGTGGAGGAACTGTCCGACCACGGCCACGACCTGCGCGCCGCTCTGCTGCGGGCGAACCTCCGCAAGCACCTCGACCGCGCCTGACATGGCCGGGGCCGTCACCGACGGACCGCCCGGTGACGCCTTCGAGTTGGTGGCGAGCCGCCAGCAACTGGCCGAGGGGGTCGGCCGCATGGCCGAGGCCATCGAGTCCGACCACCCCGACGGGGTCACCCTGGTGGCGGTGCTCAAGGGCGCGAGCGTGCTGGTCGCCGACCTGTCCCGGCTCCTGCGGGTGCCGGTGCACATCGAGTTCCTGGCGATCGCGCCGTTCGACGGCACCACCCGCCGCACCCGCGTGGTGCGAGACGTCGAGGGGGGAGTGGCCGGTGCCGACGTGGTGCTGGTGACCGGCACCTTCGACACCGGCCTCACCGCCGACTTCGTGCGCCGCCACCTGGAGTCGGCCGGCCCCCGCTCGATCCGGGTCGCCACCCTCGTCGACCGGGGTGCCACCGGCCTGCTCCCGGCCACCCCCGACTACCGCGTGCTCACCGTGGCCGACCGGTTCGTGGTGGGCTACGGACTCGATCACCAGGGCCGCCACCGCAACCTGCCCGACCTCTGGGCCTTCGCCCCGGGAGCCCCGATGGCGCCCGGCGCGGCGCCGAAGGGCGACGGTAGGCTGAGCCCGTGATCGAGATGGAGATCGTGGGCGTCCGGGTGGAGATGCCGAGCAGCTCGCCGATCGCGCTCCTCCGTGAGGTGGGCGGCACCCAGCGGCTCCTGCCCATCTTCATCGGCGCACCCGAGGCCACGGCCATCGCCTTCGCGCTCGAAGAGGTGGTCACGCCGCGCCCCATGACCCACGACCTCCTCCGCACCGTGCTCGACGACCTCGGCGTGAGCCTGGAGCGCATCACGGTCACCGATCTGCGCGAGGGCGTCTTCTACGCCGAGCTGGAGCTCAACGCCCGAGACGGCGTCCACACCATCTCGTCCCGACCCTCCGACGCCATCGCCCTGGCGGCCCGCACCGGCTCACCGATCTATGCGGCCGAATCCGTCCTCGACGAGGCGGCCTACGTCGAGGAAGCCGCCGAGGAGGGTCCGGAGCAGGAGGAAGTGGTCGAGCAGTTCAAGGAGTTCATCAACTCCGTGGACCCCGAGGACTTCGCCCTCTGACCCGCTGACCAGCGGTCCGAACCCGGTCGTCGACCGGTTGTTGACCCCAGGCCCACCGGTCCGTATCGTTGGGAGACCACACCGGCGTAGTTTCAGCCGTGTGGTCACCGGCCGGGCCATCCCCGGCTCCACCTCTCGAGGAGCGACGCGTGGCCGAGCACTACAGCGGGAAGAAGGCGGCGGAGATCGTCGGCATCAGCTACCGGCAGCTCGACTACTGGGCGCGCACCGACCTGGTTCGGCCGTCGGTGGCAGACGCCAGTGGCAGTGGCACCCGGCGCCGCTACGGCTATCGCGACCTGCTGGAGCTCAAGGTCATCAAGACCCTGCTCGACAACGGCATCAAGCTCGAGTCGGTGCGTCAGGCCTTCACCTACCTGCGTGACCAACTGGGCGAAGACGTCGCCTCGGCCCAGCTGATCATCAGCGGCGGCTCGGCCATCCTGGTGCGTGACGACGACGAGCTGATCGACGTGCTGAAGCAGGGCCAGACGGTGATGACGAGCGTGCTGTCGCTCGGTTCGGTCCAGCGAGAGGTCGACGATGCCATCGTCCACCTGTTCCCGGCCGACGCCGCCACCGTCGCCGCCACCGTCGCCGCCACCGTCGACGAGGTCGGCCTCGCCGCCGACGACCGGACGCCCCGCACCGGCCCCGGGAAGGCCGCGGCGGGGGGCTGAACCCTGGAGACCGTCGGGCTCCCGTACGAGCACACCCGCTTCGCCCACAACGCAGAGCGCCAGCTCGCCCGACTCCTCGACTTCTACGCCGTGCGGTGGGAGTACGAGCCCCACACCTTCGTGTTCGACCGTGGACCCGACGGGCACCCCACTGCGGCCTTCAGCCCCGACTTCTGGCTGCCCGACCACGGCCGATACCTCGAGGTGACCACCATGGACCAGCGGTTGATCACCCGCAAGCACCGCAAGCTGCGTCGCCTCCGCGAGCTGCAGCCGGGCATCGACGTGGCGCTCGTGTACCAGCGCGACTACCTCAGGCTCCTGGTGCGCTTCGGGCTCGAGCCGCCCGAACAGCTCCCGCACCTGGCACGGCCCGAGCCAGCCGCGGAACCGCTCGGGCTCCTCGGTCTGGGCACCCTGCCCTACCGGGGCGGGGCGGCGGGCTCGGTGGCCTGATCGCCCGGAGGGGGCCCGTCTGGGCCGGTGCCCGCCACCGCCTACCATCGGGGACGTGACGCTCCGGCTCTCGCCCCTCGACACCAACCACCGAGCCCTCGAGGCCAAGATGGTGCCGTTCGGCGGGTGGGACATGCCGCTCAACTACCCGTCGGGAACCGTCGCCGAGCACCTGGCCTGCCGGCAGGGTGCGGTCGCCTTCGACGTGAGCCACCTCGGCACCGTGCGGGTCAGCGGATCAGACGCGCTCGGTCGGCTCCAGGCCGCGCTCAGCAACGACCTCACCCGGATCGGGCCCGGTCGGGCCCAGTACACCCACCTGCTCGACGAGGCCGACGGGTCGGTGCTCGACGACATCATCGTGTGGTGGGTGGCCGACGAGGTGTTCGACGTGATGCCCAACGCCTCCAACACCGAGCGGGTGGTCGATGCCCTCGGCCCCCACGCCGTCGACGTCACCACCGGCCGGGCCGTGATCGCCCTGCAGGGCCCCGATGCCCGCCGGCTGCTCGCGAGCGTGTTCCCGGAGGCCGCCGAGGTGGGCCGCTTCCGGGTCGAGGTCCTCGACTGGAACGGGGTGCGATGCACCGTGGCCGGCACCGGCTACACGGGCGAGGACGGCGTGGAGATCGCCATCCCTGCCGCTCACGCCCCGGCGTCGTGGGACTCCCTGATGGGCGCCGGCTTTCAACCGGCCGGGCTCGGGGCCCGAGACACGCTGCGGCTGGAGGCGGGCCTGCCGCTGCACGGCCACGAGCTCGGGCCGGGCATCACCCCGCTCCAGGCCGGCCTGGGCTGGGTGGTCGCGTGGGACAAGCCCGAGGGCTTCCGCGGTCGCCAGGCCCTGGTCGACGAGCGCGACCGCGGTGTGGCTCGCGTGTTACGGGGCCTCAGCGTCGAGGGACGTCGTCCGCCACGGGCCGACCAGACCGTGTTGGTGGACGGCAAGCCGGCGGGCGTGATCACCAGCGGCAACTTCTCGCCGGTCCTCGGCCACGGGATCGCCCTGGCCTTCCTGCCGCCCGAGGTGGCCATCGGTGACGCGGTGGTGGTCGACATCCGGGGCGACCACGTGGCCGCCACCGTGGTGAAGACCCCCTTCGTGGCCGCCGGCGGCTGACCACTCCCGACGGCGCCCGGGGCCGGGCCCCGGACGCCGTGCGGGTTCAACGGCCGGAACGATGGCCCGATCGACGGCCAGCTCGATGGCCAGATCGATGGCTCAGTGCGCCAGGTCCTCCACGGGCGGGCACGAGCACACCAGGTTGCGGTCGCCGTAGCCCCCGTCGATCCGGCGGACCGGCGGCCAGTAGCGGTCGCCGCGCTCGCCCCATCCGGGGAACGCCGCCTGCTCCCGGCTGTAAGGGTGGGTCCAGTCGCCGGTGAGGCAGTCGACGGTGTGGGGGGCGTTGGCCAGGGGGTTGTCGTCGGCGGGCCACCGGCCCGATCCCACCTCGTCGATCTCGGCGCGGATGGCGATCATGGCGTCGCAGAACCGCTCGATCTCGCCCAGGTCCTCGGACTCGGTGGGCTCGATCATCAGCGTGCCCGCCACCGGGAACGACATGGTGGGGGCGTGGAAGCCGAAGTCGATGAGACGCTTGGCCACGTCGTCCACCGAGACCCCCGTCTCCTTGGCCAGCGGACGGAGGTCGACGATGCACTCGTGGGCCACCAGTCCGCCCCGTCCGGTGTAGAGCACCGGGAAGTGGGGCTGGAGGCGGTGGGCGATGTAGTTGGCGTTCAGGATCGCCACCTGGGTGGCCCTGGTCAGCCCCTCGGCGCCCATGAGGCGGATGTAGGCCCACGGGATCGGCAGGATGCCCGCCGACCCCCAGGGCGCCGCCGAGATCGGGCCGGGTCCGGTGGCCGGGCCGGCTTGGGCCACCAGCGGGTGGTTGGGCAGGTGGGGCGCCAGGTGAGCGCCCACGGCCACCGGGCCGACACCGGGGCCGCCGCCGCCGTGGGGGATGCAGAAGGTCTTGTGGAGGTTCAGGTGCGACACGTCGGCCCCGAACCGGCCCGGGCGGGCCAGGCCCACCATGGCGTTGAGGTTGGCGCCATCGAGGTACACCTGACCACCGGCGTCGTGGACCGCGGCGCAGATCTCACCGACCGTCTCCTCGAAGACGCCGTGGGTGGACGGGTAGGTGATCATGAGCGCCGCGAGCCGGTCGGCGTGCTCGGCGATGCGGGCCCGCAGGTCGTCGACGTCGACGTTGCCGGCGTCGTCGCACGCCACCACCACCACCTTCATCCCGGCCATGACCGCGCTGGCGGCGTTGGTGCCGTGCGCCGACGAGGGGATGAGGCAGATGTCGCGGTCGGGGTGGCCGGTGGCCTGGTGGTAGCCGCGGATGGCGAGGAGCCCGGCCAGTTCCCCCTGGGATCCGGCGTTGGGCTGCAGGCTCACGGCTGCGTAGCCGGTGATCTCAACCAGCCACCGCTCGAGATCGCCGATCAGGTCGAGGTACCCCGCGACCTGGTCGAGAGGGGCGAAGGGGTGGATCTGGCCGAACTCGGGCCAGGTGATCGGTTCCATCTCGGTGGTGGCGTTGAGCTTCATGGTGCACGAGCCCAGCGGGATCATGGAGCGGTCGAGCGCCAGGTCGCGGTCGGCCAGACGGCGGAGGTACCGCAGCAGGGCCGTCTCGGACCGGTGCTGGTGGAACACGGGATGGGTGAGGAACGGGCCGGTGCGGAGCAGCTCCTGCGGGATGGCGTCGGCCGTGGCGACGTCGAGGTCGTCCCAGGCAGCGGGGGAGAGGCCGAAGGCGGCGACCACTGCGTCGAGGTGGGCGCGGGTGGTGGTCTCGTCGCAGGCGATGCCCACGGTGTCGACGTCGACGCGACGGAGGTTCACGCCGAGCGCCAAGGCGGCGGCGACCACCTCGTCGGCCCGGCCTTCCACCACGGCGGTGACGGTGTCGAACAGGTCGGTGTGGGCCACGGCCACCCCGCCGTCTCGCAGGGATCGGGCGAGCAGGGCGGCGTAGCGGTGCGTACGGCCGGCGATGGCGGCCAGGCCTTCGGGACCGTGGTACACGGCGTACATCGACGCCACCACGGCCAGCAGCACCTGCGCCGTGCAGATGTTGGAGGTGGCCTTCTCCCGCCGGATGTGCTGCTCACGGGTCTGGAGCGCCAGGCGGTAGGCCCGGTTGCCGTCGGCGTCGACCGACACCCCGACCAGGCGCCCGGGCATGGAGCGCTGGAGGCCCTCCCGCACGGCCATGAAGCCGGCGTGGGGGCCACCGAAGCCGAGGGGCACGCCGAAGCGCTGGGCCACGCCCACCACCACGTCGGCCCCGAGGTCACCGGGGGAGCGGAGCAGGCAGAGGGCGAGCAGGTCGGCGTCGACGGTGACGAGCGCGCCGGCAGCGTGGGCGGCCTCGATGACCGGCGACCAGTCGACCACGCGTCCGGAAGACCCGGGATAGGGCAGCAGGACCCCGAACGCCGGCCGATCGGTCGGGTAGCCGGTGCTCAGGTCGGCGACCACCACCTCCAACCCGATGGGCTCGGCCCGGGTGCGGACCACCTCGATCGTCTGTGGGTGGCAGTCGGCGTCCACCAGGAACACGGCGTCGTCGGGCACGCCCTTGGCCGCCCGTCGGGCGAGGGTCATGGCCTCGGCCGCCGCCGTGGCCTCGTCGAGGAGCGACGCGTTGGCCAGGGCCATCCCGGTGAGGTCGGCCACCATCGTCTGGAAGTTCAGCAGGGCCTCCAGGCGCCCCTGGGAGATCTCCGGCTGATACGGCGTGTAGGCGGTGTACCAGGCGGGCGACTCGACCACGTTCCGCAGGATCACGCCCGGCGTCGTGGTGCCGTGGTAGCCCAACCCGATCATCGAGGTCAGCACCCGGTTCCGGGCGGCCAGGGCCCGCAGCTCGGCCAGCACCTCGGTCTCGGTGCCGTCCGCCGGGAGCGCCAGCGGTTCGGTGAGGCGGATGGAGCCGGGCACCGCGGCGTCGACCAGCTCGTCGAGCGACCGGTGGCCCAGGGCGGCCAGCATCTTGGCCTGGTCGTCGGGCGACGGGCCGATGTGGCGGGCCCCGCACGGGAGCGGCCCCAAGGCCGGCGGTGGGGCGGG
>DAIMFV010000071.1:0-14765 GCA_036724365.1 Acidimicrobiales bacterium | reverse complement strand
GCTCCCCGCTCGGGCCCGGAGACCGACCTCCGGCGACGGTGCGGGATCCGTGGTTGGCTGGCGCCATGACACCACGGTCGACCTCTGTTCCCACCCGCGCCGCCGGCACCCGGCGCGCTCCCCGCACCTCCGGCACCACCCGTACGGAGCGCTGAGGTGCCCCGCCTGCGGCAGGTGCCCCGGTCCGAGGCCTCCGAGGGCATCGTCACCCGGATGTACGACTACATCTTCGGTGACCGAGACCCCGTCGCCGAGCCCGGGCTGCCCAACGGGACGCCCGGCAACTGGTGGACCGTGGTGGCCCAGGTCCCCGAGATGCTGCAGCACTGCGTCGGCGGCTTCGCCTTCTACCGCAACCCGGATCGGGCGCTGTCGCCCCAGCTGAGGGAGCTGGCCCAGATGCGGGTGGGCTGGGCCCGGGGGAGCCGGTTCGTGTTCTCCCAGCACTGCAAGGCCGCCCGGGACAACGGGGTGCCCGAGGCCCAGATCGAGGCCATCCCCGGGTGGGCGTCGAGCGACGCGTTCGACGCCGGCGAGCGCGCCGTGCTGGCCTGGGTCGACGCCCTGGTGCTGCAGGGGGGCCGGGCGTCGGACCGCACCTTCGCCGACCTGTCGGCCCACCTCGGAGCGGTGGAGATCCTCGAGCTCACCTACATCACCACGCTCTACGACCAGCACGCGGTGATGTCCAGGGCGCTCCGCCTGGAGCTCGACGACGTCACCGATCCGATCACCGAGCTCACCGGCCCCGGCATCACCACCGGCCTCGGCATGGGCTGAGCGCCACCACCCGTCGTCCCACCGGTCGTCCCGCCCGTCACCCCACCGGTCACCCGACCCGCCACCCGACCGGGCGGGTGGGTGGGTCAGCGGGTGTCAGCGGGTGCCCAGCAGGCCGGCGGGCAGGGCCGACAACATGGTCGCCAGCTCGGGGAGCAGCGCCTCGTAGGTGCTCGTCTCGCGCCACACCAGGGCGATCTGGCGGCTCGGGGCCGGCGGCGCGAAGCGCAGCAGGACGATGTCGTCCGACGGGGGCACCGGCGGCTGCACGGCCAGCTCCGGGAGCAGGGTCACGCCCACACCGGCGGCGACCATCTGCCGCAGCGTCTCCAGGCTGGTGGCGCGGAAGCCCCGGCGTTCGCGGCTCCCGCTGAGCCGGCAGACCTCCAGCGCCTGGTCGCGCAGGCAGTGCCCCTCTTCGAGGAGCAGCAGGTCCTCGGTGGTGAGCACCGACAGGTCGACCGGCCCTCCTGCATCGGCCAGCGGGTGGTCGGCGGGCACGGCGAGGACGAACTCCTCGGTGAAGAGCGGCTGCATGTGCAGGCCCTCGTGGCCCACCGGCAGCGCCAGGACGCCGGCGTCGAGCTCACCGGACCGCAGTCGGGCCATCACCACCTCGGTCTTCTCCTCCACGAGCAGCAGTTCGAGGTGGGGGAACCGGGCGTGGATCGCGGGGACCACGTGGGGGAGCAGGTAGGGCGCCAGCGTGGGGAACAGGCCGAGCCTGATGCTGCCGGACTCGGGGTCCTTGGCCAGCTGGGCGATGCCGCGGATGTCGTCGGCCTGCTGGAGCATGGCCCGGGCTCGCGCCACCACCTGGTCACCGGCCGGGGTGAGCAGGATGTGGCGTGGGTTGCGTTCCACGAGGGGCACGCCCAGCTCGGTCTCCAGCTTCTTGATCTGGGTGGACAGCGTGGGCTGGCTCACGAAGCAGGCTTCGGCGGCCCGTCCGAAGTGGCGGTGGTCGGCCACCGCCACCAGGTAGGCGAGGTCCCGCAGGTTCACCGGGACGCTCCGACCCTGGATCCTCGGCCGCTCAGACCGTGGCCAGGGCCGGGTCGGCGGTGTCGTCGGTGGTGTCGGCGACGGTGTCGGCCGGCGCCGATGTGCGGATCAGGTGGTCGAAGGCGCTGAGCGCCGCGGTGGCTCCGGCGCCCATGGCGATGACGATCTGCTTGTAGGGCACGGTGGTGCAGTCGCCGGCCGCCAGCACCCCTGGCACCGAGGTGTGGCCGCGGTCGTCGATCACGATCTCGCCGCGGGGAGACAGCTCCACGGCGCCCTGCAACCACTCGGTGTTCGGGAGCAGGCCGATCTGCACGAAGATGCCTTCGAGGTCGATGGTGTGGCTCTGGTCGGTGGTGCGGTCGGTGTAGGTGAGGCCGGTCACCTGCTCGCCGTCGCCGAGCACCTCGGTGGACAGGGCGCTCACGATGATGTCGACGTTGGGCAGGCTCCGGAGCTTGCGTTGGAGCACCTCGTCGGCGCGCAGCCGGTCGTCGAACTCGATCAGGGTCACGTGGGCGACCACGCCGGCGAGGTCTATGGCGGCCTCCACGCCGGAGTTGCCGCCGCCGATCACCGCCACGCGCTTGCCCTTGAAGAGGGGACCGTCGCAGTGGGGGCAGTAGGTGACGCCCTTGTTCCGGTACTCGGTCTCGCCGGGCACGTTCATGGACCGCCAGCGGGCGCCGGTGGAGAGCACCACCGAACGGGACCGCAGGGAGGCGCCGTTGGCCAGCTCCACGGTGATGAGTCCGCCCACCTCGGCGGCGGGGATCAGGCGCGTGGCCTGCTGCAGGTTCATCACGTCGACGTCGTACTCGTGGACGTGCTGTTCGAGGGCGGTGGCCAGCTTGGGACCCTCGGTGTAGGGGACCGAGATGAAGTTCTCGATGGCCATGGTGTCGAGCACCTGGCCGCCGAAGCGCTCGGCGGCGATGCCGGTGCGGATGCCCTTGCGGGCGGCGTAGACCGAGGCGGCCGCGCCGGCGGGACCACCACCGACCACCAGCACGTCGAACGGCGCCTTCTCGGCGATGGCGGCGGCCTGGCGCCCGGCGGCGCCGGTGTCGAGCTTGGCCACGATCTGCTCGAGGCTCATCCGGCCCTGGTCGAACGGCTCGCCGTTCAAGAAGACCGACGGGACGGCCAGCACCTTTCGGGCCTCCACCTCGGCCTGGAACAGGGCGCCGTCGACGGCCTCGTGACGGATGCGGGGGTTCACGACGCTCATGAGGTTGAGGGCCTGGACCACGTCGGGGCAGTTCTGGCACGTGAGGGAGAAGAAGGTCTCGAACACGTAGTCACCCGGCAGGTCGCGGACCTGATCGAGCACGCCGGGATCCGCGGTGGACGGGTGGCCGCCCACCTGGAGCAGGGCGAGCACGAGGGAGGTGAACTCGTGGCCGAGCGGGATGCCGGCGAAGCGCACGCTCACGTCGGTGCCCACCCGCTCGATGCTGAAGGAGGGGAGCCGGGTACCGGGTGGGGGGGCCGGGTCGCGTCGGGCCGTGAGACTGGGAGAGAGGGAGGCGATCTGCTCGAGCAGGCCCCAGAGCTCGGTGGACTTGGCGCCGTCGTCGAGCGACGCGACCAGCTCCACGGGATGGGTGACCTTCTCGAGGTGGGTCTGCAGTTGCGCGGCGAGGTTGGCATCGAGCATGGGGTGGTACTCCGTGGCGAGGGTGGCGGGCGAGGTCCGCGGGTGTGTCGGGGAGCGGTCAGGAGGGTGTCGGGCGTGGGGCGGGGCGGGAACGCCCCACGCCCGACGGATCCGGCCGGCGGGGCCGGCGGGCGTCAGATCTTGCCGACGAGGTCGAGCGAGGGGGCCAGGGTGGCGTCGCCCTCTTCCCACTTGGCCGGGCAGACCTCGCCCGGGTGGGCCCGCACGTACTGGGCGGCCTTGATCTTGCGGAGCAGCTCGGCGGCGTTGCGGCCGATGCCCTCAGCGGTGACCTCTTCGAACTGGATCACGCCGTCGGGGTCCACCAGGAAGGTGCCTCGGTCGGCCAGGCCGGCGCCGTCGCGCATGACCTCGAAGTTGCGGGTGATGTCGCCGTTGGCGTCACCGAGCATCGGGTAGGTGATCTTGCCGATGGTCTCGGAGGCCTCGTGCCAGGCCTTGTGCACGAAGTGGGTGTCGGTGGACACCGAGTAGACCTCGACGCCCAGCTTCTGGAGCTCGTCGTAGTGGTCGGCCATGTCGCCCAGCTCGGTGGGGCACACGAAGGTGAAGTCGGCCGGGTAGAAGAAGAACACCGCCCACTTGCCCCGCACGTCGGCGTCGCTCACGTCGACGAAGGCGCCCTTGTGGAACGCGGTGGTGGAGAAGGGCTTGATCTCGGTGTTGACCAGGGTCATGACTCAGTACCTCAGCTTGGAGTAGGGGACTAGCTGATAGGCACTATAGATCAGCAATGCCACAAGCGATCGTCAGAGTCGATCGTTTGTGGCTATGTCCCTCATAGTCCGTGGCTATCGGAACCCTGGTCGTCGCCGGCCAGCCGCCACCGGCTCCGCCCCGAGGCCTTGGCCTCGAACAGGGCGCGGTCGGCAGCCTCGAGCACCGCATCGGCCCCCTCGCCCGGGCCGCCCACCGCCACGCCGACCGACGCGCCGACCCGGTTGAGCACACCGTTGATCTCGATGGGCTCCTGGAAGGCGGCCACCACCTGCCGGGCGATCTCCACCGCGTGGCCGGCGGAGTCCACCCGGTCGACCAGGAGCACGAACTCGTCACCACCCAGGCGGGCCCACTCGGATCCGGGGGGTGCCACGGTGCGCAGCCGGGCCCCCGCGGCGCGCGGGACCCGGCCGCCGGCGGCGCGCCCGTGGTTGGCGTTCACGCCTTGGAAGCCGTCGAGGCCGACGAAAAGCCCCGCCGGCCCCGCGTGGGCGGCCTCGTGACCGTCGGCCCGGCCCGTGCCGCCGACCAGCTCGAAGAAGCGGGCCCGGCTGGCCAGGCGGGTGAGGTCGTCGACCCGGGCGGCCTGTTCGAGCAGGTGCACCTGGGCCCGCTGCTGCAGCACCAGCCTCAGGGCCCGGCGCATGTTGGACAGCGCGTAGCGGTGGCCGGCGCTGGTGGGCCCGTACGGCCCGGTCCAGATGAGGATGCGGGCCCCGTCGTCGTGGAGGGGATCGGGGACGTGGCCGGCGAGACAGCCCGTGAACCCCGCGGCCTCGACGGCGTCGGTCAGGTCGGGGTCGAGGTCGACGAGCACCGGCTCCTCGGGCACGTCGAGCAGCCACGGCGAGGTTCCGGCGGGGCCGCGCTCCCGGAGGACGTCGGGAACCTCCGAACTGGCGGACCGGTGGCTGCCGTCGACGTCTCGGTAGTAGATGGCGTAGCCCTCGAGCGGGTGGCGCCAACGTCCCATCTCCAGGACGAGCTGCACCTGGGCATCGACGGTGGCACCGCCGGTGATGGCCTCGAGCAGTTCGTCGGCCAGCACGAGATCGCTGCCGGTCCGCCCCACCACCAGCACGTGGTCGCTGCCAGCCACCGCCGAGGCGCCGTTCAGCTCCACCATCCGCCACGACCCGTCGGCGTGGCGGGCCCGGTACAGCGCCGGGGTGATGGGCGTGGCGTCGAACGCACCGGCGGCGTCGAGCGCCACCACCTCGATCGCCCGGGTGAGGTCGTCGGGGTGCAGGAAGTCGGCGATCGAGCGGCCGATGGACTCGGCCGGGTCGTGGCCCAGCGTCTGGGTGACCGCGTCGTTCACCCAGACCACGTCCGCGTTGGCGTCGATCACCAGGACGAGGTCGCTCGTCTGGGTGAGGGCATCGACGAACCAGTTCGGGTCGGGTGCGGGCGGTACGGGCATGGCTCAGCCGGAGACGAGCTCCTCGATGCGGGCGAGCGTCTGCTCCATGTTCTTGCGGGTGAGGCCGGCCATGCGTCGGGTGGAGGCCCGGCTGAGCGGAGACTCCTGGGTGATGTCCCACGTCTCCCTGACCAGGGTGCCACCGTCGGTGGGCTCCAGCTCGTAGCGCCAGATGCGCCCACCCAGGACCTTGCCGATCGGCCCGGGGCCGCGGGTCTGCCACGCGATGCGGCGGTCGGCTTCGAGGTCGATCACCGTGTTCACCATGGAGTAGGGCACGCCCCACTTCATGGACATGCCGAACGTGGAGCCCTGCTCGAGGGGCGCGGGGTTGCCCTTGGCGGCCCGGACCGTGCCCGACCCGTCGATGTCCTGATGGCGGTTGGCGTCGGCCACCAGGGCGAAGATGCGCTCGGGCGGAGCGGGGATGAGGCGTTCCACGGTGACGGTGTCGGTGGCCATCCGGCGAGCGTACCGGGTGTGGGAGAGTGCCAGGCATGGACCTCGCGGCATTGCTCGACGACCTCGACCGGGAGAGTGCGAGCCTCGACGAGCTCGTGGCCTCCCGGCTCGACGACTGGGCTCGGCCCACACCGGCCGAGGGCTGGACCGTCGCCCACCAGATCGCTCACCTGGCCTGGACCGACGATGCCGCCGCGCTCGCCGCCACCGACCAGGCCGGGTTCGCCGCACTCGTGGACCGGGCCCTGGTGGATCCCGAGGGCTTCGTGGACTCGGAGGCCGAGACCATCGCCCGCACCGCGCTCGACGGCCCGTCGGGGTCGGCCGCCCTGCTCACCGCCTGGCGCCAGGGTCGGGCCCGCCTGTTGGAGGCCCTGCGGGCGGTGCCGCCGGGCACCCGGCTGCCCTGGTTCGGCCCCCCGATGAGCGCGGCGTCCATGGCCACCGCCCGCCTGATGGAGACGTGGGCCCACGGCCAGGACGTCGCCGACGCCTACGGGGTGGAGCGAGCCCCCACCGAACGGCTCCGCCACGTGGCCCACCTCGCGGTCCGCGCCCGCGGGTTCGCCTACTCGGTCCACGGCGAGGCGGCGCCCGACGCCGAGGTGTTCGTGGCCCTGGCCTCGCCCCACGGCAGCGAGTGGACCTGGGGCGATCCCGCGGCCGCCCAGCGCATCGAGGGGCCGGCCCTCGACTTCTGCCTGCTGGCCACCCGGCGCCGTCACCGTGACGACCTGCACCTGGTCGCCGTCGGTCCCGACGCCGAGCACTGGCTGGCCATCGTCCAGGCGTTCGCCGGACCGCCCGGGGGCGGTCGGGAACCGGGTGGCCCGCCATCGGCCTGAGCCCGGCGGATCTTGACCGGAAGATCCGCCACCACCCGTGGGCGCTGCACTAACCTCTGCGTTCTCGCGGCCCGCCCGGGTCCGTGGTGGCTGGCATGGAGGCGAAGCCATGGAACACCCCGAGGATCTCACCACCGAGCAGTTCTCCGATGCGCTCGATCAGACCTGGGCGTCGGCGCCGTCCGGCGGCACCGATCTGTTGGCCCGCATGCGCGATTCCATCGCCAAGATCGACACCGCGTCCACCCAGCGCAAGCTCACCAAGGAAGAGTTCCTGGCCGAGATGGCCCAGGGTCGCTCCTGACGCGACGCTGACCGGCAACGGGTGCCACGGCCTGGACCGCCGTGGGCCAACATGGGCCGGTGCGTGAACTCACCCAGGCCAGCAAGCTCCAGGGCGTCGTCTACGAGATCCGAGGCCCCGCCAACGCGCAGGCGGCCCGGCTCGAGGCCGAGGGCCACCAGATCCTCAAGCTGAACATCGGCAACCCGGCCGTGTACGGCTTCGAGGCCCCCGAGGCGATCCTGCGTGACGTGCTGGCCGCCCTGCCCGAGGCGTCGGGCTACTCGGAGTCCAAGGGGATCGTCTCGGCCCGGCGGGCGGTGGTGAGCCGGTACGAACTGGTGCCGGGGTTCCCAGACCTCGACGTCGACGACGTCTACCTGGGCAACGGCGTGTCCGAGCTGATCATGCTCACCATGCAGGCCCTGCTCGACGACGGCGACGAGGTGTTGGTGCCGGCGCCCGACTACCCGCTGTGGACCGCCGCGGTCAGCCTGGCCGGCGGGACCCCGGTGCACTACCGCTGCGACGAGCAGGACGGCTGGAACCCCGACCTGGCCGACCTGGCCGCCAAGGTGACCCACCGCACCAAGGCCGTGCTGGTGATCAACCCCAACAACCCCACCGGTGCGGTGTACAGCCCCGAGGTGCTCCAGGGGGTGGTCGACCTGGCCCGCCAGCACGACCTGCTCCTCCTGGCCGACGAGATCTACGACCGCATCCTCTACGACGGCGCCGTGCACACGCCGCTGGCCTCGCTGGCCCACGACCTGCTGTGCATCACCTACAACGGCCTGTCGAAGACCTACCGCGTGGCCGGCTACCGCTCCGGGTGGATGGCGATCACCGGGCCCCGCCACCACGCGCAGGGGTTCCTGGAGGGCATCGACCTGCTGGCCTCGTCCCGGCTGTGCCCGAACGTGCCGGCCCAGCACGCCATCCAGGCCGCCCTGGGCGGCCACCAGACCATCGACGACCTGGTGGCGCCGGGCGGACGGTTGCTGGAGCAACGCGATGCCGCGGTGCAGGGGTTCCGCAGCATCCCGGGGGTCTCCTGCGTGGTGCCCAAGGGCGCCCTGTACGTGTTCCCCCGGCTGGACCCCGAGGTCCACGAGATCCACGACGACGCCCAACTGGTGCTCGACCTGCTGCTCCAGGAGAAGATCCTGGTGGTGCAGGGCACCGGGTTCAACTGGCCCGACACCGACCACCTGCGGATCGTGACCCTGCCCTGGGCCCGCGATCTGGTGGTGGCGATCGAGCGGATCGGCAACTTCCTGGCGAGCTACCGCCAGTGACGGCGCCGCAGGGCGCGACTCAGCCGATGTTGGTGGTGCTGGTGGTGGACGTGTCGCCGTCGCAGGTGTCGTCCCCGTCGAGGTAGTAGTCGGGGTTCTCGCTGTGGCCGGGACCGTGGCCGGGCTCGACGCCGTTGTGGAAGTGCCCGTTCTTCAGGGCGTTCTCGCTCACCGTGATGATCACGTAGGGGTTGGTGGCACTGCCCGTGCCGTGGCAGATGGTGACCTTGGGGGCCGGATCGGCCTGGGCGCCGTTCAGGGCGGCGGCGGCGGCCACCCCACTGAGCAGGCCGGCCGATGCGAGAGCAGCAAGCGTCTTTCGCATGTCGTCATCCTCCTTCGATGACCTTCCTGGCGGTCAGGGGGTCGAGGTCACCGTACGAGTCCGACCACTATCCGTCAACGCTTGACCGCATTGGACACGCTGCGTAGTGGGGTCACCGGGCACCGGTGGACCGGATGTGCACCGGTGACGCGAGACGTCCCGGCCGGTGGAGCACCGGCCGGGACGTGGCGGCCCCCGGGTGGGGCGTCAGCGGGCGATGGTCACCCCACCTGGGTCGTCGAGGTGTCCTCGGTGGTCGTGGTGGCCGCCGTGGTGGAGGTCGTGGTGGTCGGGCAGCGGTGGCGGTCGTGGCCGCGTCCGTGGCCGCGTCCGTGCGAGTGGGCCGAGGGGCATTCGGGGCGACCGTGGGGCCGGTGGGGGCCTCGGTCGGCCTGGGCGGCGCTGACGCCGATGATGCCGCTCAGGGCGACTGAAGCCAGCAGTGCGAGTGCCTTGCGCATGGTTCCCTCCAGACCACCGGTCCCGATGGACTGTGCGGCGCCGTCGCCGCCCG
The DNA here is from genome assembly GCA_036724365.1 of Acidimicrobiales bacterium. Taxonomy (GTDB): domain Bacteria; phylum Actinomycetota; class Acidimicrobiia; order Acidimicrobiales; family Iamiaceae; genus Aquihabitans. The sequence continues at coordinate 5,429 of DAIMFV010000071.1, read as the reverse complement.
CCGGTGTGTTCACTCAACGTATGCGCGTGATCACTTTCCGTCAACGAATTCTCACGGTAAGTCCTGGTCTCACCACACAGCGTCAGGGATCCAGGCGCTGGACCGCCGTCATGCGCACCACGGCCTCGCCCTCGGCATCGGACCGGGCCAGGTCGACCGTGGCGGTGAGGACCCAGTCGTGGTCGCCCTCGGGATCGCACAGGGTCTGGCGCACCGACCACTCGCCGGGCCGTTCGTCGATCGCCAGGTGCACCGGGTTGCGGGCGTCGGCGTCGACCCCGATCGACGGGTGGTCGTCGAAGTACGGCACCAGGGCGTCGAACCAGCGTTGCGGCGTCCAGCCCTCGTCGCCGTCGAGGTCGCCGAGGGCGTCCCACTGCCGCCGGGCGGCCAGCTCCACCCGTTGGAACAGGGCGTTGCGCACCAGGACGCTGAAGGCACGGCGGTTGGCGGTGACGGGCGGGGGCGTGTGGTCGACCTCGGCCCCGATCCCGGGCCCGACCCCGGCGGTGCCGTCGTCGGCCGGGGGCGCCGCCAGCGACGCCCACTCGTCGAGCAGGCTCGAGTCGACCTGGCGCACCAGCTCGCCCAGCCACTCGGTGAGGTCGAGCAGGTCATCGGACTTGACGTCTTCGGGCACCGTCTTCACCAGGGTGCGGTAGGCGTCGGTGAGGTAGCGCAGGAGCGTGCCCTCGGCCCGGGCGATCTGGTGGTGGCGCACGTAGTCGGCGAACCCCATGGCCCGTTCCCACATGTCGCGCACCACGGCCTTGGGGCGTAGCGGGGAGTCGGCCACCCAGGGGTGGTTGCCGCGGTACACGTCGAACATGGGCTCGAGCAGTTCGGCGAGGGGCCGCGGGTGGGTGACGGTCTCCAGCTCGGCCATCCGCTGGTCGTAGTCGAGGCCGTCGGCCTTCATGCGCGCCACGGCCTCGCCCCGGGCCTTGAAGGTCTGGGAGGCGAGCACCGGGCGCGGGTCCTCGAGCACCGACTCGATCACCGAGACCACGTCGAGGGCCCACGTGGGGCTCTCGGGGTCCAGCAGGTCCAGGGCGGCGAGGGCGAACGGGGCGAGCGGTTGGTTGAGGGCGAAGTCGGCCTGCAGATCGACGGTGACCCGCACGGTGCGTCCCCGCTCGTCGGGCTCGGCCAGCTCCTCCACCACGCCACCGTCGAGGAGGGCTCGCTCGATCTCGGCGGCGCGCACCAGGTGACGGGCCTGGTTGGCCTCGGTGTCGTAGTTGTCGGTGAGCAGGTGCTGCAGGGCGGCCCGGCCGTCGCCGGCCCGGTCGAGCATGTTCAGCACCAGGGAGTGGGTGACGGCCAGGGTGGAGGCGAGCGGCTCGGGCTCGGCGCCCACCAGGCGGACGAAGGTGGGCTCGCCCCAGCTCACGGTGCCGTCCGGCGGCTTCTTCTTGGGTTGGCGTCGGACCTTGGTCGGGTCGCCGCCCGCCTTGGCCAGGGCCTTGGCGGCCGACCGGGCGTTGTCGATCACGTGGTCCGGTGCCATGACCACCACCCGACCCGACGTGTCGAACCCGGCTCGTCCGGCCCGGCCGCTGATCTGGTGGAACTCGCGGGCGCTGAGGAGGCGCGTGGTGCTGCCGTCGTACTTGGACAGCGAGGTCAGCACCACGGTGCGGATGGGCACGTTGATGCCCACCCCCAGCGTGTCGGTGCCGCAGATCACCTTGAGCAGCCCGGCCTGGGCCAGGCGTTCCACCAGGCGCCGGTAGCGGGGGAGCATGCCGGCGTGGTGCACACCGATGCCGTTGCGGACGAACCGGCTCAGCGTCCGCCCGAACCCGGCGGAGAACCGGAAGCCGCCGATCTCGGCGGCGATGGCGTCCTTCTCCTCCCGGCTGCACAGCCGGAGGCTCATCAGGGACTGGGCCTGCTCGGCCGCGCCGGCCTGGGTGAAGTGCACGAGGTAGATCGGGGCCTGGTCGGTGGCCAGGAGCTCCTCGAGCACCTCCGGCAGCGGGTCGAGGCGGAACTCGTGGTGCAGCGGCACCGGCCGGGTGGCCGACCGGACCACGGCCACCGCCCGGCCGGTGCGCCGGAACAGGCCGAACTCGAACCGGGACACGTCGCCGAGGGTGGCCGACAGCAGCACGTGCTGGGCGTCGACCAGCTCCAGGAGCGGCACCTGCCACGCCCAGCCCCGGTCGGGTTCGGCGATGAAGTGGAACTCGTCCATGACCACCTGGCCCACCGCGGCCCGTCGCCCTTCCCGGAGGGCGAGGTTGGCCAGCACCTCGGCCGTGCAACAGATGATCGGGGCCTCGTGGTTCACGGCGGCATCGCCGGTGAGCATGCCCACCCGGTCGGCGCCGAACGTGCGGGACAGCTCGAAGAACTTCTCGGAGACGAGCGCCTTGATGGGGGCGGTGTAGAAGCTGCGCTCGCCCCGGGCCAGCGCCACCGCGTGGGCCGCGGCCGCGATGAGGCTCTTGCCCGATCCGGTGGGTGTGTTCACGATCACGTGGTTGCCCGCGGCCACCTCCAGCAGCGCCTCCTCCTGGTGGTGGTACAGGTCCAGTCCGCGTTCGTCCACCCACTCCAGGAAGGCGTCGACGGCCTCGTCGACGCCGGCCGCCTCCGCGATCCGGTCGCCCAGGGTGGGGTCACCAACGCGGGGCTCGGTCATCGGTGGTCGATGGTAGGGGGCGGGCACCACCGCACCATCGGGCGGGGGTTGACGGTGGGCGCGAGTGGGCGCACGTTGGATCCCGGGGACCTGTCGACCGGACCAACAGGGGGTTCGCCATGTTCGTGCAGATCTTCGAGGGCAACACCGACGACCCGCAGGCCGTGCGGGACCGCGTCGAGCGGTGGGAGCGCGAGGTGCGTCCCGGTGCCATCGGGTACCTCGGTTCCACCGGTGGCGTGACCGACGACGGTCGGGTGGTCATGTTGGCCCGCTTCACCGACCGCGCCGCCGCCGAGGCCAACAGCGCCCGTCCCGAGCAGTCGGCCTGGTGGGCCGAGGTGGAGCAGTGCTTCACCGGCCCGGTGACCTTCCACGAGACCGATGACATCACCGAGATGCGCCATGGCGACGCCCAGCAGGCCCGCTTCGTGCAGGTCATGGAGGGGCACGTCACCGACCGGGTCCGGGCCGAGCGGCTGCAGGACAAGATGGAGCCGCTGCTGTCTTCGATGCGACCCGACCTCCTCGGTACCACCACGGCGTACTTCGACGACGGCGCCTACGCCTCGCTCGCCTACTTCTCCGACGAGCAGGAGGCCCGCCGCAACGAGCAGGCCTCCGTCCCCGACGCCGTGGCCGGCCAGCTGGCCGAGTGGGACCGCCTGCTGCCGGTGGAGGAGTACATCGACCTCACCCGGCCGGTGCTCATCCGGGCCTGACCCCTAGCCTCGTTAGCCTCGTCCGGGTGACCGAGGCTCCCGCCACCGATCCCGCAAACGTCGAGATCATCGAGACGGCCGACACCGTGTGGCACGTCGACCGGTCGTTCGTGACCTCCACCTGGACCTGCATCTGGGGACGCGGCTGCCTGGGGATCCTCGCCGATCCCGCGCCGGAGCTGAACCAGGGGTGCTGCTCGGTGGGAGCCCACCTCGACGGTGCGGAGGAGGCGGCCACCGTCGGCGGCCTGACCGCCACGCTCGACCCGGCGCGGTTCCAGTTCCACGCCGAGGCCGCGGCTGGTGGCGTGTACGCCGATGAGGCCCGGACCAACACCCGGGTGGTCGAGGGTGCGTGCATCTTCCTCAACCGGCCCGGGTTCGCCGGAGGCGAGGGCTGTGCCCTGCACCTGGCCGCCCTGGACGACGGCGAGTCGCCCCTGGACTGGAAGCCGTCGGTGTGCTGGCAGCTCCCCGTCAAGGTCGACTGGTCCGACGCCGGCGACGGCCGCGAACGGGCCGTCCTGCGGGCGTGGTCGCGCGCCGACTGGGGCGACGACGGGGACCCGATGCACTGGTGCTGCACCGAGGGCGACCTGGCGTACGTGGGCACCGAACCCGTGGTCGACTCGCTGGCCCCCGTCCTGGAGCGGGTGCTGGGCACCGAGGTCTACGTGGAGCTGCGCCGCCGGCTCCGTTGACCCGCCACTGATCCGCCACCGCGCCCTCTGGCTGGCTCAGGCCGGGTCGGGGCGCTGCCACGGAGGGGTGGGGGCCGGGATCCGCTCCAGCACCGACCCCGGGTCACCGAAGCGGTCGGTGCCCTCGGTCCAGGCCCGGTTGGCGGCGTCGACCTCGTCTCGGGTGCGGGCCACGTAGTTCCACCACATGAACACCTCCTCAGGGAACGGCACCCCGCCCAGCAGCATCACCCGGACCGGGCCGGCGCCCGACGCGGCCGGGGTGCGATCTGCCGGCCCCACCGAGAGCGCCTGGTGCCCCGGCGGCAGGTACGCCACCTCGCCCACGGCCAGCGGCCGTCCGGCCACCGTGACCGGGCCGTCGAGCGGGTACAGGGCGTGCTCGTAGCGGGGATCGAGGTCCAGCTCCAGCGGCCCGCGGAGGTCGAGTTGGGCACCGAGGTGGTCGGTGTCGGCCCGGGCGGGCGACACCACCCCGGCGGCGGACCCGGCCAGACCCCCGATGAGCAGCGTGGCGGTGGCGGCCCCCAGGTCCACGTGGGGGAGTTCGGCGTGGTGTTCGAACGCGGCCGGCCCGTTGCGGGTGGCCTCGGGCAACGCCACCCACAACTGCGTGCCGTGCGAGGTGCCGGTGCTCGTGAGGTCGGCCTCTTCGGCATGGGCGATGCCGTGCCCGGCGGTCATCAGGTTGAGCTGGCCGGGCCGGATCGACTGCTCGCTACCGAGGCTGTCTCGGTGGAGCAGGTGCCCGTCGAGGAGCCAGGTCACGGTCTGCAGCCCGATGTGGGGATGGGGGCCGATGCCGCCGAGGCCGCCCTGCGCCGGCCCGAAGTGGTCGGCGAAGCACCAGGCCCCCACCGTGCGTCGGGCCCGTCTGGGCAGCGCCCGGCGCACCGTGGTGCTGCCCACCGCCGCGGTGCGGGCGGGTTCGATGGTGATCTCGGCACGGGGCTCGGTGTCGGGTTCGGTCACGTCATCCACGAACCCAGCCTGGCAGGCGGGCGGCCCGGTTCCACCCGGGTGCGGGGGAGGGGCCCGCCGACCGGGTGGGCCGGTACCATCGCCGGGATGTCCAGGAGCGGCCGGTTGACCTCCACCGTGGTGACGGCCGCGGCTCTGTTCTCGGGGGCGCTCGGGATGGTGGGGTGTGCCACCGACGTGCCGTCCCGCGAGGAGCTGGTGGCGGCGTTCGAGGCGTCGGGCCTGCCGGCCGAGCAGGCCGGTTGCGTCACCGACGCGGTGCTCGATCACCTGCCCGACGAGGACATCGTCCGCCTGATGGAGCGCGGGGCCGGCGCCGGCCCCCGTGACGACCCGAACCGCGACGACGACCCCTACGACCTGACCCGGGCGGCC
>DAIMFV010000070.1:0-14775 GCA_036724365.1 Acidimicrobiales bacterium | reverse complement strand
GCATCTCGGGGTTCACGGCGTCGGTGCTCCCGCAGAACCGCAAGATGCTCGGGGTCTTCACCCAGGTCGGCTTCTCCGCCCACAGCCGCTTCGAGGACGGGGTGATCGAGGTGGAGATGGGCATCGAGCCCACCCCGGAGGCCCTCGCCGCCATCGAGGCCCGGGCCGCCACGGCCGAAGCCCGGTCGGTGGAACGGGTGCTCAGGCCCACGTCGATCGCGGTGGTGGGCGCGTCGCGCGACCCCGGCTCGATCGGCCACCAGGTGCTCCGCCAGCTCGTCAGGCACCGCTTCGAGGGTCCCGTGTACCCGGTGAACCGTGACGCGTCGTACGTGGCGAGCGTGCGGGCCTGGCGTTCGGTGATCGACCTCCCCGGCGAGGTCGACCTGGCCGTGATCTGCGTTCCCGCCCACGAGGTCCTGCGGGTGGTCGAGGAGTGCGCGGTCAAGCGGGTGCAGGCGCTGGTGGTGCTGTCGGCGGGCTTCGCCGACCTCGACGAGGCGGGCGAGGCCCCCCAGGTGGAGCTGGTCACCTACGCCCGCCGACACGGGATGCGTCTCCTCGGACCCAACGCACTCGGGGTGGTGAACACCGATCCGGCGGTGCGCATGCACGCCACCTTCGTGCCGGTGGAGGTGCCGCCCGGGCGGGTGGGGCTGGCCGCCCAGTCCGGGGTGATCGGGGCGGCCATCGTCGACGCCGCCCGGCGGGTGGGCCTGGGTATCTCCACGTTCGTGGCCGTGGGCAACAAGGCCGACGTGTCCAGCAACGACCTGCTCCGCTACTGGCAGGACGACCCGGCCACCGACGTGGTGATGCTGTACCTGGAGTCGTTCGGCAACCCCAAGAAGTTCGCCCGCACCGCTCGGGCCCTGTCGCAACACAAGCCGGTGGTGGCCGTGAAGGTCGGGGGCGTGCCTGCCGACCACTGGGACGAGCCCGACGTGTGGCCCGCCGATGCCACCGCCACCGCCCTGTTGGAACAGACCGGTGTGATCCGGGTCGACAACCTCACCCAGATGATCCTCACCTCCGGTGTGTTGGCGTCACAACCGTTGCCCGCCGGCAAGCGGGTGGCGGTGCTCACCAACTCGTGGGGTCCGGCCTGGCTGGCCGTCGACGCACTGCGGGCCGCGGGCCTGGAGCCGGCCGCACCGGTCAACCTGCCGAACGAGGCCGAGCCCGGAGAGTTCGCGGCCGCGCTGCGCGAGCTGTACGCCGGGGCCCAGGTCGATGCCGTGCTGGTGATCTACGCGCCGGCGTTCCAACCCCGCTACCACGACGTCGGTGCGGCCCTCGCCGGTGCGGCGGGCCACGCCGATGCGGTGACCACGGTGGCCTGCCTCCTCGGTGAGCACCCGCCCGACGTCCTCCGCGCCGGTGGGGTGCGGGTGCCCGGGTTCCCGTTCCCCGAGGAGGCGGCCGCAGCCCTCGGTCGGGTCTGGAACTACGCCGCCTGGCGCGCCCAACCGGCGGGTGAGGTGATCGAGCTGGATCCAGCCGGTCTGGCCGGGGCCCGGTCCCTGGTGGCCGACCGGTTGGCGGGGGGCTCCGGCCGCCGGTGGCTGGATCCGGCCGACGCCGACGCGCTGTTGGGCGGCGCCTTCCTGCAGTTGGTGCCCCAGCGCCTGGCCGACGACGTCGACCAGGCGGTCGCGGTGGCCCGCGAGCTGGGGTACCCCGTCGCGCTCAAGGCGTCGGGGCTCGACCGCCTGGCCAAGACCGAGGCCGGCGGCGTGTCGCTCGACGTGCACGGCGACGACGAGGTGCGTCACGCCTACGCGCGCATGACCGAGCTCCTGGGCGATGCCATGCGGCCGGCGGTGGTGCAGGCCATGGCCGCCGAAGGCGCCGAGTGCCGGGTGGGCATCTACCGCCACGCCGTGCTGGGCGACGTGTTGACGCTGGGACCGGGCGGTGCCGCGGTGGAGCGCTTCGCTGAGCGGGCCATGCAGATCCTGCCGCTCACCGACGCCGACGCCGAGCGGCTGATCGACCGGTCGGTCCTGGGGTCGGCCATCGACGAGCAGGGTCCCGCCGCCCGCGCCGCGTTGGTGGACCTGCTGGTGCGGGTGGCGGCCTTGGCCGATGCCGTGCCCGAGATCGCCCTGCTCCGGCTCAACCCGGTGCTGGTGGTGCCGGGCACGGCGGCCATCACCGACGCCCGCATCTTGTTGCGGCCCCACGAACCCGACCACCGGCCGCCGGTGCGCCGGCTCGAGACCGACGCCCAGCCCTGATCGACACCGGGCCCTTGATCGACGCCCGGGCCCGATCGACGACCCGCCCGTTCGGCTCGCCACCGGCCGGTGCGGGATGGGTTCAGCGGGCGTCGATGCCCACGTAGTCGCGGGGCCCGAGGCCGGTGTAGAGCTGGCGGGGTCGGGCGATCTTCTGGTCCTGCAACACGAGCTCGCGCCAGTGGGCCAGCCAACCGGCGGTGCGCGGGATGGCGAAGAGGACCGTGAACATCTCGATGGGGAAGTTCATGGCCTGGTAGATCAGCCCCGAGTAGAAGTCGACGTTGGGGTAGAGCTTGCGGCTGATGAAGTAGTCGTCGGCCAGCGCCACCTCTTCGAGCTTGAGGGCGATGTCGAGCAGCGGGTTCTTGCCGGTGACCTCGAAGACGTCGTCTGCGATCTCCTTGATGATCTTCGCCCGGGGGTCGAAGTTCTTGTACACCCGGTGCCCGAAGCCCTGGAGGCGCCCCTTGCCCTCCTTCACGGCGCTCACGTAGGCGGCCACGTTGTCGACGCTGCCGATCTCGGTGAGCATCTTGATGACGGCTTCGTTGGCACCGCCGTGGCGGGGCCCGTAGAGGGCGGCGGTGGCCCCGGCGAGGGCCGAGTACGGGTCGGCGTGCGACGAACCGATCACCCGCATGGCGGTGGTGCCGCAGTTCTGCTCGTGGTCGGCGTGGAGGATGAACAGCACGTCGAGGGCCCGGGCCAGCACGGGGTTGGTCTCGTAGTGGGGCTCGGCGATCTTCCACATCATGGAGAGGAAGTTGGAGGCGAAGTCGAGCGTGTTGTCGGGGTAGACGAACGGCATGCCCACGCTGGAGCGGTGGGCACCGGCGGCCAGGGTGGGCATCTTGGCGATCAGACGGACGATCTGCTTGTTGCGGATCTCGTCGTCGTGGATCTGCTTGGCCTCGGGGTAGAAGGTGGACAGCGCCGCCACCGTGGAGACGAGCATGCCCATGGGGTGGGCGTCGTGGTGGAAGCCTTCGAGGGTGCGCTTGCGCACGTTCTCGTGGATGAACGTGTGGTAGGTGACGTCGTGCTGCCACTGCTCGAACTGCTCGGCCGTGGGTAGCTCGCCGTAGATCAGGAGGTACGCCACCTCCAGGTAGGTGGACTTCTCGGCGAGCTGTTCGATGGGATAGCCGCGGTAGCGGAGGATCCCGGCCTCGCCGTCGAGCTCGGTGATGGCCGACTCGGTGGCGGCGGTCTGGGTGAAGCCGGGGTCGGCGAACCAGATGTTGCCCAGCAACTTCTTCCAGCTACCGGCGTCGATGCCACCGTCGACGATGGGGATCTCGATCGACTCCCCGGTGCGGTTGTCGGTGATGGTCACGCTCTCGGTCACGGTTCGCTCCTGCCTCGGAAATACCTCGATGGGTGCGACGAGGCGCCGTGCCGTCACCGGAGATCGACCGGCGACCCGTCACCTGGATCGTACCGGCCCCACCGCACCGCCGAGACAAGCCCCCGGTCCGGTGCGCTGCTCCGGCCCGCACCGTCGGGCTTCAGGCCAGCAGGTGCAGGCCGGGGAGCGACGGGACCTCGCGGGCCACCACGTCGCGGAGCACCTCGACGGTGGCTCGGGCCGGGGCCGACTGGCGGCCCCGTCGCGGGAGGGCCAGGCCGACGCCGCGTCGGGTGGTGCCGTCGAGGGGGATGGCCCGCCAGGACCCGTCGGTCCAGTCGACCACCGCACTGGCGGGGAGGAGCGCGGCGCCGAACCCCTGGTAGGCGAGGGATGCGAGCAGGCGCATGCCGTCGACCTCGGCCTGGGACTCCAGGACGACGCCCGCCCGGTGGGCGTCGGCGTCGAGGTGGTCGCGGAAGCCGGTGCCCGCCGGCTCGAGCAGGAGCGGGACGTGGGCGAGGTCGGTCAGACCCAGCCGATCGTGGGCGGCGAGGGGGTGGCCGACGGGGGCGAGCACCACGTGGTCCTCCTCGAAGAGGGCTTCCACGTCGACGTCGGGGTCCGATGCCGGCAGGTTGACGACGGCCAGGTCGAGCAGGCCCGAGGCCAGCTGGGGCAGCAGCGAGGTGGTGGTGGCGTCGATGGTGACCAGCCGGATCCTCGGGTACGCCTCGCCGAGGGCCGTGAGCAGGGCCGGCACCAGCCAGCGGCCGGTGGTGCCGATCACCCCGAGGCGGACGTGGCCGGCGATCTCACCGAGGGTGGAGGTGACATCGGCCGTGATGGCGGCCAGCTCGGCCTGGATCTGACGGGCCCGGGCCACCACCACCTCGCCGGCCTCGGTGAGCTCGCCGGTGGAGCGCTCCACCAGGGCGGTGCCGAGCTCGCGTTCGAGGCGGGCCACGTGGGTGGAGATGTTGGACTGCACGGTGTGCAGGGCCCGGGCGGCGGCCGAGAAGCTGCGGTGGTCGGCCACGGCGGTGAGGGCGGCGAGCTGGCGGAGGTCCATCGCCTGGCACGATAGCCAGTATCTGGAACAACTGTTGGACAGATTGCTTGCAAAAGGCGATGCTTTGCTTACAAAGACCGCCGAGGTAACGGGTCCCCCTCCCGGCCTTGAGCGACGGGTCGAGCGGTTCCCCTGCTGCTCAGACCGTAGAAGCGACCGGCCTCCCCCTTGGCCGGTCGCTTCCTGTTTTCCCGCCGTGCGAGCGGTCGCGCTCCCACGGCCGGGTCCGGGTCAGCGGGATCAGGGCGCCAGGCTGGACCAGTCGGCGAAGCCGGTGGGGTCGTGGCGGCCGAAGGTGGCGTGCTCGAACAGGCCCCACCCCTCGGCCACGGTGGTGCCGTCGGCGCCCACGATCCGGGCGCTGCCGACGTGGTCGATCACCCCGAAGGGAGCCATGGTCAACACGTCGGGGTCGGTGTGGTCGGTCTCGTGACGTTCGCTCCAGTTGCGTCCCCGCCAGGCGCCGTGGGTCCAGGTGGGGTCGCCGCCATAGCCCGAGCCGGCGTTGAGCGGCATGTACCCGTGGGAGGTGACCTCCAGCGTGAACAGGGTGCCGTCGGGCTCGGTGCAGGCGATGGTGGCCCCGGTGGGGATGCGGGTGCCGGACGTGTAGTGGATGGCGTAGCGGGGCCAGCCGAGCTGGTCGACCTGGCCCGCCCGGTCGGTGTGGCGGTGCCACATGCGCACGGCGTCGTTCACCACCCGGTGACCGTCAGGCCCCTCCTGGGCGATGAGGACGAGGGTGAAGTCGGCGAAGCGCATCGGCACGTACACCCACCAGAACCCCTCGAGGGGTTCGTCGGCGTTGCGGCCGGGAGGCTCGGCCTCGCCGACGGGGCGGATGCCCCAGGATCGGTCCCGGCTGCCGAGCCACAGGTCGGGGGTGGCCCGCCAGGTCGTGCCGTCGAGGCCCAGGCTGCCCTCCCACGACCCGAGTTGGGCGAAGCGTTGCGCCTCCAGCACGATCCGGGGCCCGGACCGCCAGATGTGGGGGGCCTCGTCGATCACCGGGCAGGATCCGGTCCAGGTGAGGTCGACCTCGACGCCGTGCTCGGGCGCGGCACAGGTGAGCCGCAGGCGTTCGAGCGGCTCGACGATCTCGAGAGCGATCGGCCCGACCGCCGGCGCCAGGCGGTCGTGGTCGTCCAACGCGTCGCTGGCCCGGACGGTGACCTGGTGGTCGCCGTGGCGGATGGACACGAAGGCGTCGATCACCCCGAGGTTGGGGTAGACCCCGAGCCCGGCGATCAGCCAGACGTCGCCGGTCCGGTCGTGGGCGTTGAAGTAGTAGCGGTCGTAGGCGTTGCGGTCCGACGTGGCCATGTGGGCCATGGACAGCGGCGTCTGGTGGAGCGGGTACTCGTCGAGTGGATGCACCGCCGCATGGTGGCACGCGTTGCCGAGCCGCGACGGCCGTTTCCTGACGAGGCGTCAGAACTCGGGGTCGGGTCAGTCGCCCTCGGGGAGGGTGAGGTCCAGGATGCAGTTGGCGGTGCCGTGCTCGTTCACCTCGATGTCGTCGGCGGCGGGCTCGTCGTGCCAGCGGCCGTCGACGTCGAGGTAGCGGAAGGCGTAGCGCCGGCCGGCCTCGAACTCCACGGCGGTGCGCCAGTGGCCGCCCCGCTTGCGCATCGGGTTGACCCCGGGATCCCAGTCGTTGAAGTCGCCCACCACCGCGACCGGGGTCGGGAGCCACTCCACCGGCACGGAGAAGGTGACCTTCACCGTCTTGCCTCGTTTCTGGGAGCGCTTCTCGATCATCAGGACCTCCTGGTCTGGGGGGGCGACGGGCCTTCGACCTCGGGTCGGGTGCCGGTGTCCATCGTGTGTCCATCGTGCGGGCCGACGGTGTGGTCCCGATGTCGGGGCGACGACGGGACGGTGACGGACAGCCAACAACCGGGTGAGGCCGGAACCGGTGGCCGTTTCGAGCGACGTTCGCGCCCGTCACCATGATCGTCCGGGACCGGGTTCGCGGCGTAGGGCCGAAGGACCCCGCACCGCTCGCACACCAGCGACAGCACGGCCTACCAGTCGGTGGGCCGGTAGTCCTTGAGGAAGCGGCCCCACACGTGGGTGCCGGTGTTGAAGCCGTCGATGATCGGATCGACGATGCGGGCGGCGCCGTCCACGATGTCGAGCGGCGGGTGGAACCGGTGCTCGGCGGTCTTGCGCTCGGCGATCTCCACGGGGTCCTCGTCGCTCACCCAGCCGGTGTCGACGCTGTTCATGTGGATGCCGTCGGCGTGGTAGTCCGCGGCCGACGTCCTGGTCATCATGTTGAGCGCGGCCTTGGCCATGTTGGTGTGCGGGTGTCGGGTGGTCTTGAACCGGCGGTAGAACTGGCCCTCCACCGCCGACACGTTCACGATGTGCTTGTCCCGCTCCGGGCTCCGGAGCATGAGCGGCTTGAGGCGGGCGTTGAGCACGAACGGTGCCACCGCGTTGACCAACTGGGTCTCGAGGAGCTCCACCGACGACACCTCGGCGAGGGTGAGGCGCCACGAGTTCCGGCCGCGGAGGTCCACCTGCTGGAGGTCCTGGTCGAGGTGCCCGTCCGGGAACAGGTGGCCGGCGTCCGCTCGTTCCTCGGGGAGCAGGACGGCCTGCGACATCTCGGCCGAGGTGGCCCGCCCCGGCAGGGTGCCCGAGCGGGCGAGGCCGGTGGACGCCAGGAGCTCGACCGGTGCGGACAGCAGGTCTGCGCCGCGCACCCCGTCGATCCCCCCGAGGAGGGCGCGGACGTGTTCGGGCATGGCGGACGCCGATGCCGTCTCCAGCGCCATCATGTGGCGGTAGAAGTCGGGCGGTCGCCGCACGGTCTGGCAGGCGTTGTTCACGATGAAGTCGAGGCGGTCTCGGGTGGTGGCCATGTGGTGGCACAGCGCCTCGACGCTCGGGGTGTGGCGCAGGTCGAGGCCGTAGATCTCCAGGCGGTGGCCCCACTCCTCGAAGTCGGGCTCGGCCGCGTAGCGCACCGCGGCGTCGCGGGGGAAGCGGGTGGTGACGATCAGTTCGGCTCCGGCGCGCAGGAGCTTGATCCCGGCCTGGTAGCCGATCTTCACCCGGCCCCCCGTGAGCAGGGCCACCCGGCCCCGGAGGTCGGCCGTCTCGGTCCGCTTGCGCTCGTTCAGCTCGGCGCAGGGCGGGCACAGCTGGTCGTAGAACCGGTGGACCAGCGAGTAGTCCGCCTTGCACACGTAGCAGTGCCGGCCGTCCACGGTCGGACCGGAACCCGGGGCCGGCGGGCTGGACTCCTGCAGCGCGGGGTCGGACAGGGCCGGGCCGGTCGAGTCGGGCTCGGGCGGGAAGACGTTGGGCGTCAGGAACACCGGGCGGGACCGGAGGGAACGGATCCCGGTCTGATCCAGGACCTCCTCCTCCCGGCGCAGCTTCTCGGCCTTGGCTCGTCGCCGGCGGGCCTTGGCCCGCTGGCGTCGCTCCTCGACGTCGGGGGAGAAGACGTCGCCGGCGGCGTTCAGGAACCGGTGGCGCTCCTCGTCGCTCAGGGCGTCGAGGGGCGACCGGTCGACCGCCACGGACTCCAGCAGCTCGGTGGCTGCCCGGAGCCGCTCGATCATCTCGTCGTCAACCACGGTCTCGCTCTCGACTGGTCCGGCGGGGTCAACCAGGATGCCAGGCCGCTCCCACCAGTCCCCCAACCAGCCCGGCGGGCGGGACCGGGGCCGGCAGGGCCCGTCCCGATCGGTCGTAGGCTCCACGTCGTGGACAACGCTGCGTTCTTCGACCTGGACCGGACCCTGCTGCGTGGCGCGAGCGGACCGGTGTTCAGCACCGAGCTCAAGCGGGCGGGGCTGCTGCCCGACCGTTCGATCCCCGGCGAGGGCCTCGTGTTCAAGGTCTTCGACGTGATCGGCGAGACCATCCCCAGCATGCTCGCCACTCGGCAGATGGCCCGCGCCGCCTCCGGTTGGGAGCGGGCCAAGGTCCAGGCGGCGGGTGTGGCCTCGGTGGCACCGCTGATGGCGGCGGTGCCCGGGTTCGCCAAGCAGCTCATCGCCCGGCATCGGGCCGAGGGGCGCAAGGTGGTCATGGCCACCACGTCGCCGTACGACCTGGTCGCCCCCCTGGCCCGGGCGCTGGAGATGGACGACGTGATCGCCACCCGGTACGGCGTGCTCGACGGTCGCTACGACGGGTCCGTCGACGGCCACTTCGTGTGGGGCCCGGGCAAGCTCGCCGCCGTGCGCGACTGGGCCACCGTCAACGACGTCGACGTGGCGATCAGCCACGCCTACTCCGATTCCGTCTACGACCTCCCGCTGCTCAACGCCGTGGCCCACCCCACCGCCGTCAACCCCGACCCGCGACTGCAGATCGTGGCCATCCTCCGACGGTGGCCGGTGCAGCACTTCGACGTGCCGTCCGCCGTGCCCAAGCTGGGTGGCATCGAGCCGCAGCGGGCCCTCCAGATGCTCGCCCAGCCCGAGCTGTTCCCGTGGGTCCGCTTCGACCTCGACGGTGTGGAGCACCTGCCGCGCACCGGGCCGGCCATCGTGGTGGCCAACCACCGGTCGTACTTCGACCCGCTCGCCGTGGGCTTCACCGTGGGCCGGGTGAACCGGCCGGTCCGGTTCCTCGGGAAGAAGGAGGTGTTCGACGCACCGGTGGTGGGCCAGCTGGTGGCCGCCTTCGGGGGCATCCGCGTCGACCGGGGGTCCGGATCCGATGAACCGCTGTCCGAGGCCGCCGACGCCCTGGCGGCCGGCGAGGTGGTGGTGATCATGCCCCAGGGCACCACCCCCCGGGGCCGGGCGCTGTTCGACCCCGAGCTCAGGGGGGGGTGGGGGGCCGCCAAGCTGGCCCGCCTCACGGGCGCACCCGTCGTCCCCATCGGGCTCTGGGGCACCGAGAAGGTCTGGCCCCGCAACGCCCGCACCCCCAACGTGTTGGCCCTCGGTCACCCGCCCACGGTGCGCATCCGGGTCGGGCCGGCGGTGAAGCTGACCGGCCGTAGCCTCGACGCCGACACGGGGCGGATCATGGCCGCCATCTCCGACCTGCTGCCCGCCGAGGCCAGGGTCCGCCACGAACCCACGCCCGATGAGCTCGCCCGGTCGCTACCGGCCAGCTACAAGGGCGATCCCGATGCCGAGGAGCGCCGCCGGCCCGGCTCGGACTGATCCGGGTCGATCAGACCGATCGGACTGATCCGGGTCGATCAGGTGGTGCCGGCGCCCAGGTCGGCGCCGATGTTGCCCAGATCCTCGAGCGAGATGCCGCATTCGGTGAAGAGGTCCATCATCTGGGTGACGTCGGGCGACGCGTTGACGTCGGTGAGGCCCAGCTCGATGTAGCCGTCGGCCAGGCAGGTGGCCTGCTCGTCGGTGAGGCCGATCGACACGAACCCCTGGATCAGCGCGTCGCGCATCACCTCGTCGCCCATCTCGAACCCGGTGGTGGTGTCGGTGGTGTCGCCGCCGGTGGTGTCGGTCGGGTCGGTGGTGTCGGTCGGGTCGTCGCCGCCGTCGTCTTCGGGGCGGGTCTCGGTGGTGTCCCCGGATCCGTCGGACGCTGTCGTGGTGGTCTGCTCACCATCGGTGGGCGCCGTGGTGCTGTCGCCGCCGGAGGCCACCTCGTCGCCGGTGGTGACGCCGCAGGCGCCCAGCATCAGGGCCACCACGGCGAGGAGGGGAAGCACGCGGGTGCCGGCCCGGCCGATGCCAGGCGTGGAACGACGGGTCGGGAGCGGGGTCCGGTTCACGGGAGGGGATCGTAGATCCCGTCGGCCCCCGCCGTCGGTCGCGTAGGTTCCAGCGAGATGGACACCGTCGGACCGCTCGACCGCGACGGTCGGAACCTCCTCACCGTGTTCACGGTCGGCCTGGCCCTGGCCGCCTGGTCCCACCTGATGGGCAACACCCGCGGCGACGCCGACCTGCCACACCTGGCGTTGCTGGCGGCGGTGGCCCTGGTGCTGGTACGGCCGGCCCGGCTGGGCGGGCTGGTCGCCCTGGGGGCCACCGCGCTGTGGACGGTCTGGGACGAGGCCCCGCGGCTGTCCAACCACTGGACGCTCGTCGGGCTGATCTCGGTGGGCCTGCTCGCCGTGGCGGCGGTGGCTTCGGTGGTGGCGGCCCGGGCCGGCACCGACCGGGCCGGTCGCCTCGAGATCGTGCAGGCTCGCCTGGTGCGGTGGTTCATACCCACCGCCCGGTGGACGTTCCTGGGGTTCTACCTGTGGGCCTCCTTCGACAAGCTCAACTCGGCGTTCTTCGATCCGGCGGTGAGCTGCGCCATCGTGTTCCTCGACGAGTCGCTCACCTCGATCGGCCTCGGGGCGCTGGGGGTGCAGGACGCCTCGCTGGTGCAGTGGGCGGTGATCATCGGCACGTCGGCCATCGAGCTGGCGATCCCCTGGTTGCTCATGGTCCGCCGCACCCGGATCCCCGGCGTGGTGCTGGCCGTGGCCTTCCATGCGGTGCTGTCGATCGACAAGGCCCACCAGATCGTGGACTTCTCGTCCTTCCTCACGGTGATCTACGTGAGCTTCCTGCCCGCCGGGTTCTTCACCCGGGTGGTGGACCGCACCGGAGCCGTGGTGGCCGCGGCCGCGGGCCGGTACGGCGTTCGGGTGCGCATGGTGCAGCTGCTCGGCGTGGCGTTCGTGGTGCTCACCGGCCTGGCCGCCGAGCTGTCCCTGCCCCGGTTCACGTCGTCGCGCACCCTGCTGTGGTGGCTGTGGCAGCCCACGGTGGTCGCCGTCCTGGTGGTGCTGGTGCGCTACGCCCGCCGTCAGCCCGACGGGCCCGCCACCCCGCTCGGTCGGCCGCCGGCCTGGTTGCTGGTGGTGCCGGCCCTGGCGTTCCTGAACGGCGTGCTGCCGTACGTGGAGGTGCGCACAGCGGGCAGCTGGAACATGTACGCCAACCTGCGGGTGGTCGACGGCGACTCCAACCACTTCGTGATCCGGCGTGGCTTCCCGCTCACCGATGAGCACCGGCACCTGATCGAGATCCAGGGGTCGAGCGATCCCGGCCTCCAGATGTACGCCGCCACGGGCCTGGCCCTCACCCGCACCCAGTTGCGGATCTACGTGGTCGACCACCCCGACGTGGCCATCACCTACCGGTACCGCGGCGAGCTGATCGAGTCGCCCCGGGCCGGCGACGATCCGTTGCTGAACGAACCGGTGTCGCAGTTCCGGGAGAAGTTCCAGGTGCACCGGGCGGTCACCATCGACCCGCCCGAGCAGTGCCTAGCCCTCTGGGGCGTCGCCCGCTGACGACCCGGCATCGGAGTCGGTGCCGGCGCCTGGATCGCGCTCGTCGGCCCGCTTGGCGTCGGTCCCGTCGGTCGGATCGGTGTCAGCGGCCTGGTCGGTGTCGACCGTCGGATCGGTGTCCGGGGTGTCAGGGGTACCTGGGGCTTCTTCGGCAGGCGGGGCCCAGGTGGGGGCTTCGCCGGTCTCGGCCGCCACCACGGCGGCCAGGGCCTCGCGGTAGGCCGCCTCGGCCGCGGCCCGCTGTTCCGGCGTGGCGCTGGTCGACGCCCGCAGCCGCTTCACCTCGGCGGCGGCCCCGTCCTTGGTCGACGTGAGCGCCCCGGCCGACTCCTCGAGCCGGCGGGTCTCCTTGGCCTGGCGGCGGGCGTCTCGTTCCCGACGGTCCTCCTTGCGCATCCAGGCCGCGAACAGGGCCACGTCGGGATCGACCGCGCCCGGCTCGGAACCGGAGCCGGCCTTTTCGGGCCCCGGGCCGCTCACCGGGCTTCCATCTTCTGGCGGATGATGTTGAGGGCGCCACCGGCCCGGAACCAGCCGATCTGCTCGTCGTTCATGGTGTGGTTGGCCAGGAACCCCACGGTGGATCCGTCGGGCTTCACGATCTCGGCCCGCACGGGCGCGCCGGGGGCCAGGTCGGCCAGGCCCAGGAACGACAGCTTGTCGTCCTCACCGATCTGGTCGTAGACGGCGGGATCGTCGAAGGTCAGCGGCAGCACGCCCTGCTTCTTGAGGTTGGTCTCGTGGATGCGGGCGAAGCTGCGCACCAGGATCACCTTGGCGCCACGGAAGCGCGGCTCCATGGCGGCGTGCTCGCGCGACGACCCCTCGCCGTAGTTCTCGTCGCCCACCGCCACCCACGGCACGCCGGCCTCGTGGAGCCGCTTGGCGATCTCGGGGAAGGTGCGGGTCTCGCCGTCGAGCGGGTCCCTGCCCGTGCCGTCGGCGCCGGTGAAGGCGTTGATCACACCGGCGAACAGGTTGCCCGAGATGTTCTCCAGGTGGCCGCGGTACTTGAGCCACGGGCCGGCCATGGAGATGTGGTCGGTGGTGCACTTGCCCTGGGCCTTGAGCAGCACGGTGAGGCCCACGAAGTCGTTCCCGTCCCAGGCATCGAACGGCTCGAGCAGCTGGAGCCGGTCACTGGTGGGCGAGACCTGCACCACGACGCCCGAGACGTCGTCGGGGGGTGCGGTGAAGGTGTTCTCGCCCGGGTCGAAGCCCGTGGGGGGCAGGGTGACGCCCACCGGTTCGTCGAGCTTCACCTGCTCGCCCGACTCGGTGACCAGCGAGTCGGTGGCGGGGTTGAAGTCGAGGCGGCCGGCGAGGGCCAGGGCGATCACGGTGTCGGGCGACGTGACGAAGCTCAACGTGTTGGCCGAGCCGTCGTTGCGCTTGGGGAAGTTGCGGTTGTAGCTGTTGACGATGGTGTTCGGCGTGGCTGGATCCATGTCGGGCCGCGACCACTGGCCGATGCAGGGCCCGCAGGCATTGGCGAGCACCTCGCCCCCGATGGCCTCCAGGTCGGCCAGGAGGCCGTCGCGCTCGATGGTGGCCCGCACCTGTTCGGAGCCGGGCGTGATGAGCAGCTTCGTCTTGGCCCGCAGCCCCTTGGCGGAGGCCTGGCGGGCGATCGACGCGATCAGGGCGGCGGAGATCTCCAGCGGCCAGCCCTTCTCGACGGCGGTGGCGCCCACCTCGGACACCTTGTGGGCGTAGTCGGGGGAGTGGGGGCCGTTGATGAGCGGGGCCAGGCCGGACAGGTCGATCTCGATGACCTGGTCGTAGAAGTCGGCCGGGTTGGCGTAGACCTCGGGGTCGGGCCGGAGGTGGTCGGCCACCGCGGCGGCGGCGTCGGCGATGTCGGCGCGGCGGGTGGCCCGTAGGTAGGCGTCGTGGCTGGCGTCGTAGGCGAAGATCGAGGTGGTGGCGCCGATCTCGGCGCCCATGTTGCAGATGGTGGCCTTGCCGGTGGCCGAGATGGTCTCGGCGCCGGGGCCGAAGTACTCGACGATGGCGCCGGTGCCGCCCTTGACGGTGAGGATGCGGGCCACCTCCAAGATCACGTCCTTGGGGGAGCTCCAGCCCGAGAGGCTGCCGGTGAGGTGCACGCCGATCACCTTCGGGAAGCGCACGTTGAACGGGAACCCGGTCATCACGTCGACCGCATCGGCGCCACCCACGCCGATGGCCACCATGGCCAGCCCGCCCGCGTTGGGCGTGTGGCTGTCGGTGCCGATCATCATCCCGCCGGGGAAGGCGTACTGCTCGAGCACGACCTGGTGGATGATCCCCGAGCCGGGCTTCCAGAAGCCGATGCCGTACTTGGCCGACACGCTGGCGAGGAAGTCGTAGACCTCGGCGTTGGTGTCGATGGCCACGCCGAGGTCGATGCGGGCGCCGACCTTGGCCTGGATGAGGTGGTCGCAGTGGACGGTGGTGGGCACCGCCACCTCGGGCAGGCCCGCGGTCATGAACTGCAGCAGCGCCATCTGGGCGGTGGCGTCCTGCATGGCGATGCGATCGGGGTCGAAGTCGGTGTAGCTGACCCCGCGATCCATGCCGCCGGTCTCGGGGTCCCGGAGGTGGTTGACGAGCACCTTCTCGGTGAGGGTGAGCGGCCGGCCGAGGCGCTGGCGACCCGTGGCGGCGCGGCCGGGCAGCGAGCCGTACACCGCCTCCACGAGCTCGATGGGAGTGCTGGCGGTCACGGCCATGGGGTCACCTCGGCGGTCGGGGGCGAGTGGGGTGCCGTCGTGCTTGCGCCGGCAGACGAAGCATACAACTATGAGACAAGTGCGCACCATCCGGTACAAGGACATCGCTGCGGACCTGCGCCGCCGGCTCACGGCGGGGGAGTACACCGCCG
>DAIMFV010000069.1:2093-14907 GCA_036724365.1 Acidimicrobiales bacterium | reverse complement strand
CCCCCGTCGCCACCCCCGCCCGGCCCACCGCCGGCCCGTCACCGGCGGCTCCTAGGCTTGGCCGGTCCGCCGACGTAGCCCAATTGGCAGAGGCACCAGGTTTAGGTCCTGGCCAGTGCGCGTTCGAGTCGCGCCGTCGGCACCACCCCTCGAGTCAGCCGAGGGCGGCCACCAGCGCGGCCAGGGCCCGGCCGCGGTGGCTGATGCGGTGCTTGGCCTCGGGCGTCAGCTCGGCGAAGGTGGCACCGTCGCCCTCGACGGGCACGAACACGGGGTCGTAGCCGAAGCCACCCGAGCCCCGCGGCTCGGCGGCGATCACGCCCGCCACCTCGCCCTCGGCCACCAGCTCGGACCCGTCGGGGCGGCACAGCACGAGCACGCACCGGAACCGGGCCCGACGGCCCCGCTGGTCGGCGAGGGCGTCGAGGTCGGCCAGCAACCGGGCCACGTTGTCGGCGTCGGTGGCGTGGTCGCCGGCGTAGCGGGCCGAGTGCACGCCGGGCGCGCCGCCGAGCGCCTCGACCTCCAGACCCGAGTCGTCGGCGAGGGCGGCCAGACCGGTGGCCGCCGCCAGGGCCCGAGCCTTCAGCCGGGCGTTCCCCTCGAAGGTGTCGGCATCCTCCACCACCTCGGGCACCGACGGCGGGCGGGGCACGAGGCGGAAGGCGTGGCCCACGATCGCCTCGATCTCGGCCGCCTTCTTCGGGTTGGCCGAGGCCAGCACCACCGCCTCGGGGTCGAGGCCGGCCGCCGGCGGGATGGGGCTCACGACACGTCGCGCGGCGCCGGCGGCACCGCCAGGACCTGGTGCTGCAGGTCGGTGATGCGGGCGATGCCGGACTCGGCCAGATCGAGCATGGCGTCGAGCTCGCTGCGGCTGAACGCGGCGCCCTCGGCCGTGCCCTGGACCTCCACGAACGTGCCCGTTCCCGTCATCACCACGTTCATGTCGACCTCGGCGCGCGAGTCCTCCACGTAGGGCAGGTCGAGCACCGGCGCGCCGTCGACCACGCCCACCGAGATCGCCGCGCACGAGTCGACCAGCGGGTGGGTGGTGAGCTGGCCGGCCAGCACCAGGCGGGTGAGGGCGTCGTGGAGGGCGACGTAGCCCCCGCAGATCGACGCCGTGCGGGTGCCGCCGTCGGCCTGCAACACGTCGCAGTCGACCACCACCTGCCGCTCGCCCAGCAGCTTCATGTCGCACACCGACCGCAGCGAGCGCCCGATCAGCCGCTGGATCTCCTGGGTGCGGCCCGACTGCTTGCCCTTGGCGGCCTCCCGCGTGATCCGCTCGGGCGACGCGCCCGGCAACATGGAGTACTCGGCGGTGACCCAGCCCTTGCCGCGCCCGCGCATCCAGCGGGGCACGTCGTCGTCGACCGATGCCGTGCACAGCACCCGGGTGGCACCGAACGACACCAGGACCGAACCGGCGGCGTGCACGGTGAAGTCCCGTTCGAAGGTGATCGGACGAAGGTCGTGGGGCTGGCGGCCGTCAGGGCGCATGAGGTCTCTCCGGGTCGGGGGCGCCCATCGTCGCAGACCGCGCCCACCGGCCGCCCACCACACCACGTCCACGGACCACCGTGGATCGCCCGATGTCCAGCAGACCACCAGCCGGCGACCGGTCTCCTAGCCCCCTACCGATGCGCCCGTGAGCGCCGTGCGGTCCACTGGCCCCGATGTCACCGCCCATGGACCCTCGGGTCGCCGTCGACCGACTCCCCCCAGGGCATGCCGCGGTCCTACGCGGCGTGATGAGCGGCTTCGACGCCCACCAGATCGCCGCGCTGGCGGGCATCCCCGTCGAAGCGGTCGTGCCGCTGGTGCGGGTGGCGCTCGCCAAGCTGGACCAGGGCCTCGCCGGCGCCGGCGACCGGAGGGTCGAACCGTCCGACCTCGCCCCGCCGAGTCGGTAGGTTGGCGCACTGATGCAGCCCAGTGGCGCCGAGCACGAGTCGTCCTGGCCGCTCACGGGGCGAGACGAGGAGCTCGACCTGTTGCGACGCTCCGTACCTCACGGCGTGGTCGTGGTGGGTGGCGCGGCCGGGGTCGGCAAGACCCGGCTGGTGCGAGACTGGTGCCGCGCCACCACCGACGGGGCATTGGTCGTCACGGCCACGGCGGCGACGGCCACCATCCCCTTCGGCGCCTTCGCCCGGTGGGTGCCCGATCACCTGCTGCCCGGCGGCGACCGGCTGTCGATGCTCCGGGGTTTGGCCGACCGTGTGGCCGCGTCGTCCTCGACCGTGGTGGTGGACGACGCCCACCTGCTCGACGACGCGTCGGCGGCGCTCCTCCTCCACCTGGCGGACCACCACCCCACCGTCCTGATCGCCACGGTGCGCACCGGCGAGCCGACTCCCGATGCGGTGACGGCCCTGTGGCGGGACGGACGGGGGACGCGGATCGATCTCCTGCCGCTCAGTCGCCTGGAGGTCGAAGGGCTCGTCGCGGCCCGCCTCCCCGGCCGCCTCGACCCGGTGGCACGGGACGGGGTCTGGACACGGTCCGCCGGCAACCCGCTGTTCGTGCGAGAGCTCATCGACGCCGCACTGGACGACGGAACGCTTCGACGAGACGGCGACACCTGGCGCTGGGCCCGCAGCACCGAACCACCAGCGAGGCTGGTTGAGGTGGTCGAGAACCGCCTCGCCCGGGCATCCGCGCCGGATCGACGTCTGCTCGAGATCGTGGCGCGTGGCGAGCCGCTGCCGGTCGCCGTGCTCGCCCGGCTCGACGTCGACCAGCGCCTCGACCACCTGGTCCGGGCCGGGCTCGTGACCACCACGCCGGAACACGGCGAGGTCGCACTCCCCCACCCTCTCTACTCGGAGGTGCTGCGACGGACCACGCCACCGCTGGCCGACCGGCGCAACTGCGCGGATCTCGTCGGGGCCGTCCTGGCGGAGTCCCGATCGACCGCCGAGCGGTTCGACCCCCTCCAGGTGGGCGTCTGGGCGGTCGACGGGGCCGTCGCAGACGTCGACCAGACCCTGCTGCTGGACGCGGCGCAGCGGGCGGTCGCCCTGCGAGACGACCGGCTCGGCCTCCGGCTCGCCCAGGCCGCCCAGGCCGCCGGCGCCGGCCCGGCCGCCGCGCTGCTGACGGCCCGTTGCCTGGCCGAGCTGGGTCACGACGACGCCCACCGTGCGTCGATGGCTGTGCTCATCGACCACGACGACGCGTGGGTTCGGGCCGAGGCCGCTGCCATGGCGGCGTTTCACGAGGTGTGGAGCGGCGATGGCGTCCACGCCGCCCGGTCGGTCCTGGACCAGGCCCTGGCCGCGATCGACGGCCCGCCCGCTGCCACAGTGTCGGCCACCGCCGCCACCTTCGCCCTCTACGACCTCGACCTCCCGGCCACCGTCGGGCACTGTGCCGACATCCAGGCCTCCACCGTCGACGAGGCGCTCCGCCTCCAGGCTGTCACCCTCGCCGCCAACGCGTCGGCGCTCGGCGGCCGGCCCGAGCCGGCGGAGACGGTCCTCGCCGACCGGCTCGGCGACATCCTCGCCATCACCCCCGTCGATCCGGTCCCTCCGGCCTGGACCGCCGTGGCCGTGTACTGGTCCCGGCTGCTGACCGGCCGCACCGACGACTGCCACACCTTCTTCCTCCAGGTCCTGGAGACCATGGACCTCACGAACGAGCCTGCGTTCCGCGCCCTGCCGCTCGTGATCCTCGGCCGGATCGAGAGCGACCAGGGGCGTGTGGGTTCAGGCGCCGACCGTCTCCGCGACGCCATCGACCTGCTGGCCGACGACAGTCGCTACTGGTTCGGTCGTCCGACCATGGCCCTCGCCGAGCTGGCCGTGGCGCTGGCCCAGGCCGGCCAGGGCGCGGACGCGGCGGCGGCGCTGGACGAAGCCCACCGGCGCGAGCACGTCGACACCCGCTACACCCGCCACCACCTGCTCCGTGCCGAGGCCTGGACCAGTGCGGCCGCCGGAGACCTGCGCCGGGCCGCCTCCCACTCGATGGCCCTGGCCGACCTGGGTGCCGACCGCGGTGCGGTCGCCCTGGAGCTGGTGGGTCTCGCCGATGCGACCCGGCTGGGAGCTGCAGCGGTGGCGGCCGACCGACTCCAGGCCCTGGCCCGCCGAACGGATCCGGACGTGTCCTCGTTACGGGCCTGGGCGGCGTTCGCGAGCGCCCTGCGTGCTGACGATGGCGCCGCACTCGACGCCGCATCGATCGCGCTGGAGCACTGCGGCGCCCGCCTGGCGGCCGCCGAAGCGGCCGCCGCGGCCACCTCGATCCACACCGCCTCCGGGCTCCGACGACGAGCAGCCACGTCTCTCGACCGGGCGTCACTCCTACGCGACTGGTGCGGGCCGGTGTCCACCCCGCTGCTCACCGCCGTGGACCTGACCCCGCTGGGCCCCACACTGACCACCCGGGAGCGCGAGGTGGCGTTCCTGGCCGCCGCCGGTCGGACCAACCGCGAGATCTCCGAGGCCCTCGGGATATCGCTCCGCACCGTCCACAGCCATCTGAACCACGCCTACACCAAGCTCGGCACCAGCGACCGCGGCGAGCTCCTTCGCCTGCTCGGCAGCCCGCCCGCCGCCGCGACCAGCTGACCAGGCGCTCGGCCAGGTTCAGCCGTTATCACGCCCGAGTCGGTGGACCCTCGACCGGCACCTCCGAGCGCCCACCAGCCGGGTCGGTCGGCGCATCCCCGCCTCGCCTCCCGATGCCGTGACCGGCACCCTTCGCATCGCTCGGGAGTCATGTGCTGGATGCCCCCACGTTTCACGGCACTAGGTAGGGGGGGCCGATGGCGCCGGGCCGGCGACGTGGGACAACGACCCTCGACCCGCCGAGGCGTCCGGCACCGTGCCGGATCGAGCCGGCGGCTACCTGAGGAGCACACGATGTCCACCTACCCCACTTCCTCCCGTCGTGCGGCGCGACCCTGGTTGGCGCTGGGCCTGGTCGGTCTGTTGGCCCTGACCGGTTGCAGCGACGACGACAGCGATTCCACCACCACGACCTCGGCGGCACCGAGCACCCAGGACGCGACCACGGAGTCCGTCGACGTCGGGGCCGAGGGTGCAGCGGCCGACGCCGGCGACGACGAGGCCTCCGAGGCATACTGCGCCCTCGCCCGGGAACTGAACGAACAGGACGGCTTTCCCACGACCGAGCAGCTCGACGAGTACCAGGCCCTGGCCCCGGGCGCGGTGGCCGAGCAGGTGGAGGTGATCGTGGCGGCGTTCGCCACAGCCGCCGGCGTCCCGGCGAAGGACTTCGGGGCCCCCGAGACGGCAGCGGCGATCGAGGAGCTCACGGCGTTCGAAGCCGAGGCGTGCGGCCTGGAACCGCCCCCGGATCCCGGCGTGACCGAGATCGACCCGGCCGCCACCCGGATCGACGTGACCGCCTCCGACTACGCCTTCGCCGTCGACCTCCCCACCACCGCCGGCCGCTACTCCCTGGTGATGGCCAACGACGGCGCGGAACCCCACCTCATGGTCCTGGCGCAGCTGGAACCCGGGGTGACGCTTGAGGAGGCGATGGCTTCGCAGGGCCAAGAGGGTGTCGCGGCCAGCTTCGAGTCCGACGTGGCGCCGCCCGGGGCCGAGGCGGTCGTGACCGCCGACCTCACCGCCGGCGACTGGATCCTGATCTGTCCGATCCCCGACGCGGCGGGCACGACCCACGTCGAGCACGGGATGATCCACGAGTTCACCCTTACCTGACGCGGCCAGGCGGCGGACGGGCCGGGCGGCGGACCGACGGGACCGCGGCCCGGCCCCCACCGCCCCGGCCGGTGGATCCTCAGCGGACTCACAGCCAGTTCCCAGGAAACGGTGCAACCATGCGTCCATGACGAGGGAGACGATCCTGCTCGTGGACGACGAGGACCACCTGCGCTCCATGCTCGAGGCCGCGCTCCGCCACAGCGGCTTCGACGTCCGACCGGTGGCTTCCGGGCGCGCCGCCCTCGACGCCGTGGCCGACGCCCGCCCCGACCTGATCGTGCTCGACGTCATGTTGCCCGACCTCGACGGGTTCGCCGTGTGCCAGCGGCTGCGCAGCACCGGCGACCGCACCCCGGTGCTGTTCCTCACCGCCCGGGACTCCACCGAGGACAAGGTCAAGGGGCTGACGCTCGGCGGCGACGACTACCTGGTCAAGCCGTTCAGCCTGGAGGAGCTGGTCGCCCGGATCGAGGCCGTGCTGCGCCGGACCGGGGCCGAGACCGACAGCGCCGTCCTGTCCTGCGCCGACCTGGTGCTGGACGACAACGCCCACCTGGTCACCCGGGGCGGGCGGGAGGTGGCGCTCTCGCCCACCGAGTACAACCTGCTGCGCTACCTGCTCACCAACCAGGGCCGGGTGGTGTCCAAGAGCCAGATCCTCGACCACGTCTGGCAGTACGACTTCGGCGGCGACGGCGGCGTGGTGGAGACCTACATCGGCTACCTGCGCAAGAAGCTCGACCAGGTCGACCCCCGCCTCATCCACACCGTGCGGGGCGTGGGCTACTCGCTCCGGCTGCCCCGGGGCTGAGGCCGCCCGATGTCGCTGCGGCTCCGCGTCCTGGTGGGGATGGGCTTCATCGCGGTCGTGCTGGGCCTGATCGGACTCCGCACGGTGCGCACCACCGAGGCCGACCTGGTGGCCCAGGTCGACGCCATGCTCGTCCGCTCGGCCCCGCGCCTGCGGGTGGTCGAGCCGCCTCCCGGGGGCCAGGTGGCGTCGCCGCTGTGGGTCGCGGTGGTCGTCGACGACCAGCTGCGCGTGGTGCTGGAGCCCGACCTCACCCGGGACGATCCCGGGGTGCCCGACCTGGACGTGGCCACCGTGCGGGCCCGCGCCGACGGGCCCCCGTTCACGGTGGGCGCGGTGGGCGCCGACCTGCGCTACCGGGTGCAGGTCCGCACCGACGGACGCCAGGGCCGCATCGTGGTGTACGCCGCGCCGCTGGAGGACGTGGACGATGCGGTCCGTCGGGTGCGCAACAACGAGATCCTGGGGTTCCTCGCCGTGATCGGCACGCTCGGGCTGGTGGCGTTCTGGGTGGTCCGCCTCGGGCTGCGGCCCGTCCGTCAGATGACCGCCACCGCCACGGCGATCGCCGACGGCGACCGGAGCCGGCGGATCCCCGACGCCACCCCCGGCACCGAGGCCGCCGAGCTGGGCGCCGCGCTCAACCACATGCTCACCCGCATCGACGAGGACGTGACCGCCCGGGCCGCGTCAGAGGCGAGGCTGCGCCAGTTCGTGGCCGACGCCTCCCACGAGCTGCGCACGCCGCTCACCACCATCCAGGGCTACGCCGAGCTCTACCGCCTGGGAGGGCTGGGCGACCACGACCAGCTCGACGAGGCCATGCGCCGCACCGAGCAGGAGGCCCACCGCATGGCCGACCTGGTCGACGACCTGCTCAACCTGGCCCGACTCGACCAGGGGCGTCCGCTCGACCTGGGCCCGGTCGACCTCGCTGCGGTGTTGCGCGATGCCGCCCGAGACGCGGCGGCGGTGGAGCCCCATCGCCCCGTGGACGTCGAGGCGCCCGACCCGCTCGTGGTGCAAGCCGACGAGGCCCGCATCCGCCAGGTCGTGGCCAACCTGGTGGGCAACGTGCGGATGCACACCGCGCCCGACGTCGCCGTGCACCTCCGGCTGCGGCGCGACGGCGACTGGGCCGTGGTGGAGGTGGCCGACGAAGGTCCCGGCATGGACCACGAGACGGCCGCCCGGGCCTTCGAGCGCTTCTACCGCTCCGACACCGCCCGGACCCGCGCCACCGGGGGGGCCGGGTTGGGCCTGGCCATCGTGGCCGCCGTGGTGGCCGCCCACCAGGGTCACGTGCGCATCACCGCCACGCCCGGGGGCGGGACCACCGTGCAGGTGGCGTTGCCCCTGGCCCCCGTCTCCGGCCCCGTGGCCGACCCACCCTCGGGCCCCGTGGCCGACCCACCTGCCTGACCCGGGCTCAGCGGTTCGTCGATACTGTCCGAACTCCTCGCCGGTTCACAGGCCGTTCACAGCTTCACCGGGTTGGGTGGTACTCGACAAGCAGTCCCACCTCGAAAGGACCAAGAAGATGGCCAACCGCAAGATCATCGCCACCGCCGCCATGGCCGCAGCCCTCACCACCGGCGGCGTCGTCGGCGCCCTCGTCGGCACCCCCGTGATGTCGGGTGCCCAGGAGGACACCACCACCACGGCCCCGGCCACCGATCCCGGCCCCGGCGCCGAGGACGGGATGGGCCACGGCCCGTTCGGAGACATCCGGGGCCTCAAGCTCGAGGCCGCCGCCGAGGTCATCGGCATCAGCGTCGAGGACCTCCGGACCGCCCTCCAGGAGGGCCAGACCCTGGCCCAGGTGGCCGAGGCCAACGGGGTCGACCGCCAGACCCTGATCGACGCCCTGGTGGCCGCGGGCAACGAGCAGCTCGACGAGCTGCGGACCACGCTGCCCGACCGCATGGCCGAGCTGGTCGACCGCACCCTGCCCGAGCGGGGCGAGGGCCACGGCGGCCGCGGCGGCATGGGCCGCTTCGACGACGGCGTGGCCGCCCAGGTCCTCGGCCTGACCACCGACGAGCTGCGCGAGCAGCTCCGCAGCGGCAAGACCCTGGCCGAGGTGGCCACCGACCAGGGCGTGGATCGCCAGACCCTGGTCGACGCCCTGGTGGCCTCGGCCACCGAGCGCCTGGCCCAGGCCGTCACCGACGGCAAGATCACCCAGGAGCAGGCCGACGAGCGAGCCGCCGACCTGCCCGAGATGATCGAGAAGCTGGTCGACGGCGAACTGCGCCACGGCGGCCGCGGGGGCCGCTGACCTCGGGGCGCCCCGGCGCCCGATCCCCGCACCACTGCGGCCGGACCCTTCGGGGTCCGGCCGTTGCGCGCCGGCCAGCAGGCAACGACACCCGTGACCAAGACGCGTTGGCGACGAACCGCTGGACCCACGAGCCACAACTCGTTTGCGGCGTTCGCAGCCGCGTGCCTCGCCAGGTCGCCGGGCAGCCCCTGCTAGCGCCGCAAACGCCGCTCGGGCTCCGCAGCGAAGCGAGGACCGGTCCGAGCGGAACCAGAAGCCGAGCGCCGAAGGCGCACCAACGCGGCCCGGCAACGACGAATCCAAGGCCCGGCATCTCGTCCGGACCGGAGCCGTCAGGCGTCAGAAGTAGATGGTGCCCTTGGCCCGGGCCTCGACCTTGTCCAGGTCGTCGGTCCACGCCCCGGTGGACAGGTACTTCCAGCCGCCGTCGCACACGATCATCACCACCACGCCCTCGGTGATGGCATCGGCGCACTTGGCGGCACCGGCGGCGATGGCCCCCGACGAGATGCCGGCGAACACGCCCACCTCGGTGAGCCGTCGGGTCCACACGATGGACTCCCGGGGCCGCACGATCATCTTGCGGTCGAGCAGGTCGTAGCCGTGCCAGTTGGTGAACACCGGGGGCACGAACCCCTCGTCGAAGTTCTTGAGCCCGTCGACCATCTCACCCGCCGGGGGTTCGATGGCCCAGATCTGCACGTCGGGCTTCTGCTCCTTGAGGTAGGTGCCCACGCCCATGAGCGTGCCCGCGGTACCGAGCCCGGCCACGAAGTGGGTGATGTCGGGGACGTCGGCCAGGATCTCGGGACCGGTGCCCTCGTAGTGGGCCCGCGGGTTGGCGTCGTTGCCGTACTGGAACGGGAACCACCAGTCGGGGTGCTCGGCGGCCAGGGCCTGGGCCCGGCGCATGGCGCCGTTGGAGCCCTCTGACGCAGGCGAGGGGATGATCTCGGTGCCCCAGACCTCGAGGGCCTGGCGGCGCTCCACCGACACGTTCTCGGGCAGGACGATCTTGAGGGTGTACCCCTTGATCCGACAGATCATGGCCAGGGCGATGCCGGTGTTGCCCGACGACGACTCCAACACGATCGAGCCCGGCTGGAGCCGCCCCTCGCGCTCGGCGGCCTCCACCATGTACTTGGCCGCCCGGTCCTTCACCGACCCGCCCGGGTTCTGCCCCTCGAGCTTGGCGTAGATCCGTACGGCCGGGTTGGGGCTGAGCGGGCTGATGTCGACCATCGGCGTGTTGCCGATGAGGTCGATCACGTTGCTGTAGAGCGCCACCGCTGCTCCCGGGTCGGGCCGACACGAACGGGGGCAGCGTATCCGCGGGGCCCGCCCGTCCCCCCGCCCGGGTTCCCGCCCGACCCACCGCCGACCCCACCGACGGCCCTCGTGTGACGGGTGGCACGTTTTTCGTTGACAGCAGCCACACAGCGTGGTCCACTGGCTCGGTTACCGATGGGTAACTCGGATCCGGCGGACCGTCGATCCGGCCATCGCCAGCCACGAGGGGACCCACCAATGCGGGTACGTACCACCATGCGCCGTCTCGGCGCCGCCGCCGCCGTCCTGGGAATGGCCGCCGGCCTCAGCGCCTGCGACGATCCGCCCACGGCGGTCACCACCACGGTGACCTACGGCTGCGAGATCCTCTCCAACAACATCCTGGTGCCCAACAGCACCGGCTCGGTCGCCTCCGACTACACCGTCACGGCCCCGCAGGCGGTCAAGCCCGGCGCCGACTACGAGGTGAAGGTGGTGCCCGAGCCCTACTTCGTGGACGGCACCCCGACCGATGGCGGCACCGTCACCGAGACCAGCCTGATCAAGTGGCGGGTGGCCATCCCCACCGGCACCACCCCCAACTCCCAGGCCATCAGCGGTTGGGCCAACGTGGGCGCCGGCACCCCGACCTCCACCACCGGCTCGAGCTACGTGGAGGTGTCCGTCCCCGGGCCGATCCCCACCAACACCACGGCCACCCTGCCCACCCTCACCCTGAACCTCAAGGCCACCGGCACCCTGGGCACCACCATCCAGCAGAAGATCCACGGCACCTCGTACGCCGCCTACGGCCTCAGCTTCAAGAGCAAGGTCACCGGCACGCTCGTGGGCACCCTCAACCCCACGCTCAACTGCTACCCGAACCCGAGCCCCAACCTGCACGGCACGCGGATCAGCAACGACGTGAAGGCGCCGGTCATCACCATCACCACCCCGGCCCAGGATGCCGCCTACGCCAAGAACAGCAGCCTGATCGCCGACTTCAGCTGCGACGACGGCGACGGCGTGGGTGTGGCCTCGTGCGTGGGCACCGTGGCCGACGGCAACGCCATCAACACGTCCACCTCCGGCGCCAAGACCTTCACGGTCACGGCCACCGACAACGAGGGCAAGGTGGCCACCAAGACGGTCACCTACACCATCAACCCCTGATCACCCGCCCGCTCCGGCGGGCCCAGACCGCACCGACGGGGTCCCGGCCGACGATGCCCGGGACCCGCACCGGCGACGGGAACGACGACCGCCCACCTCGGTGGGCGGTCGTCCGCGTCGGGGGTGGGATCAGTCCTCCACCACCTCGACCGGCTCCTCCACGATCGTGCCGCCGTCGAGCAGCCAACAACGCAGCATGGGCTCGGTGTCGCGCAGCGACACGATGACGTAGTGCCACCCCTCCAACAGGGGGTTGTCGGCCTGGACCACGTCGGTGGGCGACGGGTAGGGGTCGGTGTGGGTGTGGGAGTGCATCACCCCCACTACGTCCAGACCGCGCGGTCCGAGCGCGGCGTCGGCGGCGGCGAAGCCGTCGGGACCGATCGAGTACGTCTTGGCCGACGCATCAGCGTTGCGGGTGGGCACGAACACCTCGACCAGGCCCTTGCCCCACGGGCCGCCCAGGAGGCCACAGGCCTCGTTCGGCAGCCCGCTGATGGCGTGGCCGAGCATCTGCAGGTGGGCCGATCGGCTGATCCGGAGCACCGGGCCACCGTACCGGTCCCGTGTCCCCCGGCCCGGCCTGCGGGTCATCGGACCGCGCCCGCCACCAGCCACGCGTCGGTGCGGAACCGGGCGAGGAGGACGAGGGCCCGAGCGCCCATGAACACGCCGAACGCGGCCCACACCCAGCCGATGCCCAGACCGAGCGGGAGCACCGGTGCCACGGCCACCGCCAGCGCCGCCGCCGCCCCCGCCATGGCCACGGCGAGGAACCGTTGATCACCGGCACCGATCAACACCCCGTCGAGCACGAAGGCCACCGCACCCACCGGCTGGAGGACGGCCACCCAGATCAGGAGGAACGTCACCAGGTCGGCCACCGCCGGGTCGGGGGTGAACAGCCCGGGCACGAACGGAGCCAGCACCAGCACCAGCAGCCCGAGCACCACGCTCGCGCCGCCGCCCAGGACCAACAGGCGCCCGGAGACCTGGCGGGCCCCGGCGGTGTCCCCCGCCCCCAGGTACCGCCCGACCAGCGCCTGGGCGGCGATGGCCAGGGAGTCCATGCCCATCGCCAGCAGGTTCCACACCTCGAAGGCGATCAGGTGGGCGGCCACCGCGGTCGGCCCGATGCGGGTGGCCACCGCCGTGAGGGCGAGCAGCGCCCCCCGCAGCGCCGCGGTGCGCACCACCAGGGGCACACCCACCCGCACTAGGCGCGCCTGGGCGGCCGGCACGGGCCGGAGCGGCACACCGAGCGACCGGGCGGACCGACCCACCGCCACGAGGTACACCCCGGCCCCGGCCACCTGCGCGATCACCGTGCCCAACGCCGACGCGCCCAGCCCGAACCCCAGCCACACCACCAGGACCAGCTCGAGCACGATGTTCAGCGACGCCGCACCCAGGGCCACCGCGAGTGGGGTCCGGGTGTCCTGCAGCCCGCGCAGGTATCCGGTGCCGGCCAGGACGACGAGCAGGAACGGCAGCCCGGCGAGGCTGATCCGCAGGGAGAGCAGGGCGTGGCCGGCCACCTCCCCGGTGGCACCGAGCGCCGCTACG
>DAIMFV010000069.1:1770-2083 GCA_036724365.1 Acidimicrobiales bacterium | reverse complement strand
CCGCGGCCCCCGAGCGGTCACCCGCGCCCAGCAGCCGGGCCACCGCGGCCGTGGTGCCGTAGGCCAGGAAGATGCACAGTGAGTAGCTCGTGAGCAGGATCGCCGACGCCACCGCCAGGCCGCCGAGCTGAGGCGTGCCCAGGTGCCCCACCACGGCTGTGTCCACCAGGAGGTAGGCCGGCTCGGCCAGCAGCGTGACCAGCGCCGGGAGGGCCAGCCGGACGATCTCACGGTCGTGACGGCGGTCGGCCATCGGACCAGCATGGTCCCCCGCCAACCGAGGGGTGGGCCGTGGGAGTGCTCCGTTAGCCTC
>DAIMFV010000069.1:0-1760 GCA_036724365.1 Acidimicrobiales bacterium | reverse complement strand
GGACCCCGGCGCGAGCCACCTGCCCCACGAACGCGACCTGTCATGGCTGCCAAGAAGATCAAGACCAAACCCAAGCCCGGCACCACCGTGGTGGCCACCAACCGCCAGGCGCGGCGCGACTACGAGATCA
The DNA here is from genome assembly GCA_036724365.1 of Acidimicrobiales bacterium. Classification (GTDB taxonomy): domain Bacteria; phylum Actinomycetota; class Acidimicrobiia; order Acidimicrobiales; family Iamiaceae; genus Aquihabitans. The sequence continues at coordinate 1,630 of DAIMFV010000069.1, read as the reverse complement.
TCGACACCTGGGAGTGCGGGATCATGCTCCAGGGCAGCGAGGTCAAGTCGCTGCGCGAGGCCAAGGTCACCCTCACCGACGCCTTCGCCCGCTTCACCGGGCGAGACCTCTACCTCGTCGGGCTGCACATCAACGCCTACTCCAACGCCTCGGCCCAGGGTGGTCACGAGCCGGCCCGCACCCGCAAGCTCCTCGCCCACCGCCACGAGCTCGAGGAGATGCACCAGCGGGTGAGCCAGGAGCACCTCACGCTGGTGCCGTTGTCGCTGTACTTCCGCGACGGGCGGGCCAAGCTGGAGCTGGGGCTGGGCCGGGGCCTCAAGCACTACGACAAGCGCCAGCTCATCGCCCGCCGCGACGCCGACCTCGACGCCCGCCGGGCCATGGCCGCCGGTCGCCGCAAGACCCCCGAGCCGTAGGCACGAGTGGTAGGCCCCCGCCGGTGACCGCTCCGACTCAGCCGTTCACGCCGCCCGACGCCGGAGCCCCCGCACCGACCGGGTCCCGGTCCAGCGGTGCCCGCGCCGCCCTGATCACCGGGGTGGTGCTCGTGGTGCTGTCCCTCCTGGTGCTGGCGGGGGCGTTCGTGCCGGCGCGAGACGCCGTGCGCAGGATCCAGGGCAGCGGCGAGCGGGCCCGCCAGGGGCTGGTGGTCCGGGTCGCCGTACCCGGACGGGAGGACGTGGTCCTGGAGCGGGGCACGTACCACCTCTACGGCTTCGAGACCGACGGCTCGCGCAGTTCCACGCCGACCCGGTTCGCCTCCGGCACCGACGAGTCCGACAGCTACCCACCCCGGGCCGCCCTGGACCGCGAGGTCGACGTGATCGGCCCCGACGGGGTCCGCGTCCCCGTGCTGCCGGTGGGGATCGAGGGCCTGCTCGAGGAGTTCGACGACCTCGCCGTGCTCGGTCGGCTCGAGGTGCGAACCCCCGGCCGCCACGACATCACCGCCCACGGCGGTACCGCCTGGTCGCCGAGGGTGATCGGCATCGGGCCGGCGCCCGACCAGGAGCCCACGGTCCGCCGGCTGCTCGTCACCGGGTTCGTCGGCATGCTCGCCCTGCAGTCGCTGGTCCTCGGTCTGTTCGCGTTCGCCATCGCCGCCGTGCTGGCCGTCACCGGCCGGGGCGGCGGCCGACGCCCCACGCCCTTCGTGCCCACCGGCCCGCCACCCGGCCCCTGGTCGGTGCCCCCCGGATCGCCGTGGTCCGGTGCCCCTTGGCCCGGATCGCGAGGGTCCGCCCCACCCGGTTCGCCGTGGACCGTCCCACCAGGGTCCCAAGCGGCGTCCCCGCCGACGTGGCCTGGCGGGCCGGCGGGTCCCCAACGTGGCTACGGCTACGGGCCTGGGTCCCCGACCCGCTCCCCCACCGGGCCGCCGCCCACGCCACCCGCTGGCCCGCCACCGACACCACCACCACCACCGCCTCCCCCACCCGCACCGCCGACCAGCGGCGATCGTGGGGCGGCGCCGTCCGATCCCCACCCCCGCTGAATCGCCCGGTGGGCTGGCGCCCGTGGCCCGGTACGCTGGACCGGTCGCCCACCTCCACGTGTCCGTGGGCGGCCACCTTGACAAGGGGCTGACCGGTTTCGACGTGGGGACCGGAAGCCGGACGTGCGACCC
>DAIMFV010000068.1:598-15020 GCA_036724365.1 Acidimicrobiales bacterium | reverse complement strand
CCGTGAGCTCGCCTGCCGTGCGGCACCGCGGATCCACCGCGAACACCTCGGCCAGTGCCGCGACCTGGGCGGGCGCGAGCGACGCCACGCATCGAGCGATGCGATCGGCGGGATCGGGGCCGCAACAGCCGGGACGGGAATCGAACACCTGTTCTGTCTAGCAGGTCATGGAACCCAGAACAACACCTCATGGCACATACACCCTGAAGACGAGGTAGTGACCACACAGAAGGAGGGAAAGATCACGAACAGCGACGCGGCCAGCTGCGGGCGCTACGCGGGCGCGACTGCGTGGAGGCTCAGGATCAGACGAAGCCGGGAGGTTGGCCCAGCACCACGCCCTCGGGACCGGAGCGGGCCATCGAGCGGTAGTGGCGCTCGGCGAACCACCACCGGTCGTCGTGGAGCACGTAGCGGTCCCGGTAGACGCCGTGGGCGTTCTGCCAGGTGTCCGACGCGGCGTCGTGGCGCACCTCGCACATGAAGATGCGGCCGGTGGCCGTGCCCGCGACCTCGTCCACGTCCACCACGGTGTTGAGGATCACGAACGCGAAGTGGTCGAACCGCTCGATGGCGGCGCCCACGAACGCCCCGAACGCGTCGGGACCGGTCACCTCCCGGACCGGGGCGGTGACCGTGTCGATGTGGACCGTGGTGTCGGGTCGGAAGAGCTCGTGCAGCTCCGGCCAGGCCCGGCGGGTGACCACGTCGGCGTAGCGGGACTGGAGGCGCCACAGCGCCACCACGTGGTCGGTCAGGGCGGAGGTCATGGCCCGATGATGGCCCGGCAAGCGCCCGGGGTCGACCGAGGCACCGGGCGCGGCCACCATGGGTGGATGACCGACGACGGCGATGCCCCGGGTCCGGCTCATCGGAGCGACGACCTCGTCGTGTCGCGGAGCCTCCGCATCCCGGCGGCAGAGCTCGACGTGCGGTTCAGCACCTCGGGGGGCCCGGGCGGCCAGCACGCCAACAAGACGGCCACCCGGGTGGAGATCCTGTTCGACGTGGACGGCTCGCCGTCGCTGACCCCTCACCAGCGCGAGCGCCTGCTGGAGCGACTGGGCGCCTCCGTGCGCGTGGTGGTCGACGAGCACCGCAGCCAGACCCGCAACAAGACGGTGGCCCTGGAGCGCCTGGGCGAACGCCTGGCCGCAGCACTGCGCACCGAGGCGCCCCGGCGCCCCACCCGACCGGGGCGGGGGGCCAAGGAGCGGAGGCTCCAGGCCAAGCGCCAGCGGGGCGAGACCAAGGCCGGCCGTCGCCGCCCCCACGACGACGGCTGAGGCGGGCGTAGCCTTCAAAGCCGGCGGGACGACCCCCCCCCCCCCCCCCCCCCCCCCCCCCCCCCACATCCGCACCGCCACATCCGCACCGACCGACGGCGACACCAGGGGGCCGAGACCATGGCCGGACACGACACGCCACCCACCCGCCACGGGGCCGGCATCGACCGCACCGCGGAGTGGGACGACCTCCGTCGCCGCCACCTCCGCCCACCGGGCGAGCGCCCACCGTCGTCGGCCCGCGGCGTGCACCACGTGGCCCTGCTCAGCAGCGACGTGGAGCGGACCATCGACTTCTACCAGGGGCTCCTCGAGTTCCCGCTGACCACGCTGTTCGAGAACCGCGACTACCAGGGCTCCACCCACTTCTTCTTCGACATCGGCAACGGCAACTGCCTCGCCTTCTTCGACCTGCCCGGCCTGGACCTGGGGCCCTACGCCGAGGTGCTGGGCGGCCTCCACCACCTGGCCATCTCCGTGGAACCGACGCGGTGGCAGCGCCTGAAGGACCGGCTCGACGAGGTGGGCCTCGCCTACGCCCACATCGACGGCACGTCGATCTACTTCCCCGGCCCCGACGGCGAGCGCATCGAACTGATCGCCGACCCGCTCGGCGAGATGTACGGCGAGGGGGTGTTGTGACGACCGCGCCCACCGACCTGGTCGAGGTCCTGCGCACCACCGGCGCGGTGCGGGCCTTCCAGGACCGGACCGTGGACCGCGACGTGGTCGCCCGCGTGCTCGACAACGCCCGGTTCGCACCGAACGGTGGGAACCAGCAGGCCTGGCGGGTGGTGCTGGTGGAGAACCCGGCGCGTCGCCGGGCGCTCCGCGACCTCTACCTGGCCGGGTGGGCCGAGTACCTGGAGCAGCGGACCGACGGCGTCCAGCCCTGGGCCCCGATCGGCGACCGGGCGGCCGAGGCGAGCGCGGTGCAGCGGGCTCGGCCGATGACGGCCGATGAGGCCGACGCCGCCCCCGCCGGCGACTTCGCCGCCCACCTCGACCGGGTGCCGGTGCTGGCCGTGGTCCTCGCCGACCTGCGCCTCCTGGCCGCCACCGACCGCGACCTGGGCCGCTACCAGCTGGTGGGTGGGGCGTCGATCTACCCGTTCGTGTGGAGCATCCTCCTGGCCGCCCGGGCCGAGGGCCTGGGCGGGGTGCTCACCACCGTGGCCATCACCCGCGAGCCCGAGCTGAAGTCCCTGCTCGGTGCCCCCGAGGAGTTCGCCGTGGCCGCCGTGCTCGCCCTGGGGTACCCGGAGCGGCAGCCCACCCGTCTCCGCCGGGACCCGGTCGAGTCGTTCGCCAACGTCGACACCCTGGACGGACCACCGCTCAACAGTCCCTGATCGCGGGGTTGGACCTGCCGGCCCCGCATCCGTGGCGGCTGCCCTGGACCCTCAGCCGCCGACCTCCATGGTGTGCATGTCGTGCGCCCCGGCGCCCGCCCCCGGGTCGGCGCCTGCGGCATGCGGCGTGATGTGGCACGGATCCAGGGGGTCGTGGATGGCCGTGCCGCCCGTGATGCACGGCATCATGCCGGCGTACACGTCGGGTGTGTAGACCATGTCCTCCAGCACCCACACGTGCAGCATGTAGTAGTTCGACATGTTGACGTTCACGCCGTTGAGCGAACTGCAGGTGGCGTCACTCGCGTTGAAGCGGACCATGGCGGCGTCGGTCGTGCGGAAGCAGATCCACGGGTGGTGGTGCCACCAGTCGTTGTTGCCCTCGAAACCCTCCGGCGGGAGCCCGGTGTCGGTGCGGACGTAGTAGTCGAAGCCCACGAGCCGGGCACTCGCCCCGGTGCCCTCGAACTGCAGCACCTCGGGCACCGCGGGGTCGAACTCGTCGTCGAGCCCCACGGCATCGAGGATCGGGTCGAGCCGGTTGAACGACGGATCGACCAACATCGCCGGCGTGACCCCGCCGCGCACGTGATGGGTGCCCATGCCAGGCACGTACGGCGTGGCCAGCCGCCAGCCGTCGGCTACGGCCGCCCCGGTGGTGGGCCATTGGACGGCGTAGTCACGGGCCTGGTCGAGGAGGGCCGACAACTCGAGGCAATCGGCCCAGGACAGCGCGCCCTTGTGGGTACCGGCGTACCAGTCGACGCTGCCGGCCGCAGGTCCGTCGGTGACGGCGATCTCCTCGGTGGGGTGGCACCACCAGGGCACGGGCTCGCCGTTGCTCTGCATCGACAGGGCGCGGTCCTGGTAGCGACACGCGCTGGCGACCAGGACGAGGACGGCCACCAAGGCGAGGAGACGGATCCGAGACATGGGAACTCCCGAGGTCGAGGTGTCCGGACCCTACCCACGCGGCCAGGCCGGTGCCGGGCCGGTCACCCGACGCGGGGACCTCCGACCCTGGGCGGACGGCACCCCAGGCGCGAGGATGCAGCCATGGCAACCGCCGAACTGCACCGCGTCACCATCCACGGCCATGAGGTCACGTACCGGATGGGAGGCGACGGTCCCGCGATCCTGCTGATCCACGGCATGGCCGGTTCGTCGCGCACCTGGAAGGACGTCACCGAGCGGCTGGTGGGCGACCACACCGTCATCGCGCCCGACCTGCTGGGCCACGGGGAGTCGGCCAAGCCCATGGGCGACTACTCCCTGGGGGCCTTCGCCAGCGGCATCCGCGACCTCCTCGGCGTGATCGGGGTGGAGCGCTGCACCGTGGTCGGCCAGTCGCTCGGCGGCGGCGTGGCCATGCAGCTCGCCTACCAGCACCCCGAGCTGGTCGACCGCCTCGTGCTGGTGGGCAGCGGTGGGCTGGGGCGCGAGGTGAACTGGATGCTGCGGCTCCTCACCCTCCCGGGCGCCGAGCTGCTCATGCCGGTGGTGTTCCCCCGGTTCCTGGCCGACAAGGGCGATGGCGTGAACCGCTTCTTGCACCAGAAGGGGATCCGGGCCCCGCACCTCGGTGAGATGTGGCGGGCCTACAGCTCGCTGTCCGGTGCCGAGAACAGGAGTGCGTTCCTGCGCACGCTGCGGGCGGTGGTGGATCCCGGCGGCCAGACCGTCTCGGCCCTCGACCGCATCTACCTGGCCAGCGGGCTCCCCACCCTCATCATCTGGGGCGACGAGGACCCGATCATCCCCATCGAGCACGCCTACGCCGCCCAGGGCGCCATCGAGGGCAGCCGCCTGGAGGTCATGGAGGGATGCGGTCACTTCCCCCACGTGGAAGATCCCGCCCAGTTCGTGGCGATCCTCGAGGACTTCATCGCCACCACCGAGCCCGCGTCCACCCACACCGACGACTACCGCCAGATCCTGGTGGCGCACTCCCAGGGCCCGGCGCCGGCCCACTGACCACGTCGCGCGCTCCCCCAGCCGGGGGCGGGCCGGTTCCAACGGGAAAATGGGGCATCATCGCGGGATGACCGCAGGCCCCTCGGTCCGCAACCGACCCAAGGAAACGCACGTGAGAAGCAACCGACCGTTCAGCCTCCTCGCCGTACTGGCCCTCGTGGCCGTCCTGGTGCTGGGATCCTGCAGCTCCGGCGGCGACGACGACGCCGTCGACGCCGGCGACGGGACCACCACCACCGCGGCCGAGGGCTCCGGCGAGCCCAGCGAGACCACCGAGGGTGACGGCGAGGGTGGTGACGACGAGACCACCACCACCGAAGGCGACGGTGGTGACGTCGAGGTGTCGGCCGATGCCCGGGCCTACGTCGACGCCATGAACGAGGCCATGACCGCCGACGAGGAGTTCCCGCTCTCCGACGACCAGGCCGAGTGCTTCAACGCCCGGACGATCAACACCATCGGGGTCGACCGGCTGCAGGCGGCGGGCGTCACCCCCGAGATGATGAGCTCCGGAGACTCCGCCATGGACTTCTCCGACCTGGGCCTCACCGAGGACGAGGCCGGCGACATCTACGACAACTTCGGGCGCTGCGACATCGACCTGCAGGACCTCATGATGCAGAGCATGGCCACCGACGACGAGGTGACCCCCGCCATGCAGGCGTGCATGGAGAACGTTCTCACCGACGAGAACCTGCGCAAGCTCATGGTCAGCTCGATGATGAACGGCGACGAGGGCATGGAGGACGACCCCGAGCTCGAGTCGCTCATGGGCGGCATCATGGGCTGCGCCTTCATGGGCATGGGTGAGGACCTGGGCGAGACCGACGGCATGGGCGAGGACACCACCACCACCGCGGCCTGACCCCGGGCAGACCCCACCGCACCTCCACGGGGCGGGAACCGGCCGACACCATCGGCGCGGTTCCCGCCCCGTCCGCGTCTCCGCCCGGCCGGACTGCCAGACGCCAGCTGCCAGACGTCAGCCGTGTTGCCAGAAGCGGGTCTTGAGCCCGGCGAACCCACCGAGGCGGACCAGGGCGGCGCGGTCGAGCTCGGCCACCTCGGCCGGGGTGAGCGACCAGCCCAGGGCCCCGGCGTTCTCCTGGGCCTGGGCCCGGTTCTTGGCCCCGGGGATCGGCACCGCGCCCTTGGCGATCAGCCAGTTGAGCGCCACCTGGCTGGGGGTGCGGCCGTCGTGGGCCTCGCCGACCCGGCGCAGCACGGCCACCACCTCGTCGACCACCTCCATGGGATGCGCCGAGAAGGTCCGTCGGCCCTGGGGCTGGTTCTGGGCGGTGTACTTGCCGGTGAGACGGCCCTGACCGATGGGCGAGTAGGCCAACGGCACCACGCCCAGGTCGGCGCACGCCGCCAGCAGGCCGCTGGTCTCCGGGACACGCCGCAGCAGCGAGAACTCGATCTGGTTGGTGGCCAACTGCAGACCACGGTCCCGAAGGGCGTGGGCCATGGACCGGGTCTCGCGCACCGAGTAGTTGGAGACGCCCACGGCGCGCACCAGCCCGGCGGCGTGGGCGTCGGCCAGGGCGTCGGCCAGCGCGCCGTGGCCGCGGAGGCTGATGGGACCGTGGATCTGGTAGAGGTCGACGGCGGGCAGGCCCAGGCGGTCCAGCGAGGCTCGGAGCGACGCCATGAGCTCGCGCCGCACGTTCACCTTCCACGGCATCGGCAGGAACTTGGTGGCGATCTGCACCTTCGCCGCGCGGTCGGGGTCGGCGGCCAGCAACTGGCCGATGATGCGCTCGCTCTCGCCGTCGCCGTACACCTCGGCGGTGTCGAAGAAGGTGGCACCGGCGTCGATCGACGCCTCCCACGCCTCGCGGATGGTGCCCTCGCTGAGGGCGGTGTCGTAGCCGCCCATGCCCCATGTGGACCGGTCGCCCCACGCCCAGGTGCCGACCCCCAGGGCGGGGATCGTGACGTCGGAGCCGGCCAGGGTGATCGACCCGGTGGCTGCGTTCACGACGCCACCGCCGTGCTGTCCGCCGCGCCGGGTGCCTCACCGGAGAGGAATGACCGGAACCAGTGGCCGGAGTCCTTCACGATGCGCTCCTGGGTGTCGAAGTCCACGTAGGTGAGGCCGAACCGGGCGGTGTAGCCCTCGGCCCACTCGAAGTTGTCCATCAGCGACCAGCAGAAGTAGCCGTCGACCGGCAGGCCGTCGCGCTGGGCGCGGGCCACCTCGGCCAGGTGGTCCTGGTAGAAGGCGGTGCGGCGCACGTCTCGCACCCGGCCGTCGACCAGGCGGTCGGGCACGGTGACCCCGTTCTCGGTGACCACCAGCCGGTGGTCACCCGGCAGGTCGTGCACGCGTTGGAGCGACTCGTACAGACCGTCGGGCTGGATCTCCTGACCCATGCCCGACACGTCGAAGCGCCGGTGGTCCTTGCTGAGCCAGGGCACGCCCCACAGCCCGGGCACCGGCACCGGCTTCACCAGCAGGCGGCAGTAGTACTGCACGCCGATGAAGTCCCAGTCCACCCGCACCGCGGCGTCGTCGCCCGGCTTCACGTAGCGCTCCACCCGCCCGATGAGCGGCGACACGTCGACCGGGTAGCCGAGGCCGGCGTTGGGCTCCAGGAAGATCCGGTTGGCGAAGGCGTCGATCACCGCCGCCCCCTTGCGGTGGCGGGGCGTGTCCTCGGCGGTGCGCATGGGCGTGATGATGTGGGTGGTGCCCACGTTCGGGTCGGTGGCGTGGGCCCGCACGGCCTCGGCCCCCACCGACTGGCAGAGGTTCACGTGGTGGGTGGCGGCCAGCGCCGAGTGGAGACCTCGCTGGCCAGGCGCGTGCACCCCGGCCAGGTAGCCGCCGTGCACGAAGCTGCACGGCTCGTTGAAGACCATCCAGTTGCGCACCCGGTCGCCGAGGTGCTCGGCCACCAGTGCCGCGTACTCGCCGAACCAGCCGACCACGTCTCGGTTGGTCCAACCGCCGCGGTCCTGGAGGGCCTGGGGGAGGTCCCAGTGGTAGAGCGTCAACCAGGGTTCGATGCCCCGCTCGAGGTTGGCGTCGACCAGGCGGGAGTAGAAGTCGAGCCCGGCCTGGTTCACCCGGCCGGTGCCCGAGGGCAGGATCCGCGGCCACGACACCGAGAACCGCTGGGCACCGAAGCCCAGTTCGCCCACCAGGTCGGTGTCGGCCTCGTAGCGGTGGTAGTAGTCGCAGGCCATGTCGGCGTCGCTGCCGTCGCGGATCTTGCCGGGGCGGTGGGCGAAGGTGTCCCAGATGGACCGGCCCTTGCCGTCGGCGTCCCAGGCCCCCTCCACCTGGTACGAGGCGTGGGCCACCCCCCAGGTGAAGTCGGGTCCGAACTCGCTGCGGGTCAGGTCTGCCATGGCGCCATGATGGCCCACGCCGGCGGGGCGCACCCCGGCCGGACGTTCCTCAGCCCCCGGCGAGGTTGGTGAGGAAGAGGGCGGCCACCGGGCCCGCCACCGCGCCGCCGCCACCGCCGTCTTCGACCACCACCGCGAAGGCGATGTCGCCCTGGTAGCCGGCGATCCAGGCGTGGGAACGGGGCGGGTCCTCGGTGCCGAACTCGGCGGTGCCGGTCTTGGCGTGCACCGGACCCCCGGGCACGCCCGCCAGGGCCGACCCGGTGCCGTCGGTGACCACCTCGGCCATCATCTCGCGCAGGGCCGCCACCGGCCCGGCCGGGAGGGCCGCGCCGGGCGCCGGGGCCGGGGCCCCGGGTTCCACGAACAGCCGAGGCGACAGCGAGGTGCCGTTGGCCACCGAGGCGGCCATGAGGGCCACCGTCAGGGCGCTGCCCTCGACCTTGCCCTGCCCGATGGAGTCGGCCGCGTGCATGGTCTCGTCGTCGGTGAGGGGCACCTCGGTGCCGAACACGTCCATGCCCAGCTCGGCATCGAGGTCTCGGAAGCCGAGGAGCCGGGCCGTGTCGGTGAGCTGCTGGGGGGTGATCGAACTGGACTGCTTCACGAAGGTGGTGTTGCAGGAGCGGGCGAACGCCCGCCGGAACGGCACGTCGCCCAGCGCGAACTCACCGGCGTTCTTGAACCGCTTGCCGGCCACCACGGTGGCCGGACAGGCCACCACATCGTCGGGCTGGAGCCCGGCCTCCAGGTAGGCGAGGGCGGAGACCACCTTGAACGTGGAGCCGGGTGGGTAGCGGTTGAGCAGGGCCCGGTTGTAGCCGGCCGAGCCCGCGGGCCCGTTGGACACCGCGATCACCTCGCCGGTGCTCACCCGGATGGCGACCAGGGCCACCGGCTGGGACGACACGGCCACGGTGGCGTCGGCGGCCAGCTGCACCGCGGGATCCAGGGTGACGGTCACGTCGGTGCCGGGCTGGCCCGGGAAGTCGTGGAGCACGGTGGCGCCACCCGAGCCGTCGGTGGCCACCGCCTCGATCCGCAGGCCCGGCGATCCGGCCAGCGTGGCGTTGCGGCCGGCCTGGATGCCCGACAGGCCGGTCAGGTCACCCTCGACCACCGCACCCTCGGACGCCTGGGCGATCTCGGGGGTGGCCGAGCCGGTGGAGCCGAGCACGCCCCGGGCGAAGGAGGCGGGCAGGTCGGTCTCGACGGCCTGCTCGGTGAACACCGTGCCCGGCAGCGGTTGGATCTGGGACCGGATGAGGTCGTAGGCGGACCGTTCCAGGGTGACCACCTCCACGAACTCGTCGGGGCCGGCCGCCAGCACCCGCGCCGCCAGCTCGTCGGCGTCGACGCCGGTGAGAGCGGCCACGGTGCGGGCCGTGCCCTCGGGGTCTTCGGTGCGGCTGGGCCGGATGCCCACCGTGACCGTGCCCCCGCCCGGCACCAGCGAGCGGCCGGTGACGTCGAGGATGCGACCCCGGGGTACCGGCACCCGCACCACGCGCACCACCCCGTTGCCCGCGGCGCTGGGGAGCAGGCCGGCGGACGGATCCAGTACCACCCGCCACTCCCGGGAGCCGTCGGCGAGCACCGTTTCGACCAGCACCCAGCCGGTCTCGTACGTCCACACCCGATCGCCGGGGAACGTCCACGTGAACCGCACCTTGGCCGACGCGGTGTCGGCGTTCTCGCCGGTGCCCCGCTCCACGTCGGTCACCTCGACCTGCGGGCGGGCAGCCCCACCCGTGAGCAGCCCGGCCAGGGTGAACTCGACCTGCTCACCCACCTGCTCCGAGGTGAGGGCGAGGTCGGTGACCGCGATGCCGTCGTAGGTGCCGCCGGCCACCGCGGCGGCGAAGGCGTCGGCCGCCACCACGGCGGGGTCCTCGACGTCGACGCCCGGACGCTGCGGATCAGCGGCGCGGTCGCCACTGGTGCGGGTGAGCACGAACGCCGTGCCGGCTCCGACCAGCCCCAGCACGGCGAGCAGCGCCACCACGACCACAGCCAGCGAGCGCCCCTGCATCCGTGACACCGCTGCACCCTCCGACCTGCTTCGTGCCCGGCCAGGCTACCGAGCGGGTCGTGGCGCGAGGTGGCACCCACCCCGGCCGAGACGAGGGCCGAGGTACGACCGCAACCGCCCCACGGCCGGACCCGTAGGCTGGTCCGCGCATGGATCCCTCGGACCAGCTCCCTCTCGGCGGCGACGAGTCGTTCTTCACCTACAGCGGCGGCACCCCCGACGACGACGCCGACGAGAGCGCCTGGGGTGGACCCGACCTGCCGGCCCGGGACCGCAACCGCACACCGGGCCCGGCCCGGTCGTTCCAGGCCGCGGCCGGCATCCAGGGCCGTCAGTTCGCCGAGCAGTGCGACACCCTCCTCACCCACCTCGGGTACACCCTGCGCGGTCGGCGGGTGCTCACCGAAGTCGGGGTGGAGATCGACCAGGAGGCCGTGAGCCCCAGCGGTCGCGTGGTGTGGTTCGAGTACAAGGGCAGCGTGCAGGGGAACCGCCCGGGCCTGCGCCGGACCGACACCCTCAAGAAGGCCATCGCCAACGGCGCCCTGCTCCGCAGCCTGACCGACCCCGCCCCCTACGTGGTGGTCACCTCCCACCTGCCCGAGTCCGGTTCGGGGGCCGCCATGCTCCAGGCCGCCCTCCGCCTGCGGTGCTTCGCCGACGTGGTCTGCCTGTACGACCCCGCAGCCACCACGCGGCTCAAGGACTGGTGACCGGCCCCACCTCGGCCCGACCCATGACCGACCCCCAGCTTCCGTTCGCACCGCCCGCCACCCCTCCGCCCCGGGTCGTGGTCGCCCGCCCGCAACCCACGCTCGACGGTGGCCGGCACGCACCCAAGCGCACCGTGGGTGACACGGTGGCGATGTCGGTCGACGTGGTGCGAGACGGCCACGAGGTGCTGCGGGCCGAGGGCCTCGTGTGGGGACCGGGCGACGCGACACCGACCGTGATCGACCTCCACCCCCTCGACGCCGGCTCGCTCGGTGTGCGCTGGGGCGGCACCTTCACCGTGGACCGCCCCGGCCCCTGGCGGTGGGACGTGCGGGCCTGGGCCGATCCGCTGGCGTCGTGGCGGGTGGAGCTGGCCCGCAAGGCCGAGGCCGGCCAGGCCGACCTGGGCAGCGAGCTCGCCGAGGGTGCGGCCCTGCTCGACGCGTGCGCGGCGCGGGCTGCGGGCGACGGCGCCCACGCCTCCCGGTTGGTGGCCCAGTCGGTGGCCCGGGCCGCGGCGGCCGTGGGCCACATCGCCACCAGCCAGGCCGACCGGGTGGCGGCCGCCCTGGACCCCGACGTGGCAGCCGCCTGCGACCTGCACCCCGATCGCAGCCGGGCCGCCTCCCTCCCGGCCCCGGTGGCCCTCGACGTCGACCGCACCCTCGCCCGGTTCGGGTCCTGGTACGAGCTGTTCCCCCGGTCGTGGGGCGGGTTCGCCGGTGTCCGCCGTCGCCTTCCGGCCCTGGCCGAACTGGGCTTCGACGTGCTCTACCTGCCGCCGGTGAGCCCCATCGGCCTCACCAAGCGCAAGGGCCGCAACAACGCGCTCGCGGCCGGCCCCGATGACCCCGGGTCGCCGTGGGCCATCGGCGACGCGTCGGGCGGCCACGACGCCGTGCACCCAGACCTGGGCACCGTGGCCGAGCTCGAGGCCCTGGTGGCCGACGCCCGGGCCCTGGGCATCGACGTGGCCCTCGATCTGGCCGTGCAGTGCTCCGCCGACCACCCCTGGCTCACCGAGCACCCCGAGTGGTTCGCCCATCGCCCCGACGGCACCCTCAAGTACGCCGAGAACCCGCCCAAGCGCTACGAGGACATCTACAACCTCGACTTCGACTGCGACGACTGGGCCGGCCTGTGGGCCGCGCTGCGCGACGTGGTGCTCACCTGGGTCGAACGGGGGGTCCGGGTCTTCCGGGTCGACAACCCCCACACCAAGCCCCTGCCCTTCTGGGAGTGGCTGATCGCCGGCGTGCGGGCCTCGCACCCCGACGTGATCTTCCTGGCCGAGGCCTTCACCTACCGGGCCATGCAGCAGGAGCTGGGCCGGATCGGCTTCGCCCAGGGGTACACGTACTTCACCTGGAAGCAAGCCGCCCACGAGCTGCGGGAGTACGTGCAGGAGCTGGCCGGGCCCGAGCACGAGCTGTTCCGCCCGAACTTCTTCGTGAACACCCCCGACATCCTCACCGAGCAGCTCCAGCACGGTGGCGAGGCCGTCTTCGCCAGCCGCCTGGTGCTGGCCGCCACCCTCAGCCCGTCGTACGGGATCTACTCAGGCTTCGAGTCCTTCGAACGGGTGGCGGTACGACCGGGGTCCGAGGAGTACCTCGACTCCGAGAAGTACGAGGCGCGGCCCCGGGCCCTGGACGGGGCCCTGCTGCCCCTGGTGGCCCAGCTGAACGAGGTCCGCCGGCGACGCCCCGCCCTCCAACACCTCACCGGCATCCGGTTCCTGGAGACCGAGAACGCCCAGATCCTCGCCTACGCCAAGCCACCGCCACCCGGCGCCCCGGGCGACCGGGCCCGGACGGGCGGCAACGGCACGGTGATCGTGGTGGTGCTGCTCGACCCCCACGACGCTCACGAGGGGGTGTGCATCGTGCCCGACGACCTGGGCCTGCCGCCCTCCTTCCACGTGGTCGACGACCTCACCGGCGAGCACTACACCTGGCACCGGGGACGCAACTACGTACGCCTCGGGCCCGGGGTCCGACCGGCCCACGTCCTCGCGGTGGTGGGCTCGTGACCCCGCCCCAGTCGTCGCCCGAGGCGGTGGCCCGGTGGCTCACCGAACAACGCTGGTTCGCCCGCCCGGTGAGCGAGCCCGGCGCGGACGGTAGCGACGAGCCCGCCGTCCCGTTCGACGTCTCGCTCAGCGAGCCGCTGCCCCTGTCTGACGCCCCCCGGGTGGGCCTGGTGCTGGCCACCACCGCAGACGGCCACCGCTACCAGCTCCTGCTCCCCACGGGCGGCAAGCCGCGCCGGGCCGGCCCGACCGACGGTGCCGAGGTCGTCGACGTGGCCGACGGGGCCGACGCCGCCAAGGCCCTGGCCCGGCTCAGCGTGGACGAGGCCGGGCAGACGGGCCCGTTCGGCACCGTCCAGGGCCACTGGATGCCAGGCGTGGCCCCGCCCGGGCGGCGGGTGCCCCGCGGCCTCGGTGCCGACCAGACGAACACCTCCACCGTGGTGGGGGGCACCCACGTGCTCAAGGTGCTGCGGCGCCTGGCCGCCGGACCCCACCCCGAGGTCGAGGTGGGCCGGCACCTGCACGAGCAGGCGGCCGCCACCGGCACGCCACTTCCGATCGCCCCACTCGCCGGCTGGTACGAGCTGGTCGAACCCACCGGCGAGCGCACCACCCTGGGGGTGCTCCACCGGCTCGTGCCCGGCGCCCTCGACGGGTGGGGGCTGGTGCTGTCGGCCCTGGGGGCCGACCCGGGGCCGCTGCCCCCCCGCCTGCACCACCTGGGCGCCGACCTCGCCCGGCTCCATGGCGCCCTGGCCCGGCCGGGCCACGACGGTGGGTCAGGTGGTGGCTTCGGCGCCGAGCCCGTCACCGCCGCGTACCTCGCCGCCACCGCGCGTGCGACCGTGACCGCCGTGGCCGACCTCGAGGCGACCGTGGGCCACCACCTGGTGACCCGGGTCGACCAGACCCTCGGCGCCCTGGTGGCCGACCTCGGCGGCACCGACGCCGGGGTGGCCATCCGCACCCACGGCGACCTGCACCTGGGCCAGACCGTGGTGGGCCCCGACGGATGGGTGATCCTCGACTTCGAGGGTGAACCGGCCCGCACGATCGAGGAGCGACGCCGTCACCACCCCGCCCTGCGCGACGTGGCGGGCCTGCTCCGCTCCCTGTCCTACGCCGCCGAGACGGTGCGCCGGGCGGGCGGCGATCGACTCACCGACGGGTGGGAGCCGGCCGCCCGGGCGGCGCTGCTCGACGGCTACCTCGCCACGGTCGACCCGTCCCTGGTGCCGGCCTCCGCCGCCGCCACCGTGTCCCTGCTGTCGCTCTTCGAGGTGGAGAAGGCCGTGTACGAGATCAGCTACGAGTTGGCCCACCGACCCGACTGGGTCCACCTGCCCGTCACCGGCCTCGCCCGGGTGGTCCACCGACTCGACCGGCACGGAGCCGTCGAACGATGAGGGTCGTGACCGACCTGGACCTCCACCTGCTCGACACCGGCCGGCCCCTCGCCCTGCACGATCGGCTCGGCGCCCACCTCACCGGGGAGCCCGGCGAGGCCGGTGTCCAGTTCTCGGTGTGGGCCCCGGCCGCCACCGCCGTGTCGGTGGTGGGCGACTGGAACCACTGGACCGTGGGGTCCGACCCGCTCCACCGCAGCGGCGGGGTGTGGCAGGGGGACGTGGCCCCCCCCGGCGAGGGCCCCCGCCACAAGGTCGCGGGC
>DAIMFV010000068.1:0-588 GCA_036724365.1 Acidimicrobiales bacterium | reverse complement strand
GGCGTGGACCGCGTTCGTGCCCGAGGCGAGCGAGGGCCACCGCTACAAGTTCGCGGTCACCGGACCCGACGGACGCACGGTGCAGCACGCCGACCCCCTCGCCCGCCGGGCCGAGCCGGCCCCCGCCACCGGGTCCATCGTCCACCGGTTCGACCACGAGTGGGGCGATCAGGAGTGGATGGCCCGACGGGCCGCCTCCGATCCGTGGCACCAGCCGATGTCGGTGTACGAGGTGCACCTGGGCTCGTGGCGCCGCGACCCGGCCGAGCCGGCCCGTGAGCGCGGGTTCCGCGAGGTGGCCGACGAGCTCGCCGCCTACGCGGCCGACATGGGCTTCACCCACGTGGAGCTGCTCCCCGTCATGAACCACCCGTTCGGCGGATCGTGGGGCTACCAGGTCACGTCGTTCTTCGCGCCGGCCGCCCGCTGGGGCACCCCCGAGGACCTGGCCCATCTGGTGGACACCCTGCACCGCGCCGGGGTGGGCGTCATCCTCGACTGGGTCCCCGCCCACTTCCCCAAGGACGAATGGGCCCTGGCCCGCTTCGACGGCGCCGCGCTGTACGAGCACCCCGACCCCCGGCGGGG
>DAIMFV010000067.1:0-15122 GCA_036724365.1 Acidimicrobiales bacterium | reverse complement strand
CACCTACGACAACGACGCCGAGCAGTGCTTCCCCGAGGCCAAATCGGTGATGGACGCCGAGATCGAGTCCACCATCCGGCGCGACATCGGTGGCGACGAGCAGCGCATCTCCTCGAAGTCCACCACCTTCCACTCCCTGCTCTACAAGCACCTGCTGTTGCCCATCTGGCTGCTCACGGTGGTCTACGAGGGCAAGCCGTTCCAGGTGTTCATCAACGGCGTCACCGGCGAGGTGCAGGGCCAGCGGCCGTGGAGCAAGGTGAAGATCGCCCTGGCGGTCCTGGCCGCCGTCATCGTCCTCATCGTGATCCTGGTGCTGTGGAGCGGGTCCAAGTCGGGTAGCGGCTGATGGGCCTGCTGCTGGTGCTGGTGGCGCTGGTCGTGGTGGTCGGTGGCGCGGCCGGCGCGATCGTCCTGGCGGCCCGGTCCCGCAGCCAGTACCAGGCCTCCAACCAGGTGGTGCCGGGGCGGGCCACCCTGGCGCCCGCCTCGTGGGCCGGGTCCCACGACCCCGAGGCCGTGCTCCACCGGCGCCTGCGCGACGCCATGAAGGCACTCCGGGCCAACCAGGCCTTCGACCACGACGGGCTGCTGCTCGACGTCCGGGTGGAGTTGGAGGAGCAGGCGCTGGCCCTCGACGAGCAGTTGGTGGCCGTGGCCGCCCTGCCGCGGCTGCACCGCGCCGAGCCGCTGGCCCGGGTGACCGAGGCGGTCAGCACCATCGAGAAGGCGGTGGCCGACCTGGCGTCGCGCTCGGCCATGGAGGCCGGACCGCGCCTGCAGGAGGTGCTCCAGCGCATCCACGAGCGCACCTCGTTGGTGGAGGAGATCCGCACCGAACTGGACCGCCTGCCCGCGGCGGCGCCGGAGATCCCCGCCGCGCCGGCCGCCGGAACGTCCGACGCGCCGCCCGACGCCGCTCCCTCGCCCGCTCCCTCGCCCCCGCCCGGGGAGGAGCGTCCCGGCACCACCGGCACCGGCTCGGCGTTCTGACGCCGCGGGCCGGGGTGGGGCCGATCTCGTTGCACGCGGCGCTATAACCCCCCTAATATCCCTGTTCCACTAGGAAACAGGGAGTTGAGGGTGCGCAAGCTGATCGTGCTGACCGTCGTCGGCTTCTTCGCCCAGCTCATCGACGGGGCCCTGGGCATGGCCTACGGGGTCACCTCGTCGTCGCTGATGCTGGCATCGGGCCTGGCGCCGGCCGCGGCCTCGGCCTCGGTGCACCTGGCGGAGATCGGCACCACCGCGGCCTCGGCGGCGGCCCACGCACGCTTCGGCAACGTCGACTGGCGGATGGTCCGGCGACTCGGGGTTCCGGGCGCCATCGGCGCCTTCGCCGGGGCCACGTTCCTCTCGAGCCTCTCCACCGCCGACGCCAAGCCGTGGATGGCGGGCATCCTCTGCACCCTCGGGCTGTACGTGCTGGTGCGGTTCACCTTCGGCAGCCTCCAGGACAAGCGCCACCACGCGCCGCTGCGGGCCCGGTTCCTCTCTCCTCTCGGTCTGGTGGCCGGGTTCATCGACGCCACCGGCGGCGGCGGGTGGGGACCGGTGGCCACGCCCACCCTGCTCGTGTCGGGTCGGGTGGAGCCCCGCAAGGTGATCGGGTCGGTCGACACCAGCGAGTTCCTGGTGGCTTCGGCCGCCAGCCTCGGCTTCCTGATCGGGATCGGCAACGAGGGCGTGAAGCTGCCCTACGTCCTGGCTCTGCTCGCCGGCGGTCTGGTGGCCGCGCCGCTGGCCGCGTGGCTGGTCCGCCACCTCCCGGCCCAGTTGCTGGGCTCGCTGGTGGGTGGCTTCATCGTCCTCACCAACGCACGCACCCTCCTCGACGCCTTCGACGTCGACGGTGCGGCGGCGGTGGCGACCTACCTGGCGATCGTGGCCGGCTGGGCCGCCGCTGTCGCCTGGTCGGTGCGACGGCTCCGCCGGGTTGGGGCCCCGGTTGCGGGGCCGGCGACGGCCGAGGTCACCCCCGTCGGCTGACCGACGCGGTCGCCGGGTCCGTCGGTGTCGTGGGGGTCGACGTGGTCGACCTGGTCGTCGAGGATCGTCGGGCGGCCGCGGCGGCGAGGCGGGCGGCCAGCGGGGCGGCCGGCGGCGTCGGGGGGGTCGTCGTGGTCGTCGTGGTCGAGGAGGGTCGTGGGGCGGCGGCGGCGGCGGCGAGGCGGTCGGCCAGCCGGGCGAAGATCAGGCCGTGGAAGGGCACGAGCGTGTACCAGTACGCCCGGCCCAGCAGGCCGCGGGGGTAGAAGATGGCCGCCTGCTCGAGCCGGCTCCCGCCGTCGTGGGCGCTGATGCGCCACTCGAGCCAGGCTTCGCCGGGAAGGCGCATCTCGGCCCGCAGCCGTACGAGGTTGGGCGGGTCCGCGGCCTCGACCCGCCAGAAGTCGACGGCGTCGCCGATCCAGAGGTCGTGGGGGTGGCGCCGGCCCCGGCGCATGCCCACGCCGCCCACGAGCTTGTCGATCCACCCCCTGGCCCGCCACAGCAGGGGCGTCACGTACCAGCCCTGGTCGCCGCCGATGCCGGCCACGGTGGCGTAGAGGTCGGCCGGTGGCGCCGTCGACAGGGCCGTCTTGTGGTCGGTGAGCAGGCTGCCGCCGGCCCAGTCGGGGTCGGTGGGGAGGGGGTCGGCCGGCGTCCGGCCGGGGAGGGTGGCGTCGGACCACCGGGTGCTGACCTCCAGGTCGGCCGAGTGCCGCAGGGCGAGGCGCACCGCCTCGCGGAAGGGGAGCGACTCGAGTCCGGCCGGCTGGGCCGACGGGCGCCGCGTGACGACCACCTCGTTGATGAGGCTCTCGACCAGGGGCCGGGCCAGCGCCGTGGGCAAGGGGGTGACCAGTCCCACCCACCGAGACGAGAGCGACGGCGTCAGCACCGGGACCGACCGGATGAACCGGCGACGGAGGCCGGCCTCCTCGGCGTAGATCTCCATCATCCGGCGGTAGGTGAGCACGTCGGGCCCGCCGATCTCCAGCACCCGGTGCGAACCCTCGGCCGCGTCCGCGGGGGCTTCGAGGGCGTGGACCAACCAGGCGAGCACATCGCGTATGGCGATCGGCTGGCAACGGTTGTCGACCCATCGGGGCGTGACCATGACCGGGAGCACCTCGACCAGGTACCGCAGCATCTCGAAGCTGGCCGAGCCCGAGCCGATGATGACCGCGGCCCGCAGCTCGGTGACCGGCACCGGCCCGGCCGCGAGCACGCGGCCGACCTCGTGGCGGCTGCGCAGGTGGCGGGACAGCTGCGGGTCGTCGTCACGGCCCAGGCCACCCAGGTACACGATGCGGCCCACGCCGGCCTGGGCGCAGGCGTCGCGGAACGTGGCGGCGGCGAGGCGGTCCTCCTCGTCGAAGGCGGCCCGACCGCCCATCGAGTGCACCAGGAAGTAGGCCACGTCGACGCCGTGGAGCGCCTCGACGAGCGTGTCGGGCCGCGTGACGTCGCCGGCCACCACCTCGACCTGATCGCGCCAGGGTGCGTCGTCGAGCTTGGAGGGCGTTCGGGCCAGGCAGCGGACCCGGTGGCCCCGCCCGAGCAGTTCGGGCACGAGCCGGCCGCCGATGTAGCCGCTTGCTCCGGTGACCAGGACGATGGACATGCCTGGTGTCTACCGGTGCGTGCGGCCGAAACCTCGGGGCCGACTCAGGCCGTGGGCAGCCAGTCGGGTCGGCTCGATTCGTAGAGCGTGATGTCGTCGGCCTTCTGGAGGGTGAGGCCGATGTCGTCGAGACCCTCGAGGAAGCGGTGTTGGATCGAGTCGTCGAGCGGGAACGGCACCGACAGCCCGATGGCGGGGGCCTCCAGCGTGCGGCGCTCGACGTCGACGGTGAGCTCCAGGTCGGGGTCGGCTTCCACGGCCCGCAGCAGTTGCTCGCCCACCTCGGCGCTCACCACCACCGGCACCAGGCCGTTCTTGGTGGCGTTGTTGCGGAAGATGTCGCCGAACCGCGGGGAGATCACCGCCTGGAAGCCGTACTGCTGGATGGCCCAGACCGCGTGCTCCCGGGACGATCCGGTGCCGAAGTTCGGACCGGCCAGCAAGATGGTGGCCCCGGCGTACTGCTCCTGGTTGAGCACGAAGTCCCGGTCGTCGCGCCACTCCGAGAAGAGGCCCTTCTCGAACCCGGTGCGCTCGACCTGCTTGAGCCAGTCGGACGGGATGATCTGATCGGTGTCGACGTCGGAACGGTCGAGCGGAACGGCGGTGCCGGTGACGATGCGGACGGCTTCCATGGCGGTGGGGCTCTCTCTCGGCGAACGGGGTGGTGGTGGCGGGACTCAGAGATCCGACGGGGTGGCGAAGTGCCCGGCGATGGCGGTGGCGGCGGCGACGGCGGGGGAGACCAGGTGGGTGCGACCGCCCCGGCCCTGGCGACCCTCGAAGTTGCGGTTGCTGGTGGATGCGGACCGCTCGCCGGGCGCGAGCTTGTCGGGGTTCATGGCGAGGCACATCGAGCAGCCCGGGTCACGCCAGTCGAAGCCGGCCTCGGTGATGACCTGGTCCAGGCCCTCGGCTTCGGCCTGGGCCTTCACCGCCCACGACCCGGGGACCACCAGCGTGCGCAGGCCCGATGCCACCTTGCGGCCGCGTGCCACCTCGGCCACGGCCCGCAGGTCCTCGATGCGGCCGTTCGTGCACGACCCGATGAACACCGTGTCCACCGCCACGTCCTTGAGCGGGGTGCCGGCGGTGAGGCCCATGTACTCCAGCGCCCGCTCGGCGGCGTTGCGCTCCACCGGGTCGGCGAACGATGCCGGGTCCGGCACCCGGTCGGTGATCGGGGCGACCTGACCCGGGTTGGTGCCCCAGGACACGTGGGGGAAGATCTCGGCGGCGTCGAGCCGCACCTCCTTGTCGAAGGTGGCGTCGGGGTCGGTGGCCAGCGTCTGCCAGTACGCCACCGCGTCGTCCCAGGCTGCGCCCGACGGGGCGTGGGGCCGACCCTGCAGGTAGTCGAAGGTGGTCTGGTCGGGGGCGATCATGCCGGCCTTGGCGCCGGCCTCGATCGACATGTTGCAGACCGTCATCCGGCCCTCCATGGACAGCGCCCGGATGGCCGAGCCGCGGTACTCGGCGATGTGGCCGATGCCCCCGCTGGTGCCGATGCGGCCCAGGATGGCCAAGATGACGTCCTTGGCGGTGCTGCCGGTGGGCAGGTCGCCGTCGACGGTGATGGCCAGGGTTCGGGCGGCGGCCTGGGGCAGGGTCTGGGTGGCCAGCACGTGCTCCACCTCGCTGGTGCCGATGCCGAAGGCCAGGGCGCCGAAGGCGCCGTGGGTGGAGGTGTGGGAGTCGCCGCACACCACGGTCATGCCCGGCAGCGTGAGGCCCTGCTCGGGGCCGATGATGTGCACGATGCCCTGACCGGGGGTGCCCATCGGGTGGATGGTGATCCCGAACTCGGCGCAGTTGGCCCGCAGCGTCTCCACCTGCTTGCGCGAGATGGGGTCGGCGATCTCGAGGTGGGTGTTCTCGGTGGGGACGTTGTGGTCCTCGGTGGCCATCGTGAGCTCGGGGCGGCGGACGGTGCGCCCGTTGAGCCGGAGGCCGTCGAACGCCTGGGGGCTGGTGACCTCGTGGACGAGGTGCAGGTCGATGAACAACAGATCGGGCTCGCCGGGCTGGCGGGACACGACGTGGGCGTCCCACACCTTCTGGCTCAGGGTCTTCGGTGCGGTCATGGTGGTCCTCGGTGGTCCTTCGGGCGGGTGGCCCGAGACGGTGGTCGACGGTCCGGGCGTTTGACACGTCCCACTATGTGGGATAGACAATCCATCTGATGAGACAGAGGGTACCGGACGGGTCCACCACCGCCAAGTCCGACCCCCCGGCGGTCGAACCCTCTGTCCAACCGTCGGACCCACCCGATCCGGCGCTCGATCCGGTCGCCCGGTCTGGTGTGGGCGTGCTCGACAAGGCCGTGGCCGTGCTCGACGCGGTGGCCGGCGCTCCGGCGCCCTGCTCCCTGGGTGATCTGGTGGCCGCCACCGGCATCTCGCGGGCCACCGCCCACCGCCTGGCGGTCGCCCTGGAGGCCCACCGAATGCTGCGACGCACGGCCGACGGTCGGTTCGCCCTGGGACTGCGGCTCCTCGCGCTGGGTCGGGCCGCCGCCGACGACTGGCCCCTGGCCGAGGCCGCTCGCCCCGCGTTGGAGAGCCTGCGTGATGCCACGGGCGAGAGCGTGCAGCTCTACGTGCGGGAGGCCGACCACCGGGTGTGCCTGGCGTCGTTGCACTCCGGCCACGAGCTGCGCACGATCGTGGAGGAGGGGGCGCGCCTGCCGTTGGGTCGAGGTTCCGCCGGCCGGTTGCTGGCGGGGGAGGTACCGCCCCTGGGCTACGCGGCCAGCACCGGCGAGCGGGCGCCCGGCGTGGGCTCGGTGAGCGCGCCGGTGGTGGTCGACGGCGAGGTGGTGGGGGCCGTGGGCATCTCGGGTCCGCTCGGGCGCCTGGGCGACGACCCGGGTCCCCGCTACGGCCCGGCGGTGCTGCGGGCCGCCCGGTCGGTGGCCGCCGCCCTCACCGCGTCGTCGCGCCGTTGATCAGCCGGCGTGCTCGCGGTGGAACTCGTCGATGGAGATGATCTCGTCGATCTCCACCGAGAGCTCGGCGCCGGCGGGGGTGGAGTAGCGGACGGTGTCGCCCACGGCGTGGCCCATCAGGGCCGCACCGAGCGGCGAGCCGGGGGACATCACGTCGAGGCCCTCCACCCGCTCCTCGATGGAACCGAGCAGGTAGCGCTCCACCTCGTCGTCATCGCCGTAGCGCAGGCCCACGATCACGCCGGTCTGCACCGACTCGAGGGCGCCGGCGTTCACGATCTCGGCGTTCTCGATCAGCTTCGCCAGGTGGAGGATCCGCCCGGCCATCTTTCCCTGCTCCTCCTTGGCGGCGTGGTAGTCGCCGTTCTCGGAGAGGTCGCCGAGCTCACGGGCCGCCTCGATCTTGCGGGCGATCTCCAACCGACCGCGGGTGACGAGGTCGTCGTGCTCTTCCTTGAGGCGGTCGAAGGCAGCCTGGGACAGGTGGACGGTGTCAGCCATGGGCCAACGTTAGGGGCTCGGGGGCCGAGTCGGTAGGCGAGGCTCGCAGGCCCGGCACGGTTCCCAGGGTGGATGGTCGGTGGACGGTCAGTGGACGTCGGTCGACGTCAGTGGACCGGCCGGGCCGACGGTCGGCCCGCCGCCACTGCTGCGCATCCCGCGGCCAGGACCACGAACATTGCGGTCAGTGCGTCGTCCTGGTAGGCCGCCCGGATCACGTCGGCGGCCGCGCCGGCTCCCTCCCAGAGGGGGAGGTCGAGGCCCAGTTCGGAGATCGCCAGCGACCGGGAGATGAAGTACTGGGCGATCGACAGGGTCCCCAGGGTGAGCACGCCGGCCAGGGCCCCGAGCGCCAACGAGCCCCGACGGGACCCGATGAGCACGCCCTGGCCCACCAGCAGCCCGAGGAGCACGGCGAGGTACGGGAACTGCCGCGCGCTGAGGGCGACCACGGCCCACCAGACCCCACCCGCCAGGGCTGCGGCGGCCATGCCCACCAGGATGCCGTCGGCCACCCGGACCGAACCAGGCTCGACGGCGCCGCTGGCGGCGACGGCGTGGGGAGGCACCGGGGCTGGTGCGCCCGGCACCAGGGGCGGGATCGACGACAGACCCGACGGGCCGACCACCGGCGTGGGCGGGGCCATGGGCGCCGCGGGGAAGGGAGCCTCGGGTGACATGGTGAGCGGGCCCATGGGCACGGGACCGGGCCCCTCGGTGGCCACCGGGACGATCGGGCCCGGCGCCGTCGGCGGGGCGGCGCCCGGTCGGGCCGGCAGGATCGGTGGACGGGTGGTGCCGCCCCCGGTCGCGTCGGCGGCGATCGACCCCGGTGCCGCGGTGGGCTCGGCGCCGCCGGCGGGCTGGTGGGTCGGGGCCGGGCCGGTGAAGGGGTCGGTGGACTGGTCGGTGGACGGGCTGGCGGGTTCGGTCTCGAAGGTGCGCGCCGCGACCATCGGGGGCAGGGGGGTGGCCGGCCCGGGTTCGACCGTGGTCTCGTGTTCGTCCTCGGGGCCGACCGTGATCACCGGACCGGACAGCGGTTGGGCGCTGAGCGGGGGCGGCATCGGCGCGGGCGTGCGTTCCGGCGTGGGCTGGTGGGCGACGCCGGGGGCGGGTTTGGCGGTGCCCGGAGCCGAGAAGTTGGGCGGCAGGAACGGACGGGGTTCCCGAAGGGTGGCCCGGTCGGGTGGGCCCGGGTCGGGTGGGGCCGGGTCGTCGGCCGGGACCGCCCCACCGGAGACGGGCGGGGTCGGCCAGGTGGCCGGTGTGGGAGGCGGCGGGGCCGCAGCCACCACCGGTGGTGCCGCGGGAAGGGGCGCAGTCGGTGGCGGCGGAAGGGCAGCCGGCGGCGGGGGCAGCGCCCCGTGGGCCTGCGGTTCCTCGGCGTAGGGCAGGTCGAACGCGTCGCCGGACTCGATGCCCGAGAAGGGCAACAGGGGGGCGACAGGTCCGTCGTCGGGCTGGGGGTTCGTGGTTGCCATCGCTCGTCGTCACCTCGGGCCCGGCGGGGGGGAGGTCGGCCCGTCCCGACACCTATCGGCCCCAGCCGTCGATCCGTGAAGCTTGTCGCCTTCCCGG
This sequence comes from Acidimicrobiales bacterium, assembly GCA_036724365.1. Lineage (GTDB taxonomy): Bacteria > Actinomycetota > Acidimicrobiia > Acidimicrobiales > Iamiaceae > Aquihabitans. The sequence goes on along the minus strand of DAIMFV010000067.1, from coordinate 6,483 downwards.
TCGGTGGGCGCGGATGCGCCCGCGGGCCCCGAGGCCCGCCGGGTCGGGGCGCGGCGGCCCGTGCCGGGCGCCGCCGCCTGCACCCGTTCGCCTGAGCGCGGTGGGCCAAACCGGTTGCCCCGGCGGGTGTGGCACGGCGTACACTTCCGGGCATGTCCTGCCTCGCCCAGGTAATCGCCATCGGGTAGCGCACACCGAAGCAGTCGGTGTGCGCACGAGCCGTCCACTTCGGTGGGCGGCTTTGTCGTTGTGGGCGCAGGGGTGGCTCCGGGCGCCGGAGCCGGCAGTCGGATCCAACCAGCAGTCGAGTCGAACAGCAGTACGAGGAACGGAGCAGTCGTGACGCACAGGATCGCAGTCATCGGTGGAGACGGGATCGGCCCGGAGGTGGTGGCCGAGGCCCTCAAGGTCGTGCGTGCCGCGGGTGTGGAGCTCGACACCACCGACTTCGACCTCGGCGGGGCCCGCTACCTGCGAGACGGCACGATCCTGCCCGACGAGGTGCTCGACGAGCTGCGGGGGTTCGACGCCATCCTGCTGGGAGCGGTCGGCACCCCCGAGGTCCCTCCCGGGGTGATCGAGCGGGGCCTGCTCCTCAAGATGCGCTTCGCCCTCGACCAGTACGTGAACCTCCGGCCCTTCACCCTCGCCGAGCAGGGCATCGACTTCCTCGTGGTGCGCGAGAACACCGAGGGGACCTACGCCGGCGAGGGCGGCTTCCTGCGCAAGGGCACCGCCCACGAGATCGCCACCCAGGGGTCGGTCAACACCCGCCTCGGTGTCGAGCGGGTGATCCGCTACGCGTTCGAGTTGGCCGCCTCCCGGTCCCGCAAACACCTCACCATGGTCCACAAGACCAACGTGCTCACGTTCGCCGGAGACCTGTGGCAGCGCACGTTCGACGAGGTCGCCCTCGAGTTCCCCGACGTCACCACCGCCTACAACCACGTCGATGCCGCCTGCATCTTCTTCGTGCAGGACCCGCAGCGCTACGACGTCATCGTCACCGACAACCTGTTCGGCGACATCCTCACCGACCTCGGCGGCGCGGTGTCGGGCGGGATCGGGTTCGCCTCGTCGGGCAACCTCGATCCGAGCCGGCGGGCCCCGTCCATGTTCGAGCCCGTACACGGCTCGGCCCCCGACATCGCCGGCCAGGCCAAGGCCAACCCCATCGCCGCCATCCTGTCGGCCGCCATGATGCTCGAACTGCTCGGCGAGGCCGATGCCGCCGAGCGCATCCGCAAGGCGTGTGCCGCCACCACCGACCTCACCGCCTCCACCCCCGAGATCGGCGACGCCGTCGCCTCCCGGGTCTGATCCGCACCACCCGTACGTCCTGCAGCACGCTGGGACCGGCCCGGCCCGCACCTCGTTCCAACAATCCGAAGCGCCCACCCGGCGCGACCCACCCACAGGGGAACCCGATGCCCATCACGCCCACCGAGAAGATCTGGATGAACGGCGAGCTCGTCGACTGGGATGCCGCCCAGATCCACGTGCTCACCCACTCGCTGCACTACGGCATGGGCGTGTTCGAGGGCATCCGGGCCTACGAGACGGCCGACGGCCCCGCCGTCTTCCGGCTCACCGAGCACATGGAGCGGTTGCACAACTCGGCCCGGATCTTGCTGATGGACCTCCCCTACAGCGTCGAGGAACTGGTCGAGGCCACCAAGGACGTGGTGCGGGCCAGCGGGTTGTCGAGCTGCTACATCCGTCCGATCGCCTACTACGGCTACGGCGAGATGGGGCTCAACACCCTGCCCTGCTCGGTCGACGTGGCCATCGCCTGCTGGCCGTGGGGCGCCTACCTGGGCGACGACGCCCTCACCAAGGGCATCCGGCTCAAGACGTCGTCATGGACCCGCCACGACCACAACACCATGCCGCCCGCCGCCAAGACCACCGGCAACTACGTCAACTCGTCGCTGGCCAAGGTCGAGGCCCTGAAGGCCGGCTACGACGAGGCGATCATGTTGAACCGGGCCGGGCTCATCAGCGAGTGCACCGGTGAGAACGTGTTCGTGGCCCGCCACGGCAAGCTGCTCAGCCCGCCGCTGTCGTCGGGTGCGTTGGAGGGGATCACCCAGAGCAGCGTCATGACCATCGCCCGGGACCTGGGCTACGAGTGCGAGCTGGCCGAGATCGCCCGCTCCGACGTCTACGTGGCCGAGGAGATGTTCCTGTGCGGCACCGCCGCCGAGGTCTCCGCGGTCAACTCGGTCGACGACCGACCGATCCCGTGTCCCGGTCCGATGACCGCCGCCATCGGCGAGGAGTACCACAAGGCCATCCGGGGCCAGACCGACCGGTACAAGGACTGGGTCGAACACGTCGGGTGATCCCGGCGTCGCGCGAGAGGTGAACACGAGATGACCGACGTACCGGACAAGTCCGAGCCCATCCGGCTCGAGTTGCCGCCACGCGACCCCGGGCTTCCCGAGGCCGTCGAGATCTACGACACGACCCTGCGCGACGGGGCCCAGCTGGAGGGCATCTCGCTCACCGTCGACGACAAGCTGCGCATCGCCGACGCCCTCGACGAGTTGGGCGTGCAGTTCATCGAGGGGGGCTGGCCCGGGGCCAACCCCAAAGACGTCGAGTTCTTCGAACGGGCGGGCAAGGAGCTGCGCTTCGAGCGGTCCACCCTGGTGGCGTTCGGGTCCACCCGTCGACCCCGGGGCAAGGTCGACGACGACCCCACCCTGCGCAACCTCCTCGACGCCGGCACATCGGCGGTGTGCATCGTGGGCAAGAGCTCCGACTTCCACGTGACCGCGACGCTCCGCACCACCCTCGAAGAGGGCGAGGCCATGGTGGCCGACTCCGTGCGGTTCCTCACCGCGGCAGGGGTGCGGGTGTTGTTCGACGCCGAGCACTTCTTCGACGGGTGGAAGCACAACCCCGAGTACAGCCTCCGCCTCCTCGAGGCGGCCGCCGAGCAGGGTGCGGAGACACTCGTGCTGTGCGACACCAACGGGGGCTCCCTGCCCCACGAGGTCGAGGCCATCGTGCGGGAGATCACCGGACACTTCCGCGACGACGTCAAGATCGGCGTGCACCTCCACGACGACACCGGCTGCGGTGTGGCCAACGCCCTGGCCGGGGTGCGGGGTGGCGCCGTGCAGGTGCAGGGCACCATCAACGGGTACGGCGAGCGCACCGGCAACTGCAACCTCACCACGATCATCCCCAACCTCACGCTCAAGATGGGCGTGCGCACCCTGCCGGAGGGCCGGTTGTCCCGGCTCACCACCGTGTCGCACTGCGTGGCCGAGATCGTCAACATCACCCCCGATCCGCAGGCCCCCTACGTGGGATCGTCCGCCTTCGCCCACAAGGCGGGGCTGCACGTGTCGGCCATCGCCCGCCGCAAGGACGCCTACGAGCACGTCGACCCCGAGTCGGTGGGCAACGACACCCGGTTCGTGGTGTCGGAGATGGCCGGCAAGGCCACCCTGGACCTCAAGGCCCAGGAGCTGGGGCTGGACCTCGACGGCCAGGCGCTCACCACCCTCATCGACGAGCTCAAGCGACTCGAGCACGAGGGCTACCACTTCGAGGCCGCGGACGGTTCGCTCGAGCTGTTGATGCGGCGGGCCACCGGCTGGGTGCAGCCCTTCTTCGCCCTCGAGTCGTTCCGCGTGATCGTGAGCGAGGCCGACGAGCTGCGCCACGACACCGAGGCCATCGTGAAGCTGGTGGTCGGGGGCGAGCGCGTGATGCGCATCGGCGAGGGCAACGGCCCGGTCAACGCGCTCGACGCCGCGGTGCGCTCGGCCATCGGATCCCGCTTCCCGCAACTGGCCAAGGTGCACCTCACCGACTTCAAGGTGCGGGTGCTGGACACCGCCAAGGGCACCGGCGCCGTCACCCGGGTGCTGATCGACTCCACCGACGGTCGCCACACCTGGTCCACCATCGGCGTGAACGAGAACGTGATCCTCGCTGCCTGGACGGCCCTCGAGGATTCGCTGGTCTACGGCCTGCTCCACGCCGACGACTGACCGCCGGCCTCGCACGACGCGAGCCGGGTCAGACGGGGCGGGCGCGGAGCACGATGTTGTCCCGGTAGTGGCGGACCGACCGGTCGAACGCGCCGCCACAGGTGATCAACGTGAGGGTCGGCGGTCCTCCGGTGCGGAACAGCTCCTCGGCGGGCAGGTCGTCCTTGTCCACCTGGAAGCGGGTGTCGACCACGAAGCGGCGTTCGGTCCCCGCGTCGTCGACCACCACCACCTCGGCGCCCACCGGCACCTGGCGCAGGTCGAAGAAGACCCCCCGTCGTCCCCCGAAGTCCACGTGGGCCGCCACCACGGCGGAGCCGGACGCGGCCCCGGGACGCACGTCGGTGGGGTGGTACCAGCCCGCCTGGTCGGCGCCGGGCCCCTCCATCGCGCCGTCGGGCTCGAGCCCGACCGCCACCACCGGGGCGTCGACGCCGATGGCGGGGATGCGGATCCGAGCGGGTTCGGCGGGGGTCCCTCCGCCCAGCCCCGACGGGGAGCCGGCGGTGGGCGTCGGGGCGAGCGGCGTGGTCGGCGCCCCCGCGGTGGCGTCGGCGGGCCCCGGTGGCGTGGTTCGGGGGCCGGTGGTGGACACGACCGCTGCGGCGCCGGCGGGTGGGCCGGCGACCAGGTCGGCCCGGGGCGGCGAGGTCGGCCCCATCAGGGTCAGCACCAGTGCCGCCACCGCCGCCACCAGGGCGACGACCACGAGGATGCGGGCGCTGCGCTGCGTCATCGGGCCTCCGGTGTCGGTGGGTCGGGCGGTCGGTCGGGCGGGGTCGGCGGTGCGTCTGCTCCTGATCATGCACGCAGGCCGGGGCCGCCGTGTGGCGGCCCCGGCCCGTGCAGCAGCAGCAGGCGGTATCAGCAGGTGGCAGCCGGGGTCAGCGGCGCCGGCTGCGGGCGAGGGCCACCGCTCCGGTGCCGCCCGAGACCAGGGCGAGCCCGGCCAGGGTGGCCACGAAGGTGAGGTCGGTGCCGGTGGTCTCCGCGGCCAGACCGGTGTCACCGCTCTCCACCCGGTTCGGGATGGGAGCCGGGCTGGTGGGAGCGGGCGTGGTCGGGGCCGGGGTGGTCGGGGCCGGGGTGGTGGGCTCCGGCGAGGTGGGCGCCGGCACCGTGCCCACGGGGAGGGTCTGCACCAGCACGCCCAGGTTCTGGGCCTCCAGCGAGCCGATGGCGTAGACGATGGTGCAGGTGCCCTCGGTGACGGGCACGTCGGCCGGGCCGATCACGGGGTCACTGGCTCCGGCGGCGGTCACCGAGGCCGGCACCGTGCCCACCGGCACCTCCAGGGTGGCGGAGCTCTCCGGGTTGGCGAGGCTCGAGATCACCCGGGTGTCGCCGGCGTAGACGTCCACGGCCGGGGCGGCCGCGGTGTGGCGCACGATGACGCAGCCCGATCCGGCGGCGGTGGGGCCGGCGTCGTTGGCGAATGCGGTGAGCGTGGGCGCCCCGGCGGCGGTGAGGTGCGCCACGACCGAGTAGTCCATGCCGCCCGACACGGTGGCCGACCCGCCGAACAGGGCCGGGTCGGTGGCGGCGGCGTCGGCGCCGCGGACCTCGATGTCGTAGGTGCCGGCCGGCAGTTCGACCGGATCGGTGACGGTGTTCGGCGCGAAGTCGTCCAGGGTCAGGGCGCCGTTCACGTACACGTCCACGGGCGTGTCGGGCACGCCGTGGATGATCACCACCGACGCGGGTGGGGTCTGGGCCTGGGCCAGGTTGGGGGAGGCGGCCAGCAGGGCGATCGAACCCAGGGCCAGGGTGGCGGTGCGCTTCAACATGTCGGTCTCCCGATTGGTCGGACGGTCGGAGGAGGTCTCCGCCCTCTCTTCGGGGCCGGCGGCCCCCGCGGATGCACCGTCGGCGAACTTTCCGGGCGAGGCTCCGTTTCCGCCCGGCCGTGGGAGCGTCGCGGGCCAGGGCACTAGCGTCGGGACCGTTATGGCAGCGCCACCGTTCGTCCCCGCCTCGCCCACCCACCAGCCGCGGCACTACCAGTCGCCGCCCCGGCGCGACGACCAGTGGCACCTCGACCGTCCGGGCGATCTGCTCTCGGGCCAGCCCGACCTCGATGCCGGGCGCATGGGCGCACCGGGACCAGACCAGGGGTACGTCCTCAAGCTCCTGCCGGTGCTGCGGTCCAAGCTCCAGCTCACCGCCGGCGAGCAGGTGGCCGCCGTGGAACGGGGGGCCGTGGCGGTGGCGCTCAAGCGGGCGTCGCTGTTCGGCCGGGCCCCGGTGATCCACGACCTCCGGGTGGCCTACCTGGTGTGGGGGTACCTCGATCCCCAGGCGCCCGGCGAGTTGGTCGACGAACGTCGCGTGCGCTTCGAGGGCGTCCACCACACCGCGGCGCACTACCCCGAGCTGCGGGCCGTGGCCGACGCCGTGCCGGCCTCGGTGCTGCGCCTCACCCCCGCCGAGGTGGAGAACGCCTACCGGACCGACTGGCGAAGCCAGCTGCTGC
>DAIMFV010000066.1:13757-15251 GCA_036724365.1 Acidimicrobiales bacterium | reverse complement strand
GTTGCCGAAGTTGAGGCAGTTGACGACGGCGATGGGCCGGGCCCCCACACAGGCGAGGTTCATCACCGACTCCGCCACGGTGAGCGCGGTGCCGCGCCGGGGATCGACCGCGCACCAGCGGTGGTTGCCGTCGGTGGTGAGGGCCAGCCCGCGGCCGGTGTCCTGGCCGGTGGTGGGGTGCTTGAGGCGCAGCACCACCGCATCGCCGCCCGGGCCCTCGACGGTGTTGAGGAACAGCTGGTGGTCGTACTGCGACGACACCCAGGTGGTGTCGTACAGGAGGTCGAGGAGCGTGGCGGTGGGATCAGTGGGGGCGGGCGGCTCCTGCGCCAGTCGGGCGGCGCGGTCGGCCGGTTCGGCCCGAGGCCGGTCGTACAGCGGAGCGGCATCGTGCAGGCTCGACGCCGGCACCTCGGCGAGCACCTCGCCGTCGAACCCGTCGACGATGCGCAACAGGCCCACCCCGTCGGGGCCCGGCGCCGTGACGCGGCCGACCACGGTGGCCAACACCTCCCAGCGCTCGCACAGGCGCAGCACCTCGGGGAGGCCCTCGGGCGTGACGATGGCGAGCATCCGCTCCTGGGACTCCGAGGTCATCACCTCGAACGGCTCCATGCCCTCTTCGCGGCGAGGCACCGCGGCCACGTCGAAGTCCATGCCCACCCCGCCGCGGGATGCGGTCTCGCTGGCCGCGCACGTGAGACCGGCACCACCCAGATCCTGGATGCCCACCACCAGGCCGGCGTCGAGCAGGGCCAGGCACGCCTCGATGAGGCGCTTCTCCTCGAAGGGGTCGCCCACCTGCACGGCGGGGCGCTTGTCCTCACTGCCCTCGTCGAAGCCGGCCGATGCCAACACGCTCACCCCGCCGATGCCGTCGCGACCGGTGGCAGAGCCCAGCAGCACGGCCAGGTTCCCCTCGCCCGACGCCTGGCCGAGCACGAGCCGGTCCACCGGGAGCAGGCCCAGGCAGAGCACGTTCACGAGGGGGTTGCCCTGGTAGCAGGGGTCGAACACCACCTCGCCGCCCACCGTGGGAACGCCGACCGAGTTGCCGTACCCCGAGATGCCCGAGACCACGCCCTCGGCCACCCACCGGCTGCGCGGGTCCGAGAGCGGGCCGAAGCGCAGCGGGTCCATGAGGGCGATGGGACGGGCCCCCATGGTGAAGATGTCGCGCAGGATGCCCCCCGCCCCCGTGGCCGCACCCTGGTAGGGCTCGATGTAGGAGGGGTGGTTGTGGCTCTCGATGCGGATGGCCGCGGCGATCCCGTCGCCCACGTCCATCACGCCGGCGTTCTCGCCCGGGCCCACGAGGACGCCCTCACCGGTGGTGGGCAACCGCTTGAGGTGGAGGCGCGACGACTTGTAGGAGCAGTGCTCGGACCACATCACCGAGTACATGGAGAGCTCGAGGCGGTTCGGCTCGCGTCCCAGGGTCCCCCGGGTGTCGTCGAGCTCGCTGTCGGGCAGACCGCGGGCCCCGGGGATCGG
>DAIMFV010000066.1:0-13720 GCA_036724365.1 Acidimicrobiales bacterium | reverse complement strand
AGGGGAGGATGCGTCGGTCACGGGGGGAGGCTACCGGGGCGCCCGGAGGCCGGTCAGGTCCGGAGCCGTCCGGTGTCCGGGTTCGGCACCGGTGCGGCCAAGCCCCGTCGACCGCACCCGCCACGGCAGTCGGCCGACCGGGCCCACCGCGCGGTTGCTGAAAAAGAACGCGCGGGTTTATGGTTGAAAGCATGGCAACCAAAAAGGTCGAAGAAGCTATTCGCAAGTACCTGGAATCACTCGGTCAATCAGACAAACCGGTGGTGGATCGAGAAGCGGTCAACGCACTGAAGCTGCAGATCCGCTCGGAGAGCGATCTCCTCGAAAAGGCCAAGCTGCTGTCCGAGTTGGAGCGCGAAGAAGCCGGGCGGGTGCCCGACCGCTCGGGCGACGAAGCCGTCTTCGTGACCGAGGCGAAGGCGTGGGCCGACGAATCCGGCATCACCCCCGGCGCCCTCCAGGCCCTCGGCGTGCCGGGCGACGTCCTCCGGCGGGCCGGCTTCAAGGTGGAAGCAGCCTCGACGCCGGGCGCGGCCCGACGTGGTCGCAAGAGCAGCGGCGGGCGGGCCCCGGCCATCCCGCTCGACGACGTGGCCGCCGCGGCGCGCAAGCTCGGGTCGGGCTGGCGGCTCGCCGACCTGGCCGGCGTGCTCGACCGCGATCCCATGACGGTGCGGAACTACGTCACCAAGCTGGTGGAACAGGGCGTGGTCGCCGATCTCGGGGAGGACCCCCGTCACGCCGGGCGGGGTCGCGCCCCGAAGATCTACGGCGTGGCCTGACCGGCATCGACATCGGGTCCGGCATCGGCAGCGGGGCCGGGCCGGGCCCGGCGTCCCGACCGCGTCAGGTCAGACCGGCGCGGAGGTGCGACCGGACGCCGCGGCCAGGAACGACCGGAGCAACGGGACCCCGTCGGCCGAACCCAACAGATCGCTCACGGCCCGCTCGGGGTGGGGCATCAGCCCCACCACGTTGCGGCCCTCGTTCGTGACGCCGGCGATGTCGTCGACGGACCCGTTGGGGTTGTCGACGTAGCGCAGCACCACCCGGTCCTGGTCTCGCAGTTCGGCGAGCACCTCGGGCGAGCAGGTGTAGTTGCCTTCGAAGTGGTTGATCGGCACCCGCAGCACCGAACCGACCTGGGCCTCGACGGTGAGCACCGAATCGGTGGTCTCCACCCGCAGCCCCACCGTGGTGCACAAGAACTTCAACCCGCGGTTCTTCTGCAACGCCCCGGGCAGCAACCCCGCCTCGGTGAGCACCTGGAAGCCGTTGCAGATCCCGAGCACCGGACCACCGGCGGCCGCGTGCTCCCGGACGGCGTCCATCACCGGCGAGAACCGGGCGATGGCGCCGGGTCGCAGGTAGTCGCCATGGGCGAACCCGCCCGGCACGACCACGGCGTCGACCCCGTTCAGGGTGCAGTCGCCGTGCCAGCAGATCTCGGCATCTCCACCGAGGGCCTGCACGGCCTCCATCACGTCGAACTCGCAGTTCGAACCCGGGAAGAGCACCACGCCCACCCGGGCGGTCATCGGGCGGCCCCGTCGAGCGCGGTCACGGTGACCTCGGCCGACTCGATCACCGGGTTGGTGAGGAAGCGCGCACAGAGGTCGTCGACCTCGGACCGGGCCGCGGCTTCGTCGACCGACTCCAGGTCGAAGCGGATCTGCTTGCCGACCCGCACGTTGCGGACCCCGTCGAACCCCAGGTGGGGCAGGGACCGCTCGATGGTGGCACCCTGCGGGTCGGCCACCCCCTCGCGGAGCGACACGTCGACCTGAACGAAGAAGCGCATGGCCCCATCGTCGCACAGCCCCCCACCCCCTCATCGAACCGGGGGCGGGGTCGGCGGGAACCCGGGTCAGGCGCCGCCGGGCCAGTCGGCGAACGAGCGGCCGGTGATGCGCTCGTAGGCCTCGATGTAGCGGGCCCGCGTGGCCGCCACCACGTCGTCGCCGAGCGGCGGGGGCGGCGGTGTCTTGTCCCAGTCGAGCCCGTCGAGGTAGTCGCGCACAGGCTGCTTGTCGAAGGACGGCGGGGTGGTTCCCGGGACCCACTGGTCGGCCGGCCAGAACCGCGACGAGTCGGGGGTGAGCACCTCATCGGCCAGGATCAGCTCACCGTCGACCAGGCCCAGCTCGAACTTGGTGTCGGCGATCACGATGCCCCGCTCGGCGGCCCACTCCGCCCCGCGCTGGTACACGGCCAGGGACACGTCGCGCGCCTGGCCGGCCAGCTCCGCGCCCACCAGGTCGACCGCCTCGTCGAAGCTGAGGTTGATGTCGTGCTCGCCGAGCTCGCCCTTGGTGGAGGGGGTGAACACGGGCTCGGGCAGCTGGGCCGACTCCAGGAGGCCTTCGGGCAGCGTGGCACCGTGCATGGTCCCCGACGTGCGGTACTCCTTCCACGCCGAACCGGTGATGTAGCCGCGCACGATGCACTCGATCGGCAGCATCTCGGCCCGCCGGCACAACATGACCCGACCGGTCAGCTCCGGCTGCTGGGCCTCCGGCGGCATGTCGGCCAGGTCGGTGGAGATCAGGTGACCCGGGACGAGATCGGCGAACAGCTCGAACCAGAACGCGGACATGGCGGTGAGCACCCGGCCCTTGTCGGGGATGGGTTCGGCCATGATCACGTCGAAGGCGGAGATGCGGTCGGAGGTCACGAGCAGCAGCCGGCCGTCGCCGGCGTCGTAGATGTCGCGGACCTTGCCCGAGGAGAGGTGCGGGAGCGAGATGTCGGCCATGGGGCCGGACGCTATCGGAGGTCCACGACGCCGTTCACACGGCCCACCGAGGTCTGGGAGCACGCGGGTCCGTGGGCCGGAGCCCGTCGGCCGGCGCCGCTCAGAGGATGGCGCCCGGGCGGTAGGCGGCCGCCTCGGGCTCGGCGGCGGCCAGCTGCTCCACCTCGGCCACGAAGGCTGCCACCTGGGCCGGAGCCGTACCCACGAAGTCGATGGGCCGGGCCACGGCCGTCGAGATGGCCTGGTGGTCGAGGCCCAGGCGGGGATCGAGCGACAGCCGCTCCAGGAGCAGGTTCTCGCCGACCCCCCGCTCCCGCATGTCCAGCGCCACCCCCACCGCGTGTTCCTTGATGGCCTCGTGGGCCTGCTCTCGGCCCACCCCGGCCCGGACCGCCGCCATCAGCACCTTGGTGGTGGCCAGGAACGGCAGGTAGCGCTCCAGCTCACGGTCGATCACGGCCGGGTAGGCGCCGAACTCGTCGAGCACGGTGAGGAACGTCTCGAACAGGCCGTCGAGGGCGAAGAAGGCATCGGCGCACCACCGAGTCGCTCACGTCGCCCTCGTTCCACTGGTCTCCCGCCAGGTGGGTGACCATGGCGAGGTGGCCGGCGAGGATGGCCGAGAACCCGTTGACCCGCTCGCAGGAGCGGGAGTTCATCTTGTGGGGCATGGCCGACGACCCGACCTGGCCGGGCTTGAAGCCCTCGGTGACCAGCTCCTGGCCGGCCATCAGCCGGATGGTGGTGGCCAGGCTGGACGGCCCCGCAGCCGCCTGCACCAGGGCCGACACCACGTCGAGGTCGAGCGAACGCGGGTACACCTGGCCCACGTTGGTCAAGGTGGCCCCGAACCCGAGGTGGGTGGCCACCGCGGCCTCCAGGCGGTCGACCGCCTCGGCGGATCCCAGGAGGTCGAGCATGTCCTGCTGGGTGCCCACCGGGCCCTTGATGCCTCGGAGCGGGTAGCGGGCGATGAGGTCGTCGACGCGGGCCAGGGCCACCAGGAGCTCCTGGCCGGCGTTGGCGAAGCGCTTGCCGAGGGTGGTGGCCTGGGCAGGCACGTTGTGGCTGCGGCCCGTGATCACCGTGGCGGCGTGCTCGGCGGCCCGTTCCGCGAGGCGGACGAGGGTGGTCACCATGCGGGACCGCACCAACAGGAGGGCGCTGCGCACCTGCAGCTGCTCCACGTTCTCGGTGAGGTCGCGCGAGGTCATGCCCTTGTGCACGTGCTCGTGGCCGGCGAGGGCGCAGAACTCCTCGATGCGGGCCTTCACGTCGTGGCGGGTGACGCGCTCGCGGGCGGCGATCGACATCAGGTCGACCCGGTCCACCACCGCCTCATAGGCCTCGATCACCCCGGGCGGCACGTCGACGCCCAGGTCGCGCTGGGCCTGCAACACGGCGAGCCACAGCCGGCGCTCCAGCACCACCTTCGAGGTGGCCGACCACAGCGCCACCATGTCGGCGCTGGCGTAGCGCTGGGCGAGCACGTTGGGGATGTCGGTCGTCACGCGTCGATCGTACCCACCCACCCCGGAGCCGAGCCCCGTCGATGGCACCCGACCGCGCCGGCTACCCACCGCCGACGAGCCGGCCGGACCACCACGCAACGTGCTGATCCCGACGGGGAGGCCACGGTTGGTAGCCAAAATGGGCCTTCTGGGCCTACTGTGGCCCCGAGGGGGCCATCTGGCCCATTTTCGGGCCAGAACCCGAATGATGCTTCACCTTTTCGATTCCGGGGCCGAAGGTAGGACTGACCTCGCTGGAACGGAGGGAGACCGAGTTATGAACTACTGCCAGCGCCACACCGAAGAACTGTCCACCGGTGAGTGCCGGAGCTGCCACGGCTCCTACTGCGCCCGGTGCCTCGTGTACTCGTTCGGCCCGAAGAAGCCGCCGTTCTGCGTCGGCTGCGCCCTCCGGGCCTCGGGCGTGCGCTCCGGGGCCAAGCCCACCTTCCAGCCCCAGCAGATGCCCGCCGCCGCGGTGGCCGCCTTCAACGATGCGCCCGCCCTCTTCGGAGACCCGGGCTCGAACCAGCGCCACGATCCGCCCGGTGGGCCGCAGGGCGGCCTCCCCGCATCGGGCACCGTCAAGTCGGGCTGGGCCCAGCGTCGTTCGCAGCGCCAGGCCGCCAAGTCCGCCCGACGTAGCGCCGACGCCGCCCTGGCCACGCCCGCGGCTTCGCCGAACGCCCCCATGTCGGCCGAGAACCTCGAGCCCGTCCTGTCTCCCGGCCAGCGCCACCTGCTCGGCCAACTCGCCGGCGAAGCCGCCCGGGTCTGATCCGCTGCTGTTGTCACCCTCCCGGGTGATCGTTCGCCCGATCACCTGCTGCTGATCGCAACCGCCCCGCACCTCCCGGTGCGGGGCGGTTCGCGTCCGGGCCCGGACCTGGCCCGTCAAGAGACGGCGGCGCGGGCCTCGCGGTCCTCGGCCAGAGCCTCGGCCAGGGCCTCGTCGGAGATGGCGAGCATCTGCACCACGAGGAGGGCGGCGTTCACCGACCCGTCGACCGCGACCGTGGCCACCGGGATGCCGCGGGGCATCTGGACCGTGGCGTACAGGGCATCGACACCGTTCAGCGCACCACCCGACAGCGGGACCCCCACCACCGGCAGGGTGGTGTGGGCCGCCGCCGCACCGGCGAGGTGGGCCGCCATGCCCGCGCCGCAGATGATGGCGGCGTAGCCCTCGGCCCGGGCCCGGCCGACGAAGTCGGCCACCTTGGCGGGGGGGCGATGGGCGGACATCACGTGCACGTCGGCGGTGACACCGAAGGCCGCCAGCGTCTCGGCGGCCGGCTCCATCTTGGGTCGGTCGTTGGGCGAACCCATCAGGATCGCGACCTTGTACTCGCTCACGTCGTTCTCTCCTCGTGGTGGTGGTCGGGTGGGATCTGCAGGGCGGGCGCCGCGCCACCGGTGGCGCCCGCGGACGGGGTACGGCGCGCCGGAAGGGCTCCCGGACGGTGGCCCAGGGGTCGGTGGCTCACAGGCTGGTGGCTCACGGGGTGAGGGCGATGTCGGAGCGGTGGTGGAGGCCGGGCCAGCGCACGTGGGCCAGCGCCTCATAGGCACACCGGCGGGCCTCGGCCGCGTCGGTACCCCGGCCCACCACGTTCAGGACCCGCCCGCCCGCGGTGACCAGGGCCCCGTCGGCGTCGGCCGCCACGCCCGCCGCCAGGACGGTGGCGCCGGGCACGCCCCGCGCCGCGTCGAGGCCCTCGATGCGGTCACCGGTGCGTGGCGCCAGCGGATACCCCTCGCTGGCCGCCACCACCAGCACGGCCGTGTCGTCGGCGAAGGTGGGCGGGTCCACCGCGGCCAGATCGCCGTCGGCGGCTGCGATCAGCAGCGCGGCCAGGTCCGACGTGAGCCGTAGGAGCACCACCTGGGAGTCGGGGTCGCCGAAGCGGATGTTGTACTCGATGAGCTTCGGGCCCTCCGGGGTGAGCATGAGCCCGGCGTAGAGCACGCCCCGGTAGTCGATGCCCCGGGCGCGGAGCTCGGCGAGCGTCGGTTCGACGAAGGTCTCGGCCACCTGCCGGGCCAGGTCGGCCGGGGCGAACGGCAGCGGCGACCACGCACCCATGCCGCCGGTGTTCGGGCCCTGATCGCCGTCTGACACCCGCTTGAAGTCCTGGGCCGGAGCGAGGCACACGGTGCGCGTCCCGTCGCACACCGCGAAGACCGAGACCTCGGGGCCGGTGAGGCACTCCTCGATCACCACGCGCCGCCCGGCGTCGCCGAACGACTGCCCGGCCAGCTTGGCCCGCACGTCGGCCTCGGCCTCGGCCAGGTCGTCGGTGACGAGCACGCCCTTGCCCGCGGCCAGACCGTCGGTCTTCACCACGTAGGGACCGGGGAGGCTCCGGAGGAACGCGAGGGCCCCGTCGACCTCGTCGAAGGCGGCGAAGCGCGCCGTGGGGATCCCGGCCGCCAGGGCCAGCTCCTTCATGTAGGCCTTGGACCCCTCCACCTGCGCCCCGTCGGCGCCGGGACCGAACACCCGCACCCCGAGGGCGCGGAGGCGATCGGCCAGGCCGTCGACCAGCGGCTGCTCCGGTCCGATGACCACCAGGTCGACCGAGCCGTCGGCCACCAGGTCTTCGACCGGGGTGGCCACCGAACCGGGGATGCCGGGGTTGCCGGGTGTGACCACGACCTCGGCGGTGCGACCGAGTACCTCGGCCAGCGCGTGCTCGCGGCCGCCCGAGCCGACCACCACCACCTTCACCGGCACGCTCCCGGCCGCCGTTCGGTCAGCGCCAGCGGTGCCATCAGCCGGCGTTCCGGTGGACGTACTGCTCCCGCCCGGGACCGACCCCCACGAGCGTGACCGGCACGCCCACCTGCTGCTCGAGGAACGCCAGGTAGGCCTCGGCCTCGGCGGGAAGCTGGCCCGTCTCGGTGATGGCCGACAGCGGGGTCTTCCACCCCGGCAGCTCCTCGTACACGGGGACTGCGGCGTGGAGGTCGCTCTGGTGGTACGGCAGGTGGGTGACCCGCTCGCCGTTCACCTCGTAGGCCACGCACACCTTGACGGTGTCGAGGTCGTCGAGGATGTCGAGCTTGGTGATGGCCAGCTCGGACAGGGAGTTGAGGCGCACGGCCTGGCGC
Source organism: Acidimicrobiales bacterium (assembly GCA_036724365.1). Lineage (GTDB taxonomy): Bacteria > Actinomycetota > Acidimicrobiia > Acidimicrobiales > Iamiaceae > Aquihabitans. Next base: position 6,340 of record DAIMFV010000066.1, on the reverse strand, counting down.
AGCATCACCGCATCGAACCAGCCCGGCCGGCGGCGGCGACCGGAGTTGGTGCCGTACTCGCGGCCCACGTTCACGAAGTGGTCGCCCAGGCGGATCTCCTCGGCGGCGGCACCGGCAGCGGGCTTGCCGCCCACGGCCTCGCCCGAGATGGCGAGCTCGGTGGGGAACGGCCCGGTGCCCACGCGGGTGACGTAGGCCTTGGCCACGCCGATGACCCGGTCGATGTAGCGGGGACCGACGCCGGCGCCGGTGCACACGCCGCCGGCCACCGGGTTCGAGGAGGTGACGAAGGGGTAGGTGCCGTGGTCGAGGTCGAGGAACGTGGCCTGGGCCCCCTCGAACAGCACCTGCTCGCCGCGCTCCAACGACTCGTGCACCAGGGTGACCGTGTCGGCGATGTGGGGGGCGAGGCGGGGCGCGCACTCCTCCAGGTACTCCCGGGCGATCTCCGCGGGGTCCAGGGGGAGCTGGTTGAACACCTTGGCCAGGACGGCGTTCTTCTCCTTGGCCAGCACCTCGAGCTTGGCCCGGAAGATCTTGGGATCGAGCAGGTCCTGCACCCGAAGGCCCACCCGCGACGCCTTGTCGGCGTAGGCCGGGCCGATGCCGCGCTTGGTGGTGCCCAGCTTGCGGCTGCCCAACCGGCGCTCGATCAGGCGATCGAGCTCCTGGTGGTAGGGCAGGATCAGGTGGGCGTTGCCGCTGACCTTGAGGCGCGACGGGTCGACCCCCCGGGCCAGGAGCATGTCCATCTCGGCGATGAGCACCCGCGGGTCCACCACCACGCCGTTGCCGATCACTGGGGTGATGTGGTCGTAGAGGATGCCACTGGGGCACAGCTGGAGGGCGAAGCTCTCACCGTTCACCACCAGGGTGTGGCCGGCGTTGTGGCCGCCCTGGTAGCGCACCACCTGGTGCATCTCCTTGGCGACGAGGTCGGTGAACTTCCCCTTCCCCTCGTCTCCCCACTGGGTACCGACCACCACGGTCGCAGGCACGGTCGCGCTCCTCACATCGGCGTTCGGACCGAGGGGCGATGCTAGTGCCGGGCGCCACCCGGTCCGGCATGGGTTCCGGCGTTGCGCGGCGAATTCGCCCCTTTCATGGTGGAAACGCCCGGTTGCAGCCACCAGGATGTCCGCCATGACCGTCGCCACGCCCGAGTCCCCCGCTCCACCGCCCGCCACCGGCGAGGCGGCCGCCCGCGCCGTCGACGCCCGCAAGGTCTACGGATCGGGCGACACGGTCGTGAACGCCCTGGCGGGGGTCACCGTGGACTTCGAGGTGGGTCGGTTCGCCGCCATCATGGGTCCGTCGGGGTCGGGCAAGAGCACGCTCATGCACTGCCTGGCCGGGCTCGACAGCCTCACGTCGGGCGAGGTGTGGATCGAGGGGGTGAACCTCACCCAGCTCAGCGAGAAGGACCTCACCCGCCTCCGCCGCGACCGGGTGGGCTTCGTGTTCCAGGCCTTCAACCTGATCCCCACGCTCAGCGCCGAGGAGAACATCGTGCTCCCGCTGTCGCTGGCCGGTCGGGACGTGGACCGGGCCTGGTTCGACGAGGTGGTGGGCACCGTGGGCCTGGGCGACCGGCTGACCCACCGGCCGAGCGAGCTGTCGGGCGGCCAGCAGCAGCGGGTGGCGGTGGCCCGGGCCCTGGCCAGCAAGCCGGCCATCATCTTCGCCGACGAACCCACCGGCAACCTCGACTCGCGATCCAGCGCCGAGATCCTCTCGTTCATGCGGCGGGCGGTCACGGACTACGGCCAGACCATCGTGATGGTCACCCACGATCCGGTGGCGGCCAGCTACGCCGACCGGGTGCTCGTCCTGGCCGACGGGGCCCTCGTCCACGAGATCCACGAGCCCACCACCGACTCCGTCGTCGACTTCATGAAGACCTTCGGCGAGTAGCGCAGCCGCACGCCCCCCGTCCGCCGCTATCCGTCAGGCTGCCATGTTCCGCACCACCCTCCGCTCGCTCTGGTCCCACAAGCGCCGTCTCATCTCCACCTGCGTGGCGGTGATCCTGGGTGTGGCCTTCATGGCCGGCACCCTCGTGCTCAACTCCACCCTGAGCCGGGTCTTCGACGACCTGTTCGGCGACCTGGGTCAGGGCATCGACGCCGTGGTGCGCGGCCCCGAGCTGTTCGAGAGCGACTTCGGCGGCACGGTGCGCGACCTCGTCCCGGAGTCGCTCGTGACCGAGGTCCGCGACGTCCCGGGGGTGGCGGCGGCGGAAGGATCGGTGGCCGGGTTCGACCTCACGCTGCTCGACTCGGCGGGCGACGCCATCGGCGGCGCCGGTCCGCCCACCGTGGTCGGTTCCTGGACCCCGGAGCCCTCGCTCAACTCGTACCAGGTGTCCAGCGGGCGGGCCCCCGAGGCCGACCGCGAGGTCATCATCGACCGGGCCGGGGTCGACAAGGGCGGGTTCGCCCTGGGCGACGAGGTCACGCTGATCAGCGCCCAGGGACCCGAGCAGTTCACCCTCGTGGGCATCTCCAGGTTCGGCGAGGCGGACTCGGCCGGCGGTTCCATCTTCGTGGGCACCACCCTGGCCACCTCGCAGCGCCTCCAGGGCAAAGAGGGCGAGGTGGACCAGATCGAGGTGTTGGCCGAAGCCGGCGTCACCCCGGAGGAGCTGGTCGCCTCGCTGCGCGAGGCCGACCTGATGGCCGGCGCCGACGTGATCACCGGCGAGCAGCTCTCGGACGAGTCGGCCAGCGAGGTCAAGGAGGCGTTCAGCTTCTTCACCACCGCGCTCTTGGTGTTCGCCTTCATCGCCCTGTTCGTGGGTTGGTTCATCATCTCCAACACCTTCAGCATCCTGGTGGCCCAGCGCACCCGCGAGCTGGCCTTGATGCGGGCCATCGGAGCCGGGCGGGGCCAGATCCTCGGCTCGGTGCTGCTGGAGGCGCTGCTCATCGGCGTGTTCTCGGCGGTCGTGGGCTTCGTCTGCGGCGTGCTGCTCGCGGCCGGGGCCTTCGTGCTGCTCGACGCCCTCGACGTCGACATCCCCCAGACCAGCCTGGTGATCCAGCCCAGCACGGCGGCGCTGGCCATGGCGGTGGGTCTCGGCGTGACCACCATCGCCGCCCTCATGCCCGCGGTCCGGGCCACCCGGGTGCCGCCGCTGGCCGCCCTGCGCGACGTCGCCATCGACCGGTCCAACGCCTCGCGGATCCGGGCCGGTGCCGGCCTGCTGTGCCTGGTGCTGGCCGGCCTGCTCGTCCGGCCCGCGCTGGGCGGCGAGCTGCCCAGCAGCGACCTGCCCCCGGTGGGGGCAGGACTCGGTCTGCTGATGATCGGCGTGATCGTGCTGGGCCCGGTGATGGCCCGACCTCTCGCCCGCGCCGTCGGGTCGTGGCTGCCGGCGGTCAAGGGCATCACCGGCACGCTGGCCCGCCAGAACGCCATGCGCAACCCGCGCCGCACGGCATCCACCGCCGCCGCCCTCATCGTGGGCGTCACGCTCGTGAGCTTCATCACGGTGTTCGCCAGCTCCACCAAGGCCTCCATCACCGGTGCGATCGGCCAGGGCTTCGAGGGCGACTTCATCATCCAGCCCGCCAACCGGTTCTCCTTCAACGGCGCACCGCCGGAACTGGCGGCGGACCTGGCCAACGTGGAGGGCGTCGACACCGTCACCGCCTTCGGCCTGGTGATCGGCCAGGTCCAGCTCCCCAACGGCGAGGAGCCGGGTGCCGTCATCGGCGCGGTGGACCCCGCCACCGCCGAGCAGGTCTTCGCGTTCCGGATGGCGTCGGGCACCGTCGCCGACCTCCAGCCGGGCCAGATCGTGGTCGACCGGCAGGTCGCCAAGCAGCAGGACCTGGCCCCGGGCGACCGGCTCACCGTGCTCGGCACCTCGGGCGAGTCGCTCGAGCTCACGGTCGGTCCGATCAGCGACGACCCCGCCCTGCTCGGCCAGTGGACGATCACCCGCGCCGACGCCGCCACCCTGGTCCGTCAGCCCACCGATGCCCTGCTGGGGCTCACCCTCGATCGTGGGGTCACCCCGGAGTCGGTGCGTCCCGCGCTGAAGAACCAGCTCACCAACTACCCCACCATGACCCTCCAGGACCGCGACCAGTACACCAGCAGCCTCATCAGCTCCATCTCGGCCCTGCTCAACGTGATCTACGGCCTGCTCGCCGTGTCGATCCTCATCGCCCTCATCGGCATCGCCAACACGCTGTCGCTGTCGATCCACGAGCGCACCCGGGAGCTGGGCCTACTGCGCGCCATGGGCATGAGCCGCAGCCAGCTCCGCTCCTCGGTGCGGTGGGAGGCGGTGATCGTGGCGCTGATGGGCACGGCCATCGGCATCCTCGTCGGCCTGTCGTTGAGCTGGGTGATGGTGAAGGCCCTCGAGTCCCAGGGCATCACCGAGTTCTCGGTGGACCCGGTCGACGTGGGGTTCATCGTGGTGCTGGCGGCGGTGTTCGCCGTGGTGGCATCGATCTGGCCGGCCTACAAGGCCAGCCGCCTCGAGGTCCTCGACGCCATCGGCACCGAGTAGGCCCGCGGGTTCGCCCCGGAGACCGTCGCTCAGGCGTCGGGCGACCCGCCGGCGTCGGTGCTTGGCGTCGAACCCGCGGTGTCGGGGTCGCCCATGGCGTAGAAGGCGCCACCCCGGGCCCCCACGAAGATGCGTCCCTGGAACACGGTGGGCGTGGACTCCACGCAGCCCTCGAGCTGCACGTTCCACAGCTCCGGCGGCTCCACCCGGGGGTTCGACAGGTCGAAGCCGTGCAGCACGCCGTTGCAGTCGCCCTGCACCCACACGTCGTCGACCACCACGGGAGACGACCACGTCGGGCCGGGCAGCTTCTTCTCCCACAGGATCTCGCCGGTCACCTGGTGCACGGCCACGATGCGCCCGCTGTCGGTGGGGGCGATCACCACCCCCTGGTGCAGCGCCGGCGTGGCCCACATGCCGTGGTCGTCGGCCACCGACCACACCACCGGGTCGTCGGGCTTGCGGGGGTCGAGCTTGACGAGCTGCCCCACCTCGGTGTTGCGCGAGCTGCTGGACCCGCGCTCCACCTCCTGGGCCACGTAGAGGTAGCCCTCCCGGTCGATCACGATGGAGGCGTCGGTGTCGTCGCCGGTCCAGAACCGGAACGTGCGCTCGGGGTCGCGGCCCTCCTTCAGCCCGGAGATGTCCCACCCCTGCACGAGTCCGCCCGAGTTGGTGAAGTAGAGGGTGTTGCCGGAGATGGCCACCGAGTTCTCGATCGAGACGTCGTTCACCCGAGAACCCGAACCGCTGAGCGCGGAGGTGAGCTCCTGGTCCCAGCCGGGGGCGTTGAAGACCAGCTCGGGGGCCACGGTGACGGTGCCGTCGGCGGCGTAGCCCCGGTTGAGCTTGACGATGTGGATCTGGGAGTTCTCGCCGCCCTGGAACAAGAAGTCGTCGATCACGAGGGGCGAGCCGTCCCAGTCGTCGTTCCACTTGGTGGGCGACACGGCATCGTCGGTGAGCTCCCACAGGCTCTCGGGCTCGCCGTTCGCCCGGTCCAGGGCGATCACGTGGAAGTTGGCCCGGCTCCCGGAGTAGAGCAGCGGGTACCCGTCGGGGTCCCGGGTGACCGACCCCTTCACGATGTCACCGATGTCGAACGGGCTGAGGATGTCGGAGCCGTCGGTGGCGTCGAGGAAGTGGATGCTCTTGTCGTAGGCACCGAAGGTCACCCAGGTGCGGCCGTCCTCCAGCCAGACCGCGGGCTGACCGGTCCAGCCGGTGCCGCACCACGTCTTGGACTGGCCGCCCACCGATGACTCGCCGCACATGCCGCCGCTCTCGGGGTAGCGCCAGAGGATCTCGGGGGCCTCGGGCACGGGGCCCAGGCCGTAGTACGAGCGGGTGGGGTTGCCCCGGAAGGTGAGCTGGCCCACCACCTCCGAGCTCCACGGCAAGCCCGACGAGGCCGGGTCGACCCACCCGTCGAACGGCGCCGAGGTGGGCGGGGCCAGGCCGGGGGCGGCCGTGGTGGAGCTGACCGGCTCGGTGCCGTCGGTGGCGGCCCGGTCGCCGTCGGACCCGCCGTCGCCCGTGAGCGCTGACACGGCCACGCCCAGCACCACCAGCACCGCGACCACACCGCCGCCCACGACCAGCCGTCGACGGAGGACCTCGCGGTCCGGCGCGGTGCGCCGCCGGCGGTCCTGGCGACTGGCGGCGGCCAGGCCGGCCACGGTGGAGGCGGCGGCCGACTGCGGCTCGACTACGGGGGACGGTCCCCGCGGCGCGGCGGGCCCGCCGGGCCCACGGGCCGCTCGGGCCCCGGTCGGCGCGGCACCGGGCTTCGGGATGCCCACGGCCGAGCGGGGT
>DAIMFV010000065.1:0-15255 GCA_036724365.1 Acidimicrobiales bacterium | reverse complement strand
GGCACCGCAGCCAACTCGCCGCTTGACACCTACGGGGCGTGGGATGTCTAGGACCGCCCGGGGCCGGAAGGGTCGGCGGGTAGACTCGGTCGCCAGACCCGACACCGTTCAGGGGCGGAACGCCGTGCACTTCTCCAGACCACAGCTCGTGCTGGCGGCACGACTCGTGGTCAGCGCGCTCCTGCTGTGGGTCCTGGTCACCAAGATCGGCGCCAACTGGTCCGAGGCCATCCCCGACCCCACCACCGGCACGCTCGCCTGGCTCACCGGGGCCCTGGTGCTCACCTTCGGCGGGGTGGTCTTGTCGGCCGTGCGGTGGGGCGCCGTGCTGAACGCGCTCGACCAGCACCCGCCGTTCCGCCGCCTCCTGTCGCTGTACCTCGCCGGCCAGTTCATGGGCAACGTGCTGCCCAGCACCATCGGCGGCGACGCCCTGCGCGTGTCGCGCCTGAGCCGGGACAACGGCGAGGCCCCCACCACCTTCGCCTCGGTCGTGCTGGAACGGCTCACCGGCTGGTTGGTGCTGCCCGTGATCACCCTCACCGGGCTGCTGGTGAACCCGGGCCTGCGCGAGCTGGGCCGGGCCTCCACCATCGCCTTCGCCACGGCCGCAGGCACCCTGGTGCTGCTCACCGTGGTGCTCGTGCTCACCGCTCGCCCCGGCCAGGGGCTGGAGGGTCGCCTCGAGCACAACGAGGGGTGGCGCCGCTTCCCCGGCGCCACCCGGTTCGGCATCCAGCGCCTGGCCCACCACCCCCGCGCCACCGCCCAGATCCTGGCCACCGGGTTCGCCTACCAGCTCGTGCTCATCGCCGCCGCGCTCATGGCCGCCCGGGCCCTGGGCCTGCCCGCGGGGGTGGGGCCCACGGCCCTCCTGGCGTTCGTGCCCGCCGTGCTGATCGCCCAGGTGATCCCCATCTCCATCTCCGGGCTGGGCGTCCGAGAGGGCCTGTTCGCCCTCTTCCTGCACCCGCTCGGCGTCCCCCGCTCCCAGGCCATCGCCCTGGGCCTGCTCCTCTACCTGCTCAACCTGGTGGTCAGCCTGCTGGGGGCCCCCTCCTTCGCCATCGGGCAGCGGTCCGCCGCCTCCACCGCCACCGCATGACCGTCCTGAGCGCCTCGGCGCTGGAGCCGGCGCGGCCCGAGCCCCAACTGCGGTGGTGGCGCGAGGTGCTGCTGGCCGGCTCCTTCTACCTCCTGTACTCCCTGGTGCGCAGCACGTTCGGCGCCGGCCCCGAGTCGCGCACGATCGCCTTCCGCCACGCCCGGGGCGTGATCCGGGTGGAGGAGACCCTCGGCCTGTGGTTCGAGCCGGCCCTCCAGCAGTGGTACCTCGACCTGCCGGCCGACGGCTTCATCCGGGCCTGGAACATCTTCTACGGCACCGCCCACTTCGCCGTCACCATCGGGGTGCTCTTCTTCGCCTTCTTCAAGGCGCCGCGGGTGTACCGCTTCGCCCGCACCGCCCTGGCCGCCACCACGCTGCTCGCCCTGGTGGGCTTCGCCGCCTACACGCTCATGCCGCCCCGCCTGCTCGACGCCAACTCGGTGTACGGCGGTTGCAAGGGCCGGGAGCCGGGGTGCCACGGCTACGGCATCGTCGACACCATCGACGTGTGGGGCGGCATCTGGAAGTTCGGCGAGGGTGGCATGTCGGTGGTGTCGAACCAGTACGCGGCCATGCCCAGCCTCCACTTCGGCTGGTCCACGTGGTGTGCGGTCACCATGATCCTGGTGTTCCGGTCCCTGGCGGCCGGCCGCGCCGAGGCCGACGGCCGCACACCCGGCCCGCTCCCCCGCCGCGCCTGGTGGGTCTTCGCCTACCCGGCGGCCACGCTCTTCTGCATCCTGATCACCGGGAACCACTACTGGCTCGACGCCTTCTTCGGTGGCCTCGTGCTGCTCGGCGGCCTCTGGGTGGCCCGTTCGGTCGAACGGTGGAGCGACGCCCGCGCCCACGCCGGGCCCTCACCGGCCCCGCTCGCCGACGAGGTCACCACCAGCCGGTGACGAGTGCCGTGACCGGCACCGTTCGCGGGGTCGGCGGTCGCGCCACAGACCCGTCGCTGCCAACCTCGAGGAGCGCCTCCGGCGCTCGTCGGCTGGTTCCGCTCGGGCACTTCCTCGCTGCGCTGCGGAGCCCGAACGGCGTTTGCGCCGTTGACATCAGTGGTCGCGAGCCGGAGACCCACGCGGGCAAACGTCGCAAACGTTCCCGGTCGAAGTACTACCGGCCGGGTGGGTCGAGGGCCACCGGCGGACCGTGGTAGGCGCTGCGGGCCCCCGGGCGGGTCCGGCCGCCGGGCCAGGTGGTGAGGCGCACATCGGCCTGCTCGCCCGCCGGCTCCATGCGCAGCCACGCCACCGGCGCGGTGGGGTCGGCCCGTTCGCCCGCCTCCTCCACTGCGGCGATGAACGTGCGCTGGTCGGCGGGGGTCAGGTACTGGAACACGATCGAGTGGGTCACCACCGTCGTCGTGCCCGGCACCGGCTCGGCCAGACGGTCGCGGACCCACGCCACCGCGTCGGCCCGGTCGACGGGAACGGGGAGGGCGGCGGCCACCTCCAGGGCGGCGTCGAGGCGGGCCCGGCGGGGGGGCTGGTCGGGCCACACGAACGACCGCAGCCGGGTGCGACCCTCGGCCGTGGTCGGGTCGACCGGGTCCACGTCGCAGCCTCGCCGCGCAACCACCTCGACCGGGGGAGCCAGTCCGGGTGGGTCTCCCGCGAAGGGGGACGCCACCACCAGCGGGCTGTCGGGCGGACCCCAGTTCCACGCGCCCTGTTCGTACCGGTACCGGTCGAACAGCAGGTTCAGCCCGGCGCTGGCTCCCACCTCGAACACCCGCAACGGGAGCCCGCTCCGAGCCAGCTCGAGGTAGCCCGCGAGCAACGCCGCGCTCCGCCCGGGTTCGTTGGTCTGCACCCCCGCGGCCAGGTCCCGGCGGAGCAGGTCGGCGTGCTCGGCCACCACGGCCAGGAACTCGCGCTCCAGGCCCGACCCCTCGGTGCCACCGACCGAGGGGTAGTGGACCGCGAGCGCGGGCGCGGCACCTTCCAGCACGAGTCGGTGCACCCCGCCGAGGAGGCGCAGCAGCACGGCGTCGCCCACCGGGGCCCCGGCGTGCGGGGCGAGCAGGTCGTTGGTGGGACCGCCGGCCCGCACGTCGGAGGCCACGGCGTCGAGCACACGCGCGTAGAGCGGCGACCCGGCGAGCTCGCAACCCAGCCGCTGGAGCTCGATGGTGTCGAGGAGGCGGCGGGGCGGACCGTCCACCGGGACGGTGCTCACCATTCGCGCTCGACCCGGCAGAGGCTCACCGGTTCGAGCCCTTTGAGCTTGTAGCGACGGGCCCGACCGAACGTGACGCCCCGCAGGACCCCGTCGGCCTCCCGGCTCACGGCCTCCCGCACGTCGACCGAGACCAGCACCGTTCCCGCCTGCGTCCCCTCGGTGATGCGGGCGGCCACGTTGACGGCATGACCCACGATGTCGTCGTGGGTGACCACGGCCTCGCCGATGTGGATGCCGGCCCGGAGCCGCAGCGGCACCTCGACGGCGTCGACCAGCTCGAGGCCGGCGAGGACCGCGGCCTCGGGGGCGGGGAACGCCAGCATGAGGCCGTCGCCCATGCGCTTCACGATGCGACCACCCCGGCTGCGCACGATCGGCCCCACCTGGCGCTGGTGCTCGGACACCAGGGCGACCGCCGCCTCGTCGCCGTGCTCGGCCGTGTAGCGGGTGAAGCCCTCGAGGTCGGTGAACATCACCGTGACCTCCACGGGGACGGCATCCTCGTCGGACGTGGCCCGCACCAGCGAGAGGGCCTGGAGGGCGTTGAGCCCCACCGACGCCAGGACCGACGGACGCCGTTCGGAGGTGCGTTCGAGGAACCGCTCCACCATCTCGGCCGGTGGGGCGGTGCGAAAGGGCCGACCCGTGGGGTCGTCGAGCCAGGTGCGGTCGATGAGTCCGACCTCGGCGGCCTGGGCGGCCCACTCCGGGTCGCTGCGGATGAGGTCGGCGAGCCGCTCCGACACCGAGCGGCGGATGGACGCCACCGCACTCTCGCCGGCCGCACGGGCCTGCTCGCTCGCCGACCGTGCCCGCTCCACCGGTTCCACCCGGCCATCGTACGGGTCGGACCGGACGCGGACGAGGGTCAGCCGTCACCTTCGCCCGGGCCGGCCCGCCATCAGACCGGCTGTCGCACCGATCTGGCAGCCCGACCACGGAGGGGTAGCGTGGTCGACGGTCGGCGGCCGCCGCCGGCCACCCCGCTCCGATGCTGCTCGACTCCATCACCTCTCCCGCCGACCTGCGACCGCTCACGGCCGAACAGCTCGCGGTCCTGGCCAGCGAGATCCGAAGCGTGGTGGTGGACACGGTGGCCCGCAACGCCGGGCACCTCGGGTCCAACCTGGGCGTGGTGGAGCTCACCTTGGCCCTGCACCGGGTGTTCCAGTCGCCCCACGACCGGATCCTGTGGGACACCGGCCACCAGGCCTACGTCCACAAGCTGGTCACCGGCCGACGGGGCGAGTTCGACCAGCTGCGACGGCCCGGCGGCCTGTCGGGGTACCCGAGCCGCACCGAATCCGAGCACGACTGGATCGAGAACAGCCACGCCTCCACGGTGCTGTCCTACGCCCACGGCCTGGCCATGGCCGAGGACCTGCGACGAGACGCTGCCCTCCACCGCGGCGAACCCGAGCCCGACCGCCGCGAGGTGGTGGCGGTGATCGGCGACGGCGCCCTCACGGGCGGCATGGCCTACGAGGCGCTGAACAACCTGGGCCACACCGGCCGCAAGGCCATCATCATCCTGAACGACAACGGTCGCTCCTACGCCCCCACGGTGGGCCGCCTCACCGCATCGGTGTCCCGTCTGCGCCTCGACCCCCGCTACGTGCGCCAGCGGCGGCGCGCCGAGGTGATGGTGCGCCAGGTCCCCGGCATCGGCCAGCACCTGGCGTGGGGCCTGTCGGGGGCCCGGGCCGGCCTGCGCGAGATGCTCGAGCCGCCGATCTTCTTCGAGACGCTCGGCGTCCGCTACAGCGGCCCGTTCGACGGGCACGACATCGAACTGCTCGAGGAGGCGCTGCGCAACGCCGCCGAGTACGACGGTCCGGTGGTGGTGCACGTGCTCACCACCAAGGGCAAGGGCTACCCGCCGGCCGAGCAGGACGAGGAGAAGTGCCTCCACGACACCTCGGCGTTCAACCCCGAGATCGGCCCGCAGCCCGCCTCCGGTGGTGCGCCGTCCTACACCGCGGCGTTCACCGAGGCCATCGTCAAGGAAGGCGAGGCCCGCCCCGAGCTGGTGGCCATCACCGCCGCCATGCCGGGCTCCACCGGGCTGCTCCCGTTCCAGGAGCGCTTCCCCGATCGCTTCGTCGACGTGGGCATCGCCGAGCAGCACGCGGTCACCGCGGCGGCGGGCATGGCCATGGGCGGTCTGCGGCCGGTGGTGGCGGTGTACTCCACCTTCCTCAGCCGGGCCTTCGACCAGGCCAACCTCGACGTGGGACTCCACGGCCTGCCGGTGGTGTTCTGCCTGGACCGCGCCGGCATCACCGGCGACGACGGCCCGTCGCACCACGGGGTGCTCGACCTGGTGCTGCTGTCCAAGGTGCCGGGCATGACGATCTTCGCCCCGTCCTCGTACCAGGAGCTCCAGGTGATGCTCCACGACGCCCTCGACCTGTGCACCGGCCCGGCCGCGCTGCGGTGGGCCAAGACCCCGGCCCGCGAAGTGGCCGACCACGAGGTGGGCCACGGCCTCTCGGCCCGACAGGCCCGCCACGGTGGCGACGTGTGCCTGGTGGGCGTGGGCAAGATGCTGGGCACCTGCCTCGACGCCGCCGACCTGCTGGCCGCCAACGGCATCGAGGCCACGGTGTGGGATCCCCGGGTGGTCAAGCCGCTCGACCCCGCCCTGTTGGACCACGCCGCCACCTTCGGCCACGTGATCACCGTGGAGGACGGCCTGGCCGACGGCGGCATCGGCGCCTCGATCGCCCGCGAGCTGAGCGACCGCTGTCGGGCTCGGCCCACCGAACCGCGCGTCACCGTGCTGGGCACCCCCACCGCGTACATCGCCCAGGGCAAGGCCGACGCCATCCTCGCCGACCTGGGGCTCGACGCCGCCGGGGTGGCCGCCACCGTCCGGGCGGCCCTCGGCTCCTGATCCGGCTGGCTGTCTGACGGCCATCTGAACACCCCACGCGCTCACCCGACCACATAAGGTGGTGGGAGTTGACAGGGGTCACACGGATCGTGAGCATGTGGCGGTCGTCACGTGTCCGCACGGTGACGGCTCCCCGTTCCCCTGCTCCCCCCGGAGGACCTGGTGTCCGTCACCACCCCGCGTCGCCGCGCCCCCCTGGCCCGCGCCGCCGTCATCGCCGCCTTCGTGCTCGGTGCGCTCGGCATCACCGCCTGCGACCCGCCCACGCCGGACCAGGACGCCTTCTACACGCCACCCAGCCCCCTGCCGGCGGCGCAGGCGGGCGACGTGCTGCGCTCGCGTCCCAGCGTGTTCACCCTGGACCCGCTGGACCACGCCCCGGTGCCGGGCGTGACCGCCACCCAGGTGCTGTACCGGTCCACCAACGCCATGGGCCAGGCCAACGCCGTTTCGGGCACCGTGCTGGTGCCCACCACGCCCTGGCTCGGTGGCGGCGCCCGCCCGCTGGTGTCGTGGGCGGTCGGCACCCGGGGCGTGGGCGACCAGTGCGCCCCCTCCTACACCCTCACCCAGGGCGCCGACTACGAGATGCTCTTCATCAAGGCGGCCCTGGACCGCGGGTGGGCCGTGGCCGTGTCCGACTACGAGGGTCTCGGCACCCCCGGGCTCCACACCTACGTGGTGGGCCGCTCCGAGGGTCGGGCCGTGCTCGACATGGCCCGGGCCGCCATCCGCCTGCCCGGCTCCGGCCTGTCCACCAACACGCCCGTCGGCCTCATGGGCTACTCCCAGGGCGGCGGCGCGGCCGGTTGGGCCGCCGAGCTCGCCGGCTCCTACGCCCCCGACCTGAAGATCAAGGGCACTGCCGCCGGTGGCATCCCCGGCGATCTGACTGCGGTGGCCGAGTTCGTCGACGGCGGCCCCGTGGTGGCCCTGGCGATGCTCGCCTCCATCGGTCTCGACGCCGCCTACCCCGAGTTGAACCTGGAGGACTACCTCAACGACACCGGTCGTCAGCTCATGGCCGAGGCCGACGACCTCTGCCTGGTGAGCGTCGACGGCATCGGCACCCTGTTCGGCACGGTGTTCACCAGCCGCAACGACTACGTGACCACCGACCCGTTGGCGGCACCGGCCTGGCAGGCCCGGCTGGCCGAGAACAAGTTGGGTTCCACCCGGCCCAACGCCCCGGTGTTCCAGTACCACGGCCTGATCGACGAGATGGTGCCCTACGCCCAGGCCGCCGAACTGCGGCGAACCTGGTGCAACAAGGGCGCCACCGTCACGTGGGCGCCGCTGCCGGGCGAGCACGTGCTCGGCATGGTCGAGGGGGTGGTGCCGGCCCTCGACTGGATGTCGGCCCGCTTCGCCGGCCTCCCCGCCCTGGGGAACTGCCTGCTCCCCTGATCGGTCCGGCCCCCGGCTCGCCGACCCCGACGTGATCGGGGTCGTCCCGGTGGCGGCGTCGGTGCGGGTCTCTCCCTGGACCCGGGCCGGCGCCGCCGCCGCGCCCGGGGTCGGGTCAGGAACCCGAGCCGCGCAGCCTCTCCTGCCGCGACCAGGAGCGTTTGCGACGTTTGCCCGCGGGGGTGTCCGGGCCGCGACCACCAGTGCCAACGGCGCAAACGCCGTTCGGGCTCCGCAGCGCAGCGAGGAACTGCCCGAGCGGAACCAGCAGATGAGCGCCGCAGGCGCACCACAACGATGGCAGCGACGGGTCTGAGTCGCGACTGCCAACCCGCGTCAGGTGCCGGTCACGGCGCTACTCCGAGTAGAAGGGGCTCTCGCCGGCGGCGTGGTCGGTGGCGTCGAGCACCTCGGTGATCTCCGGCACGTGCTGGAGGATCGCCTTCTCGATGCCGTCTCGCAGGGTGAGGGCACTTACCGCGCACCCCTGGCAGCCACCGCCCATGGTGACCACGGCGCGGGTGCCGTCGAGCACCTCGACCAGCGAGGCGAAACCACCGTGGGACGCCAGGGCCGGGTTGATCTGCTGGGCGAGCAACTGGTCGATGCGCTCCTCCACCGTGCCCGTGAGCTCGATGTCGAAGTCGGCGAGCGGGTCGGGTCGGTTGGGGTTGCGGATCACCAGACCGCCCTGGCCGGCGGTGGACGGCAGGTCGAGGGTGGCACCCCACAGGGCGTCGACGGAGTCCCGGGGGATCATCACGACCAGATCGCCCTGGTTGTACACGAGGTCGTCGTCGGTGGCGGAGGTGCGGTCCTCGAAGGACAGGTCGTAGGCGTACTCCACGCCCTGGACGCCGGTCACGGCGATCCGCAGGCCGAGCGATTCGGGGTCGTCCTCGGCGGCGAGGATGCTCATCACCTGGCTCAGAGCGTCGGGGGTGACGCGCATCGGCACCGCCCGGGCCGGCTCGGAGGGTTCCGGGTCGACCTCGTCGGAGACATGTTCGTCGGTGACGGGGTCGGCGGGGTCGTGGGTGGCGGGTTCGTGGGTGGCGGTGTCGGCCGCGGCGTCTTCCATGCGACCATCAGGCTACCGGGCCGCCCGGGAGGTCCCGCAGGGCGCCGAGCCGAGGCATCGAAACGGCCCCTAGTGTTGGGCCAGCGCCGGGAGCCCTCCGGCGGCCGGGGTTCGTGAGGAGGATCGATGCTGCTCGTGTTCGGGTTCAGGATCCGGCTGTCCACCGTGGCCTCGCTCGTCCTCTTCTGCCCGACCTGCGGCGGCGACCGCGTCGGCGCCCGTCGCTCCGCCCGCCGGTGGTTCACGCTGTTCTGGATCCCGTTGATCCCGCTGAACCGCGTGGGCGAGGTGGTGGAGTGCGAGACCTGTCACACCCGCTACGACCCGGCGGTGGCCGACCAGCCCACCACGGCGAGCCTGGCCGCGATCCTCGACGACGCGGTGCGGGTGCTCACCGCCATGATCGTGCGCACCGGCCGCGTCGACAGCGCCGAGCTCCGGACCACCGCCGTGGACCACGTGGCCCGGGTGCTCCCCGCCTACGACGACGCGGTGCTGGCGGGAGACGTGGCCGCCCTGGACCCGGCACTGGCCGAGCAGTACGTGGCCCCGCTGGCCGACGGCCTGGAGGTCACCGGCAAGGAGCGCCTGGTGGCCGATCTGGTACGGGTGGCCATGGCCGACGGCACCGTCACCGCCGACCAACGGCGGGTGATCGATCTGGCCGGGCGGGGCCTGGGCCTCACCCCCACCCACGTCACCGGCATCGTGGCCAGCGTGGTGGCCGATCGCACCCCGGATCCCGACCCGGGACCGCCCCCGATCTGAGGGCGCGGCGGGCCACCCGGTCGGTCAGGCGGGTCAGGCCGAGGCCGGCTCGGCGACCGGGAGCTGGGCGGACGCGAGCACGTCGGCCGTGGGCGCCAGGTTGGCGAAGGCGTCGTGCTCGTCGAGGGCCCGGTGTTCGGCGGTGGTGCGGCGCCGACCCCGCGCCTCGTAGTCCGCCGCGTACTCGGGCCGGACCTCACCGTCGTCGTCGAGCAGCCAGTCGGGGGCCATGCGTCGGGGGACCGTGACCACCCCCGGCTCGTCGTAGCTGCGGAGCAGGCGGTCCCACACCGGAGAGGTGACGCCGAAGTTGCGCATCGGGGCCCCGAAGTGGTGGTGGAGGTGGCTGCGTCGCACCCACCGGCCGTAGGAGCTCTTGGGCGGGTGGGTGTGGGCCCGGCGGTGGATGACCTCGTACCCGAAGTACATGGCGATGAGCCCGCTGGTGTAGGTGACCGCGGTCCGCCGGCCGAACAGGGACCAGGCGCCGGGCAGCACCGCCGCCGTGGTGCCGGCGGCCGACAGCAGCTTCTTGGGGGTGGGGCTGAAGTAGGTGACGTCAGCGTGGTGGCGCAGGTGCTCCTTGGAGGCGAGGCCACGACCCCGCATCTCGTGCATGAGGAAGCGGTGCAGCCCGTACTCGGCCGCCGACCAGCTCATGGCGCCGGCCACGGCCGTCCCTGCGGTGACGATCGCCTTGCGCACGTCTGCCCCCTGTTCCGCCCACGTGCCTGCCGCGGGCCGCTCGGCCGGCCGGACCTCCGGCCAGACCCTGGGAGCGTACCGGCCCACCGGGGCGCCGACCGGGGCGAAGGGCGCGTAGCGTCGGGCCATGGCCGCCAGCCGACCTCCCACCGACCAGGAGCTCACCACCGCCGACGGCCACCGGTTCACCGCCCACCGCGCCGAGCCGGTCGACCCACCCGCCGGTGCACCCCTCGGTGGGGTGGTGGTGATCCAGGAGATCTTCGGGGTCAACGCCCACATCCGAAGCGTGGCCGACCGGTTCGCCGCCGCGGGGTACCTGGCCCTGGCCCCCCGACTGTTCGACCGCCTCGAGCGGGGTGTGGAGCTGGCCTACGACGCCGAGGGAGTGACCCGGGGCCAGGCCCTGGCGTGGGACCGGCTCCCGATCGCCGACGCCGTGACCGACGTGGCCGCCACCGCCGATGCCCTGGCGGCGGAGCTGGGCGGGGCCGGGCGGGTGGGGGTGGTGGGGTTCTGCTTCGGTGGCATGGTGGCCGCCGCGGCCGCGGCCCGGATCCCCGACCGGATCGGGGCCGCCGTGGCGTACTACCCGAGCCTGGCCGCCCAGCTCCTGGTCGACGACGTGGTGCGGGCCCCGCTGCTGGTCCACCTGGGCGACACCGACCAGCGGGTCACCGTGGCCGACGGCGAGACCCTCCGGGCCCGCTGGCCCGAGGCCACCTACCACCGCTACCACGCCGGGCACGGCTTCAACTGCGATCTTCGGCCCGGCTACGACGCCCCGGCCGCGGCCCTGGCGTGGGACCGCACCCTCGCCTTCCTGGCCCACCACCTCGCCCCGGACCCGGCCCCGCGCTGATGGGCCACGACCACAGCCACGGGCACTCCCACGGGGCGGGCCATGCCCACAGCCACGGGGCGACCCGGGCCGGGGCCCGCCACCAGGGGCGGCTGGCCGCCGCCTTCGCGGTGCTGGCCGTGTTCATGGTGGTGGAGCTGGTGGTGGGCCTGGTCACCGGGTCGCTGGCCCTGCTCTCCGACGCCGGCCACATGGTGACCGACGTGGCCGGGCTGGGCATGGCCCTGGCGGCCATCCGCCTGGCCGACCGCCACGCCGCCGGCTCGGCCGCCGCCCATCCGGGCCGCACGTTCGGCCTGTACCGGCTGGAGATCCTGGCGGCACTGGCCAACGCCGTGCTGCTCTTCGGGGTGGCCGGCTACGTGCTGGTGGAGGCGGTGCAGCGCTTCGGCGACGCCCCCGAGATCGACAGCGGCCCCGTCCTGGTGGCGGCCGGGCTCGGCCTGCTGGCCAACCTGGTGGCCTTCGCCCTGCTGCGGGAGGGGTCCAAGGAGTCGCTCAACGTGGAGGGCGCCTACCTCGAGGTGCTGGCCGACACCGTGGGGTCGGTGGGCGTGATCGTGGGGGCCCTGGTGATGCGCAGCACCGGTTGGGCGTGGATCGACCCCGCCGTGGGTGTGGCCATCGGGTTGTGGGTGGTGCCCCGCACCTGGCGGCTGGCCGGCCAGGCGGTGCGCATCCTCATCCAGGCCGCGCCGCAGGACCTCGACCTGGACGCGCTGGCGGTGGACCTGGCCGCCATCGACGGCGTGGTCGACGTGCACGACCTGCACGTGTGGACCCTCACCTCGGAGATGGACGTGGCGTTGGCCCCCCTGATGATCGGGGTGGACCAGGACGCCCACGCCGTGCTCGACGGAGCGCGCTCTGTGCTCCAGGAGCGCTACGGCATCGCCCACGCCACCCTGCAGGTGGAACCCGAGGACCACCAGGGCTGCAACGACGTCACCTGGTAGCCGGCACCCGAGTCGCCTCGGGTGCCGGGATCAGCCCGGTCAGATCTCGTCGAGGTGGGTGACGGGGTCGTCGCCCTTGAGCTGGCGGAGGGTGTTCTTCAGCTTCATGAGCTGGATGAAGATGTCGTGCTCGGGGTAGAGGCCGGCGGCCGCTGGCTGCGGGCTCTTCCAGTAGAAGCTGAGCCAGTCCTGCACGCCGTGCATGCCCGACCGCTTGGCCAGGTCGAGGAAGAGGGCCAGGTCGAGCACCAGCGGGGCGGCCAGGATGGAGTCGCGGCACAAGAAGTCGATCTTGATCTGCATCTTGTAGCCGAGCCATCCGAAGATGTCGATGTTGTCCCACCCCTCCTTGTTGTCGCCGCGGGGCGGGTAGTAGTTGATGCGCACCACGTGGTGGATGTCGCCGTAGAGGTCGGGGTAGCGCTCGGGCTCGAAGATGGTGTCGAGCACGCCGAGCTTGCTGACCTCCTTGGCCTTGAACGACTCGGGGTCGTCGAGCACCTCGCCGTCGCGGTTGCCCAAGATGTTGGTGGAGTACCAACCCTCCACGCCCAGCATCCGGGTCTTGAGCCCGGGGGCGATGATGGTCTTGATCAGGGTCTGGCCGGTCTTGAAGTCCTTGCCGGTGACCGGCACCTGGTTCTGGGCGGCCAGCTCCAGCAGGGCCGGCGTGTCCAGGTTGAGGTTGGGTGCGCCGTTGGCCACCGGGATGCCCAACTTGAGCAGGGCGTAGGCGTAGATCTGGCTGGGCGCGATGTCGGGGTCGGAGTCCTTCAGGCCCTGCTCGAAGTTGGCGAGCGTCTGGTGGACGGTGGTGGGCTCGCGGTACACCTCGGTGGAACCGCACCACACCGCCACCAGGCGGTCGCAGCCGTGCTTCTCGCTGAAGGCGTTGATGTCGTTGGCGAGCTGCTCGGCCAGGTCCCACTTGGAGGTGCCCTCCTTGATGTGGTCGCCGTGCAGGTTCTTGACGTACGCCTGCTCGAACACCGCGGTCATGGGCTTGATGGCCCGCAGCTCCTCGCCGAGCTGCTCGAGGAGGTGCTTGTCGAGCACGCCGGCCCGGCTGGCGGCCACGTAGGCGTCGTCCTCGAACACGTCCCAGCCGCCGAACACCAGGTCATCGAGGCCGGCGAGCGGCACGTAGTCGGCGATGCGGGGCGAGTTGGCCTCGGTGCGCTCACCGATGCGGATGTGACCCATCTGGGTGAGCGACCCGATCGGCCTGGCCAGGCCCTTGCGGATGGCGAGGCAGCCGGCGATGAACGTGGTGCCGACGGCGCCCATCCCGGGCAGCAGCACACCGAGCTTGCCGGTGGCGGGGGCGATGTCGACGGGTTGGGCGTTGGGCACGGAGCGCTCCGGGGAGAGGGGGTCGGGTGGTCCGCAGCGTCCGTGACCGGGCGCGGGCCGCTTGGGACGCTAGTGCCGCCGCCCACCGCTGGACGGGTCCAGGGGCCGGGACGGGCCCGGCGGCGCGCCTCGGGTCACCAGCGGGAGCGGGACTCCTCGGCGAAGCCCTGGATGCCGTCGACCTCCACCCGCCGGCCCACGTCGGTGGTCACGTGGCCCGACCAGGTGCCGAACACCTGGTGGACCTCGGTGGCCAGCACCAGCGCGTTGGTGGCCGAGTGCTTGTCGTGGCGCGGGGTGAGGGTGAGGTCCACGGTGCCGTCGGGCAGGCTCACCCGCCACGGCGCCAGGGGGTCGTCCCAGGAGTAGGTCCAGGTGAGCTCCTGGCCGATCTTGTGGAGGCGGCCGTCGACGATCATCCCGTTCTCGGTGTGACCGGTGCCCTCGGTCCACTTCCCGCCGATCTGGATGCCCACCACCCCGCCCCGGTGGGCCTCCCCCCCCGCCCCGCCCCCCCCGCCCCCGCCGATCCGGCGGGTGCGGCCGCCGATGGAGAACGTGCCGTGGGCCGGGCGGGCCTGGTGCTTGGAGGTGTACTGGAACGCGGTGGACGACCACGGGATGACCACGTTCAGCGACTCGTGGCCCGCGGGCTGGTCGATGCGCACGTGGAGGTGGCCGGCCCGGCCGTGCTCGGTCCACTCGGCGGTGATCACGGTGGCGGCGGGCCGGCCGTCGGCGGCCGGTTCGTCGACGATGTCGAGCCGGTACCCGGCCACGTGGTGGCGCAGGGGCCAGGTGCCGGGCCGGTTGGGCAGGAACACCCCCCGCCCGAGCGGCAGGGGCGCCGGCCGCCCGCCGGTCTCGCCGGTGGCCAGGTCCACCCACCACAGGTCGGCCAGGCCCAGGTAGTCGACGTCGGCGTAGGTGATCGACACCACCAGGTCGCCGGCCAGCACCGCCCAGTAGTCCCACCGCTTGGTGCGCCCCCACCCGCCCCGCAGGTTGGCCGTGTGCAGGGGGCGCCGGGACCAGCCCTTGGCCGCCGGGTTCAGGTGCTTCCCGTCCGGCATGCACAGGTCCACCGCCTCGGTGATCTCCCGCTCCTCCGTGGTGGCAACGGTAGGGGGAGCGCCGCCGGTGGTGGCGGAGGGCGTACTGGAGGCGGGCGACATGCAGCGCAGTCAACCAGACCGCCGGGCTCCGCCGCCGCGTGAGCCCGCCGGTAGCGTCGCGCCGGTGGGAGGGCCCGCTACCAAGAGGCGGGTCGGTCCCGAGGAGCGGGCCGTGCGGGGCGCGTTCTGGGCGCTGGGGCTCACCGCCGGGAGCTGGGGGTCGCGGATCCCCGACGTGAAGGACGACCTCGGTCTGTCCGAGGGAGCCCTGGGCAGTGCGCTGCTCGGGCTGTCGATCGGGGCCGTGATCGGCGCGTGGTTCGGCGGGCTGCTGGTGCACCGCCTCGGCGGGCGCCGCGTGATCACCGGGTCCTGGGCGCTGGTGGGGCTGCTCCTGCTCACCCCGGGTCTGGCGGGGTCCTGGGCCGCGCTGGCCGGGGCGGCCCTGGTGGTGGGCCTGGCCATCGGCGTGCTCGACGTGTCCATGAACGGAGCCGGCGTGCAACTGGAGCAGCAGGCGGCCGAACCGCTGCTGAACGGACTGCACGCCCGGTGGAGCGCCGGCGTCCTGGTGGGCGCCGGGGTCGGGGCGGCCCTGGTGGCGGTGGATGTGGGCGTGGCCGTGCACCTCGGGGCGGGGGGCCTGCTCCTGGTGGCGGGGGGGCCTGGCCAACCCCCGCGCCCGGCCCGCCGGGGGGGGGGCGCAGTCCTTCACCAACCCGAGCCACAACGCCTACCTGGATTTCTTCACGCCGGGACCGCCCAAGCACCCGGTCTTCGGCAAGGTGATCGAAGGCATGGACGTCGTGCGCGCCAT
>DAIMFV010000064.1:7705-15286 GCA_036724365.1 Acidimicrobiales bacterium | reverse complement strand
GACAGGCCCCACAGGATCACCGTGTACACGAGGATCCGCTGGGCGGTGGTCTTGAGCGAGGCGACCGACGGCAGCATCGGCACGTCGGCAGCGGCGTAGTCGTCCTTGTACTTGATGGCCAGCGCCCAGAAGTGGGGCGGCGTCCAATAGAACATGAGCGCGAACAGCACGACGGGCGCCCAGCTCAGGTCGTTGGTGACCGACGACCAGCCGATCAGCACCGGGGCCGCGCCGGCCGCCCCACCGATCACGATGTTGTGGGTGGACGTGCGCTTCAGCCAGAGCGTGTAGATGAACACGTAGAAGAGGCAGGCGCCCACGGCCAGCACCGCGCTGAGCAGGTTCACCCAGTACCAGAGCCACACGAACGCCAGCACCTCGATGGCGATGGCGAAGGTGAGGGCCGCACGCGGGGTCATGACCCCCGTGACCAGCGGCCGGCCCTTGGTGCGCTCCATGACCCGGTCGATGTCTCGGTCCACGTACATGTTGATGGCGTTGGCGCCACCGGCGGCGAGCGTGCCGCCGAGGACCGTGTTCACCATCAACCAGAACGGCGGCATGCCCCGGGCCGCCACGATCTGGGTGGGCACCGTGGTGATGAGCAGCAGCTCGATGATGCGGGGCTTGGTCAACGCCACGTAGCCGGCGATGCGCTGGCGCACCGTGAACGAAGCCTCCTGGAGCACGGACCAACCCTAGGGTGGCGCCCTCCGGACCGACCAAAGCCCATGTGAGAGGGTCCGACCTTGGTGCACGGCGGGTGGCCCGCCGTAGCCTCGGGGCCGTGCAGGCCGCCACCTACCGCCGGATCACCGAGGTCGCCCTGGTGCTCCTCGTGGCCATCGTCGTCACCGGCGCGGGGGTGCGCCTCACCGGCTCGGGCCTGGGCTGCACCGACTGGCCGAAGTGCACCGACACCACCTTCACCCCGACGTCGGACCTCCACGCCCGCATCGAGTTCGCCAACCGCTTGATCACCGGGCTGGTGTCCGCCGCCGTGGCTGCCGCCGTCCTGGGGTCCCTGCGTCTGCGACCCCGGCGGCGCGACCTGGTGTGGCTCTCCTGGGGCCTGGTCGCCGGGGTGGTGGGCCAGATCGTGCTCGGCGGTCTCGTGGTGCTCAGCCACCTCAACCCCTGGCTGGTGCAGGGCCACTTCGTGCTGTCGATGGTGCTGGTGGGCAACGCCATGGTGCTGCGCCACCGGGCCGGCCGCCCCGGCGGTAACCGTTCCCACCCCACCGTCACCCCGGCGCTGGCCCGGTGGGGCTGGGCGGTCGTCGGCCTCGCCGTGGTGGTCCTGCTCACCGGCACCCTGGTCACCGGCTCCGGTCCGCACAGCGGCCACCAGGAGGCCGAACCCGGGGCCGGGCTGGACGCCCAGCTCGAGGCGGCCCGGGAGGTGCAGCGCCTGCCGCTGGCGGTGCACGACGCCGCCCGGGTCCACGGCATGACGATGATCGTGTTCCTGGGCGCCGTGGTCTGGGTGCTGGTCCAGCTCCGCCGCCACCACCACGGCCACGAACCGCTCCGCCGGGCCGGCTCATGGCTGCTCACGGTCCTCCTGTTGCAGGGAGCCCTGGGCTACACGCAGTACTTCTCGGGCGTGCCACCGATGCTGGTGGCCACCCACATCCTCGGGGCGTCGCTGGTGTGGGTGGCCGCCCTGCACCTCCTGCTGGTGATGATCGACCCCAACCCGACCGACCAGATCGGGGCACTGGAGTCCACCGCCTCCACTCCGGCAGAATCAGGGCGTGAGCGCACCGGTGATCTCTCCCACGGAGATCTCGTCACCGACGGGTGACGAGCAGGCCGAGACCGACCTGCCGTGGATCGTGCTGGTGTGGAACGACCCCATCAACACCATGGAGTACGTGGCGCTGGTGTTCCAGAAGCTGTTCGGGTTCTCCAAGGAGAAGGCCAACCAGCTGATGTTGCAGGTGCACAACAACGGCCGGGCGGTGGTGTCGTCGGGCCCCCGCGACCAGGCCGAGGTCGACGTCTTCCGGCTCCACGAGCACGGGCTGTGGGCCACCATGCAGCACGACACGTGACCCGTCCCACCGCAACCGCCCACACCGCCTTCGACACCACCAGCACCGCACCGTCCGAGGTCCGACGGTGAGCCGGCGGTCCAACCCGGTGGTGCGCCGACGAGGCGACGGCACCTTCGAGCTGGTCCTCGACCAGCCGAACCGCGATGCCCTCTACTCGCTGCTCGGCGAGCTGGAGGACCTGCTCGAGCTGGCACCCGACGACCCCAGCCTGCAGCGCCTGCACCCGCCCGCCTACGTGGAGGACCCCGACCGGGACGTGGCGTACCAGATCCTCGCCGGCGACGAGCTGCGCACCCGGCGGCGGGAGACCATCGACGCCGTGCGGGCGTCGCTCCTGCGTACGGAGCTGACCGAGGACGAGCTGTGGAGCTGGCTGCAGGCCCTCAACGCCCTGCGACTGGTGGTGGGCACCCGGCTCGACATCAGCGACGACGACCACCGGCACCCCCGCTTGGATCCCGACGATCCCGACGCGCCGCTGTGGGAGGTCTACGACTTCACCACCCAGGTGCAGTACTTCGTGATCACCGCCCTGACGTCCTGACCGGCCTGCGTCCTGACCGGCGTGCGTCCTGACCGACCCGAGCCGCGGCGCTACGAGGCGCCCCGACAGCCTTCCATCGCCCCGAGCACCTTCTGTTGGAGCGAGGCGGTGACCGCGTCGGACTGGACGGTGAGCTCCTCGGTGGTGAGGGTGGGGATCACCGCGGCAGTGACGCAGGACGACTGGGCCTCGGTGCCCCCGGATCGCCGCAGCTCCAGGTAGAGCGAGGTGCGGGCCACCGGGAGCGACAGCGAGTCGAGGGTCACGGCGGCGGCGGCGGCCGCCTCCCCGGGATCGCAGGCCTGGAACTGGATGGCGTCGTTGACGTCGCGCGAGACGCTGGCCGTCTCCGCCGGGGACTGGGCGACCCAGCCCTGCAGCGCCGTCTCCAGCTCCGCGGCCTGAGCGTCGTCCGTCCCCACGAGCGTGGTGCGCACGCACACCCGGGAGCCGTCCCGGAACGACACGTACTCCTCGCCGGCCACCCCGTCGACCGCGGCCAACGCCGCCTGGGGTGTGGTCCGGGCCGACAGCACCAGGTAGAGGGTGGGCGAGCCGAGCCGTCCCGAATCCACCTCGTCCACCCCGGGCGGCACCACCACCTCGACCTCGGCGTCGGCCTCGGCCTCCGTGCCCCACAGGAGGGGGTCGAACAGGACGCGGGTGCTCGGCGGCTCCTGCAGGGCGCGGTCGATGTCGCTGTTGCCGCCCACCTCGCCGAGGTAGGCCACGAAGGGCTCACCGAACAGGTAGGGAGCGGCGAACACGGCGGTGAGGCCGTCGGGCACGGACCCGGTGATCAGGTCGGACGCTTCGTCGCCCGCCGCCGCCGAGTCGGCCTCGTAGGCCGCGCGCTCGTCGTCGGTCAGCTGCTCGGCGATGTACAGGTCCTCGATGCGACCGGCATCACCCTCGGCCACGGCACGGAGGGTGCCGTGGGGATCGGCCTCGTCGTCGCCGCTGCGGCCGAGGTCGAAGTTCTGGTCCTGCAGCACGTGGACCAGCTCGTGCACGAGGGTGACCCGCATCGCGGGGGTGAGGGTGGTCCCGCGCACGTAGATCTGGCGGTTCGACGGTTGGTAGAAGGCCAGCGTCCCGGAGTCGTTGAGCGTGTTGACCGATTCGGTGAGGTCGACCTCGCCGGACACGAGGCCGAGCGCACGCATCTGCGCCACCGTGTCGTCCAGGACCTCGTCCTCCTCGGCGGTGGTGGGCTCGGCCGTGGCCGAGGCCGACGTGTACTCGGCCTCGGTGAGGAAGTTCACGAACACGGGGTGATCGAACTCGAGCCCACGGGTGTCGGCCACCCATGCCGCGAGCGGCTCCACCCGGTCGTCCCAGTTGTCGGGATGGTCCTCGCTACCGCTGAGCACCAGGTAGGCGCCGCCGATGGCCACGGCGGCGAGCACGGCCACCGAGAGGACGAGCACCCACAACGGGGCCCGGTCAGCCCGATCGTCGGGGTTGCCGCCAGGACCGGGCATCGGAGGTGGCGGCGGGGACGTGTTGGTCCAGCCGGCATGGCCGAGCGTGGGTTCGCCGGGCGCGCCCGCCGAGCTGGGCACCGTGAGCACGGGCGCCGCGGCCCGGGCGCCGTTGGACGAGACCGGGCCGACAGGTGGCCCCGGCACCCAGGAACCGGGCTCGCGCGGGGGTGCGGGCCAGGAGACGTGCTCGGTCACCCGAGCCGCCGCGGTGCCGTGGGGGGAACGTGCCCGACCGAGCTCACGGGGTAACCGTCGGCAGGACGGCCCGACCCTTGAGCGCGACCCCGGCCGGGCCCCCTGCCGTGGCGGTGGGCTGAGGGGCGACTGCTACCCTTTCCCCGCCCAGGCCGGGCCCTGCCCCCATCGTCCAGCGGCCTAGGACGCCTCCCTTTCAAGGAGGTAACACGGGTTCGAATCCCGTTGGGGGTGCCATGCTCTCGACCGGCCCACGTTCCGGCGGGGGGGGCTCCGGTGGGGGGCCTGAGCCCAGCACCCGGGCCCTCTTCAGCCGGGTGGGGTCGGCGAGGTGTCGCAGTCGGGGTCGTCGGTGTCGATCAGGCCGTCGACGTCGTCGTCGATGCCGTCGGCGCACCGGGGGCCGGCCTTCACCAGCACCTCGTCGGGCGAGCTGGCGCGACCCTGCGGGTCGGTCACCACCAGCCGCACGCGGTACGGACCGGGGCGGTCGGCCCGGAGCATCGGCGACCAGCCGTCGGCGCCCGTGAGGGTCCACGAGGATCCCGCCGGGGCCGACACCAGCTCCCAACGGGGCGTGAGCGCAGCCCGATCCGGATGGCAGCTGGCTCTGCCGTCGAGCCTCACCGAGGCCCCCGTGGCCACCCGCGCGTCGGGTCCGGCATCGGCCGCGGGGCGGCCGCCAACCGAGGTCCGGGGCCGCACCGTGGCGGTGCGCGTCCGGTTGAGCAGGAGCCGGGTGCCGCCGGCGCTCGACGCCGAGGGGCTCATCGGTTGGGCCGCACAGGCTCCGTCGATCCCGGAGAGCAGGGCACCGGGCAGATCGGTGACCTCCACCCCCGGTGCGGCGGCGGGGGCGGCCACGGGCACCGAGGTGCCGTCGATCCTGGCCGCCAGGGTGCCCCGAGCCGGACTCGCCAGCACCCGCCGGGAGCCGTCGAGCACCCGGGTGGCGCGGTCGGCCCACACCGACACCAGCGCACCGGATGTGGTGCGCTCGACCACCAGCAACGAAGCGTCGGCCCGCACGCCGTCGGCCCAGAGGTCACCGGCGCCCGTGGCCCGCTGCACGGCGGTCACCCGACGTCGGGCCGCGGCGTCGACCACCACGACCGCGGGGTGGCCGGCCACCACCGTGCGGGTGACCGCTGAGGGCGCCTGCCCGGCGCGGGGGGGGTAGAGCACCTGCAGCGCCGCGGTGGTGCCGGCGGCGGCCGGGGCCGAGGCGGCCAGGGCGGTGTGGGTGCGCTCCTGGGTGTAGGGCACCTCGTGCACGGCCTGGGCCTCGGTGAGGGTGGGCGTGGCCCCGGCCACGGCGATGGCGCTGTCGAGCCGGGCGCCCCCGATGGTCCACCGGCCACCGGCCACGGTGCGCTCGTAGCTGCCGCCCGAGGAGCCCCCGCCATTGCCGTGCAGCATCCAGGTGAGCTCGGATGAGGCCGGCGCGTCGACCTCGTCGGCCACCACCAGGTAGCGGTCGCCGCCGAACACCACCCGACGTTGCAGGCGCGCTCCCTGGTAGGCCGTGGCCACCGAGACGGCGTCGCCCGCATCGGACGACACCCAGTCGAACAGGGTGGACTGGCCCTCGGCCGGCGGGCGGCCGGCCGGGTTCGAGCCCCAGGCGAACGACGCCGCCAGGTAGTCGGCGGGACCCTGGCCGTCCACCAGCACCACGTTGTGGTGCTCGGGCTTGTTGACCTTGCCGTGGGTCGTGAAGGTCAGGTAGCCGGGGTCGAGGGCGAGCCGCTCGCCGTAGGCGTGGAGCAGGAAGGCGCCCGGGTCGGCGTGCTCGTGCGACTGCGGGTACCGACCGAGCCCCAGGCGGTCCCGCCCGAACTCCGAGGCGGTGTCGTGCTCGCCCAGCACCAGGGCCATCACGGCGTCGGCGTCCCAGCCCGAGCGGAAGGTGGCGGTGCCCCCCTCCACGTAGATCTGGCTCGGGTTCCACGACGGCGGTGCCGGGGTGACGGTGTCGTCGTAGGTGGCGATGGCCAGGGGCCCCAGCGCCAGGTTGCCGTCCACGTCGTAGGGCTGGGGCGTTCGGGCCCACTGCCAGTAGCCGGCGGCGGTGGCGTCGAGGTTGGTCGGGAGCAGGCCGTAGAAGTGGCTCCGACCGGGGTTGCCGTCGTCGATCGGCCCCATGGTCCCGTCGGGCACCGAGGTGTCGAGCATCCAGTGCAGGTGGCGGGCCAGCAGCGGATCACGGCCGAGCGCCGGCACCACCAGCCCGGACTCGGTGGTCCACGAGGCCGCCCCGAGGAACCGCTCCCACACCCGCAGGTAGGGCGCCAGGTTCTGAGTGGTGTAGCGGAAGTAGAAGGGCCCCTCGCCGTAGGCCCCGTCGCCGGTGAGCAGCATGGAGCGGAGCACGTCGTCGACGTAGTCGGCGCCGGTGTCGAACCACTGGCGGGCGTCGGGTACGTCGTCGGCCAGCACCACCGCCGCCACGGCCATCGCCGCGCCGGACTTGGAGCGGTGGTTGTTCTGGTGGAGGTTGGCGTACCCGCCCGCGGTGAGGGGGTCGACGAAGTTGAGCCGGAGCTCGCGGGTGACCGCGGCGATCCGTCGGACGATCTCGGCCCGGTCGGCGTCGGCCAGCGGGTACCCAGCCCCTTCGAGGGTGTCGAACGCGGTGGCCGCGGCCACGATCTCCTCGGAGGTGGTGATGTCTCGGTCCCAACCCCCGATGGGTGGAGGGACCGCCAGTCGACTGCGGTCGATCATCTGCAGGAGCGCGTCGCGGACCTGGTCGCCGGCCGCCCGTCGGGCCTCGGGCGACGGGAACGGCACGATCGCTCCGTCGACGACGGTGCGGTCCAGGGCGTACTCGAACGCCCGGATCTGGGCCACCCGCAGCACCAACCGCTGGTTGTTGATCGACAGGTCGCCCAACGTGGACGACGCCCAGAAGCTGGCGGCCTGGGCGTTCGACCGCACGAAGATGGTGCGGTACGGCTCACGCAGCAGCCGCGACCGCAGCACCTCCTCCTGGCCGGGCTCGTACACCACCCGGGGCCGAGCGGACCCGGTACCGGGAACGGCCACGGGCACCCCCCGGACGACCCGCCGACCGGCGCCGGAGGCGCCTGCGGTCCCCGACAGCAGCGCCGGCACCGCCGCGACCACGAGCAGGGCAACCACGACCGCCGGTACCAGCACGGCACGCGACCGCGCCCGTTCAACCTTCACCTGGACCCCCTGCGTCCGGCTCGACCCGCCAGGAGCGTAGCGAGCAACCCTCACACCGCCCCTGGCACCGACCCGAGGGCCGCACCCCACACCGAGCACCCCC
>DAIMFV010000064.1:0-7605 GCA_036724365.1 Acidimicrobiales bacterium | reverse complement strand
CCGGGCTCGGATCAGGAAGCGGCCGAGCAGACGGTGTCGGTGATGAGCCGGGTGACGGTGTAGGGGTCCATGTTGGCGTTGGGGCGCCGGTCCTCGATGTAGCCCTTCTTGTCCACGGCCACCTGCCACGGGATGCGCACCGAGGCGCCACGGTTGGAGACGCCGTAGGAGTACTCGGTCCACGGGGCGGTCTCGTGGGAGCCGGTGAGGCGGTCCTCGATGCCGTGGCCGTAGTTGGCCACGTGCTCGTCTGCCTTGGTGCCCAGGGCCTCGCAGGCGGCGATGATCGGGTCGTAGCCCTCACGCATGGCCTTGGTGGAGAAGTTGGTGTGGGCACCGGCGCCGTTCCAGTCGCCCTTGACGGGCTTGGCCTCGACCGTGGCGCTGACGTCGAACTCCTCGGCGATGCGGTAGAGCAGCCAGCGGGCCACCCACAGCTGGTCGGAGACCTCGAGCGGACCCACCGGGCCGACCTGGAACTCCCACTGGCCGGGCATGACCTCGGCGTTGATGCCCGAGAGGGCGATGCCGGCCTCGAGGCAAGCCTCCATGTGGGCCTCGACCACGTCGCGGCCGAACACCTCGTCGGCGCCGACGCCGCAGTAGTAGAAGCCCTGCGGGGCGGGGAAGCCACCGACCGGGAAGCCGAGCGGACGGCCGTCCTTGAAGAAGGTGTACTCCTGCTCGATGCCGAACAACGGCTCCATGTCGGCGTACTTCTCGGCGACCGCGGCGCAGGCGGCGCGGTGGTTGGTGGGGTGCGGGGTCATGTCGATGAGGAGCACCTCACACATGACCAGCACGTCGTCGCCGCCCCGGATCGGGTCGGCGTACACGGCCACCGGCTTGAGCACGCAGTCCGAGTTGTCGCCGGGCGCCTGGTTGGTGCTGGACCCGTCGAAGCCCCAGATGGGGAGGTCGGCGACGTCAGTGCTCGCATCGTCGGCGAGGATCCTCGTCTTCGAGCGCAGGCGGGCGGTGGGCTCGGTGCCGTCGATCCAGATGTACTCGGCCTTGATTGCCACGGGGGTTCTCCAGTCTTCGTGCCGGGGTTCGGGCCCGGCAGATCCGTTGTGCCTGCAGCACCCTAGAGAGCCCGGCGCGCGGCGTCATTTCCCAACTGTGAACGGATCGTGAACGGGCCGAGGGGCGCCCTCGGGCGCCAGATGCCACGGGATCCGTCGAAAGCATGTCAAGGTTCTGACGGTCGGCCGATCGGCGCCCCGGGAACGCCCGAAACCGGTCGACAGCCTCCCTTCAGGTTGGTGGCAGGCACCCGCCCCGCAACCCGTCAGCCACCTGATGCCCGTGTGAACGCAATGTGAAGCAGGGGCCCGCCGGGTTGCCCCCGACACCCGACGACCATGAGACTCCCCCTGTGGATCGCCAGATGGAGTACGTCCTGCGGACCGTCGAGGAACGCGGGGTGCGCCTGGTGCGCCTCTGGTTCACCGACGTGCTCGGCCAGCTCAAGTCCTTCGCCATCTCCCCGGCGGAGCTGGAGAGCGCCTTCGAGGAGGGGATGCAGTTCGACGGCTCGGCCATCGACGGCTTCAGCCGCATCCAGGAGAGCGACGTGCTCGCCCGCCCCGACGCGAGCACCTTCGAGCTGCTGCCATGGGACAGCCGCACCGAGGCGTCGGCCCGCATGTTCTGCGACCTCACCACCCTCGACGGCACCCCGTTCGCCGGCGACCCCCGCCAGGTGCTGCGCCGCAACCTCCACACCGCCCGGGACCTGGGCTACTCGTTCTTCGTCGCCCCCGAGATCGAGTTCTTCTACTTCGCCTCCGCCGACCCGAGCCAGCCGCCGCAGCCGCTCGACACCGGGTCCTACTTCGACCTCACCACGGCCGACGTGGCCTCGGACCTGCGCCGTCGAACCATCCACCACCTCGAGGCCATGGGCATCCCCGTGGAGTACTCGTTCCACGAGGACAGCCCCAGCCAGCACGAGATCGACCTGCGCTACACCGACGCGCTCTCCATGGCCGACAACGTGATGACGTTGCGCCTGGTGGTGCGGGAGACGGCGATGGAACAGGGCGTGCACGCCACGTTCATGCCCAAGCCGCTCGCCGACGTGCAGGGCTCGGGCATGCACACCCACCTGTCGCTCTTCAAGGACGACGCCAACGCCTTCCACGATCCCGATCAGCCCTACCTGCTCTCCAAGACGGGCCAGTCCTTCGTGGCCGGCCTGCTCCGCCACGCCGCCGAGCTCACCGCGGTCACCAACCAGCTGGTCAACAGCTACAAGCGCCTGATCGTGGGCACCGAGGCCCCGTCGCAGATCACGTGGGCCCGCCACCACCGGGCCGCGCTGGTGCGGGTACCGGTGAGCAAGGCGGGCAAGGAAGACGCGGTGCGGGTGGAGTACCGCTCACCCGACCCGGCCTGCAACCCCTACCTGGCGTACTCGCTGCTGCTGGCCGCCGGCCTCAAGGGCGTCACCGAGGGCTACGAGCTGCCCGGCGAGGCCAGCACCCTGTTCGACCTGTCGCCCACCGAGCGGGCCGCCGCCGGCGTCACGGATCTGCCGCAATCGCTGGCCGAGGCGCTCGACGCCATGGAAGGATCCGAGCTGGTGCGCGAAACCCTCGGTGATCACATCTTCGAGTGGTTCCTGCGCAACAAGCGACGGGAATGGGCCGACTACAAGGCCCAGGTCACCCCGTTCGAGCTCGCCCGCTACCTGCCCACCTGGTGACCGGCATGGAACCGCTCCTCGTCCACCCCAGCCCCCCGCCGCCCGAGCTGGCCCGCCTGCTCGACCTGGGCGGCTACCCGTGGAAGGCCGTGGCCGACGAGCGAGATGCTGTCACCGCCACCCCCGACGACGGCTGGGGCGGCGCCATCGTGCTCATCGACGAGAACGGCGAGACGGCCTGGGCCCTGTGCCGGGCCATCCGCAAGGGCGACGTGCCGGTGGAACCGCTGCTGCTGCTGCTCGGCGGCAACCGGCTCGACGAGCTCGAACTGCGAGACGAGCTCTACGACGACTTCTGCCTCGACCCCTTCCACCCCCGCGAGCTCGAGGCCCGGCTCCGCCACCTGTTCTGGCGGGCCGGGGCCGGCTCGGCCCCCGAGCTGGTGGAGTACGCGGGCCTGGTGCTGAACCTGGAGACCTACCAGGCCGCGGTCGACGGCCAGCCGATCGACCTCACCTACATGGAGTACGAGCTGCTCAAGTTCCTGGCCCAGCACCCGGGCAAGGTGTTCACCCGCGAGACGTTGCTCAGTCGGGTGTGGGGCTACGAGTACTACGGCGGCGCCCGCACGGTGGACGTCCACATCCGGCGGCTCCGGGCCAAGCTCGGCGAGGAGCACGCCAACCTGATCTCCACGGTCCGCAGCGTGGGCTACCGCTTCGGCCAGTCACGCTGGGGCAACTGACCGACCCGATCGCGATCGGACCACCGAGCCGATCACGGTTCGGTGGTCGCCGTCACAACCCGGCGAACGCCGCCCCGAGCTGACCGGCCAGCCAGGTGTTCCAGAACCAGGCGGCCGAGTCGGTGTCGAAGTGGGCGCCGTCGGCGCGGATCGGCACCCCCTCGGGGGTCTCGGCCCGGGCCTTACCCTGCTCGTCGCACAACGTGGGCGTGGGATCGATGACCCGCACCCACGTGCGGTTGCGGGCGGCCACGGCCAGGAGCCGCTCGCTCACCCACGCCCGCCGTTCGGCGGAGTAGCGCTCCTCGCCCAAGCGGGGGGCCACCGTCCCGAAGCAGGGCACGGTGGGCATCACGGTGGCCACGCCCGCCGCCCGGTACTGGTCGACCCGCTCCTGCAGCCGCTGCTCCACGACCGCCGCGTAGTCGGCGCTGAAGACGGCGAGGTGTTGACCGAACACGATGTGGTCGTACACCTCCCAGGCGCCCAGCCACAGCAGCACCACGTCGGGCCCCGACTCCAGGCCGATGCGTTCGGCGTTGGCCTGCTCCAGGCAGTACGGGCTGTACTGCTCCGAGCCCTGGCCCTCTGCCATCCAGTAGGAGGCCGGGGGCATCACGCCGCAGCCGATGATGGCTCGGTCCTCGATGCGCACCGAGCTGGTGAGGTCGGCGCTCGGCTTCCAGCCGAGCGACCACCCCACCGAGTCGCCGGCGATCATCACGCGGAGCGGTCGGCCGTGGATGTCGTAGGGGTCCACGGCCGCCCGCGGGGCCACCAGCGCCGGCACGTCGGCGTTGAACGGACCCGGTGGCCCAGGCGGCACCGGCAGGGTGGTGGCGGTGGGCGGCATCGCCGTGGTGGTGGGCAGGATCCCGGTGGGCTGGGTGATCGAGATCCGGGCCCCACCGGTGGCCCCGTCGTCGAACCCCGACGACACGTCGAGCGCGCTCTGCGCGGCCTCGGCGTCGGACACCGCCATGTAGCTGGGCGCCGGCGCGCCGCCCGAGGTGGCGGCGGAGATCAGTGCGCCACACAACAGCACGGCGATGCCGAAGCGGAACGCCACCGGGAAGCGCAACTCGATGTCGGCCTCGCGGGCCCGGCGGCCGGCGGGCCGCGGCTGACCCCAACCGGTGCGGATCGGTTCCTCGATGTACTGGAACGAGAGGGCGGCCAGGCCCATGGTGACCGCCACCACCACCACGTCGAGGGCGAGACCCGACAGCCCGAAGTGCGACGACGCGTAGATCTGGACCGGCCACGACCACAGGTAGATGCCGTAGGAGCGACGGCCCACCCAGCACAGCACCGGGCTCCCGATGAGCTGGCTCACCCGACCCTCGCCGGTGGCCAGTCCGGCCACGGCCACGGTGGCGAGGACGGCCACGCTCTGGAAGCCCACCCGGTAGAACCACGACGTGTCCTCGGCGGCCACCACGGCGAGCACCGCCAGGGGGACCAGGGCCAGGCCCGCCGCCCGGGTGAGCGGTCGGGACTCGTGGAGGCGGCTCACCGGCCGGGGCGCGTCGGCCACCACGGGGTCCCACCAGGCCGCCAGCCAGGCGCCGGCCAGCAGGGCGAAGGCCCGGGTGTCGGTGCCGTAGTACAGGCGGCTGAGGTCGGTGCCGAGACCGACCGAGACGGCCATCCACCCCGCCGACAGCAGCGCGCCCACCCCGGACACGACCAACAGCACCAGCCGGTACCGACGCTCGACCAGCTTCAGGATGCCGAGGACGATGAGCGGCCAGAGCACGTAGAACTGCTCCTCGATGGCCAGCGACCAGGCGTGGCGCAACGGGCTGGGCACCACGCCCTCGCTGAAGTACGACTGGCCGGAGAACACGAACCGCCAGTTGGCCACGTAGGCCAGGGTGGCCAGGGCGTCGGTTCGCAGGTCGGACCACCGCCAGCTCGGCATCCACCAGCGGGCGGCCACCACGACGGCGGTGATCACCACCAGCAGGGCGGGGAGCAGTCGCTTGAAGCGCCGGCCCCAGAAGTGGACCAGGTCGACCAGGCCGCTGCGCTCGCGCTCGGCCAACAGCAGGCGGGTGATGAGGAACCCGCTGATCACGAAGAAGATGTCGACACCGATGAACCCGCCGTGGAGGCGGCCGAGGCGGAAGGCCCCGACCGCAGCCACCGACAAGGCCCTTAGCCCGCCGCGGGCGGGGAGGTACACCGGCCTGGGCTTGATGGCCACCAGGGCGGGAGGGCGGGCCGGGGTCGGGCCGTCGGCCCGCGCCGGATCCTCGGCCTCGGATCTGGCGGATCGGCCAGGCACCGGGGTGGTGCCGGGCCGGCCGCGCGGATCGGTCCGGGCTGCGGGACGGTTGGTCACGGGAGCCGCGGTGCGGGCCGAGGCCCCGGACCCGGGCGGGGCGGCGGCCACCGGTCGAGGGGACCGGGCCTCGGGCGGAGCGGGCCGGGGTGGGCGACGCGCGGCCGGGGCGGCCGGCGTGGTCGGGCGGCCGGCGGGCGCTGCACCCTCGCGTGCGGGCGCCGGGCCCGGTCGAGCGGGCCGGACGGAAGCCGGGGCGGGGCGCGACACCACCGGCTCGCGACCGGGAGCCGGCGGGGGCCGCCGAACGGTGGGCGGGCGCTCCGGATCGTGGGCCGACACGGGCTGCGCCTCTGGCGCGTCGCCTGGCTGCCGAGGTCGGGCCAGCATCCCGTCTGCAGGCTCGGACCGGGTCATGACCCGGTCCACGCTACCCGAGGACCGGCCCCCCGAACCGATCAGCCGTCCTGCACGCATCAGAGGATGATCGGCACGGGTGGCCACCGACCTTGAGGTCTTAGGACTCGAGCGAATAGGTAGGGCTCTTGCTGCTGCAAGGTTGGTTGGACCTCGGCTGGCGCCTCGGTATAGCCACCTTGCTCGTCTGGTCGGCTCGCCCAACGGCTCGCCTCCTGTGTGACCGGGTGGCGGACCCCGTGCGCCAGCGACGAAGATGGCGCCCATGGGTCCCGTTGTCATCGTCATCGTGCTCGTCGTGGCCTTGCCCGTCGGCGTCCTCGTGTCCGGGGCGGTCGCCGCCGCCCTGCTCGGCTTCGTGCTGAAGGACGAGGTCGACCGCAACCACGCCGGCAGCGAACTGCTCGAGACCAACATCTAGTGCCGTGACCGGCCTCCTTCGCGGGGGTTCCGGTCGCGACTGAGACCCGTCGCTGCCAGCCTCGTGGTGCGCCTCCGGCGCTCATCGGCTGGTTCCGCTCGGGCAGTTCCTCGCTGCGCTGCGGAGCCCGAACGGCGTTTGCGCCGTTGGCATCAGTGGTCGCGAGCCGGAGACCCGCGCGGGCAACCGTCGCAAACGTTCCTGGTTCCCGGGAGCCCCCGGTCGGGTGCGATGACACCGGCCACCGCGCCGCGTAGCGGGCCGACACGGAACGGGACGACCGCGCTCCGTGGTTGAGGTACCGTGCTCGTCACCAGCTAGCTGGCGCGGGAGCAGCTCGAGAGATCGCGACCCGTGCCGTGTCCGAAAGGGGCCTCCATGCCCACCGGTACCGTCAAGTGGTTCAGCGCCGAGAAGGGCTTCGGGTTCATCGCCCGGGAGGGGGCCGAAGACGTGTTCGTGCACCACTCCGCCATCGAGATGCAGGGTTTCCGCAACCTGCAGGAAGGCCAGGCGGTCGAGTTCGAGCTCACCAGCACCGACAAGGGCGATCAGGCCCAGGGTGTGCGCGTGATCTGACCGGCGGGCGGCGCGGGAGCCGCCACCGGGAGCCGACACCGTGGCAGCACGGTGGGAGCGGTGTACGGCGGCAGCGGGATGGCCCCGGAGCGGGCCGGCGGGATGGCTCAGGGCCGGCGGGCCCAGGCCTCGATCTCCACGCGCCCGCCCAGCGGTAGGCGAGAGACCTCCACGGCCGACCGGGCCGGGCGGGGCTCGGCGAAGGCGGCGGCGTAGCGCTCGTTGAACACGCCGAACTGGTCGAGGTCGACCAGGAAGCAGGTGGTCTTCACCACGTGCTCCAGGCCCAGGCCGTGGCCGGCGAGCTGACCCTGCAGGTTCACCAGCACCTGGTCGACCTCACCGGCGAAGTCGTCGACCAGGGCGCCGTCGCGCAGGCCGAGCTGGCCCGACACCACCACCCAGTCACCTGCGGCGACCGACGGCGTGTAGGGAAGTCCGGTGGGGTGGGCCATGGTGCGACTGGTCTGGTCTGGTCTGGTCTGGTCTGGTCTGGTCAGGTCTG
>DAIMFV010000063.1:0-15671 GCA_036724365.1 Acidimicrobiales bacterium | reverse complement strand
TGGCGTGGTGCTCGAGCTGGGTGAGCAGGATGGCATCGCCCGGGCCGAGGTTGGCGCCGCCCCACGCCCGGGCCACCAGGTTCAGCGACTCGGTCGCGTTCTTGGTGAAGATGATCTCGGTGGCCGGACGGGGCGCGCCGATGAAGCGGCCCACCCGGCGCCGGGCGGCCTCCATGGCGTTGGTGGCGGCCTCGGCGATCTCGTAGACGCCGCGGTGCACGTTGGCGTTGATGGTCTCGTAGTAGCGGTCCATGGCCTCGAGGACCACGGTGGGCTTCTGGGACGAGGCGGCCGAGTCGAGGAACACCATCCGCCGGCCGTGGCTGGTGCGCTGGAGGATCGGGAAGTCGGCGCGGATCTTCTGCGGGTCGAAGTCGGTCGTGGTGGCGTCGGTGGTGGTGGCGTCGGTCACGGTGCCACCGGGGTGCGCCAGGCCTCGTAGCCCTCGGCCTCCAGCCGGGTGGCCAGCTCCATGCCGCCGGACTCCGCGATGCGACCGTCGATCAGCAGGTGGACGTGGGTGGGGCGGATCTCGTCGAGGAGTCGCTGGTAGTGGGTGATCACGAGCAGGCCGAGCTCGGGCCGGTCGGTCTTGACCTCTCGGACCCCCTTGGCCACCACCCGCAGCGCGTCGATGTCGAGCCCCGAATCGGTCTCGTCGAGCACCGCCATCTCGGGCTCGAGGATCGCCATCTGGAGGATCTCGTTGCGCTTCTTCTCGCCGCCGGAGAACCCCTCGTTGAGGTAGCGGTCGGCGAACGACGGGTCCATCTCGAGCCGCTCCATCCACTCCATGATGGCCAGGCGCAGCTCCAGGATGGAGAGGTCGATGCCCTTGCGGGCCGACAGGGCCTGGCGCAGGAAGTTGATCACCGAGACCCCGGCGATGGCCTGGGGGTACTGGAAGGCGAGGAAGAGGCCGGCCCGACCCCGGTCGGTGGCGCTCCACTCGGTGATGTCGTCGCCCTGGAACCGGATGGTGCCCGACGTGACCTGGTACTCCGGGCTGCCGAGCAGGGCGCTGGCCAGCGTGGACTTGCCGGATCCGTTGGGGCCCATGAGGGCGTGGATCTCGCCGGTGCCGACGGTGAGGTCGACCCCACGGAGGATCTCGATGCCGTCGGCGGCCACGTGGAGGTCGGAGATCTCGAAGAGCGGGGCACCGGACATGCTCGCCAGTGTATTAGCACTACGCGGATAGTGGATATTCGGCCGGTGGGATTTCGCCGGGTGGGGATCGGGGTGGAAACGGGCGTCGGGCGTGCCAAGGTTGGCGGGGTCCCGGCCGGTTCCGCTCCCGGCCCCGTCGCGAGGAGGTCCCCCATGGCGTTCGGTCGCACCAGGCCCGAGATGCCCACCGCCGAGTCCGCCCTCCCCGGCCGCCGCGAACCGGCGTTCGAGATCTCCGGTGTCCATGCGGTGAACGGCAACCCGATCGTGGCCCCGTTCCCCGACGGCCTCGAGGTCGCCGTGTTCGGGATGGGGTGCTTCTGGGGGGCCGAGCGCCTGTTCTGGACTCGCCCGGGGGTGTGGGCCACCGCGGTCGGCTACGCCGGCGGGTTCACACCCAATCCCACCTACGAGGAGACGTGCAGCGGCCGCACCGGCCACGCCGAGGTGGTGCTGGTGGTGTTCGACCCCGGGCAGGTGAGCTACCGGTCGCTTCTCCAGGTGTTCTTCGACGAGCACGACCCCACCCAGGGCATGCGCCAGGGCAACGACGTGGGGTCCCAGTACCGGTCCGCCATCTACGTCACCTCGGCTGACCAACGGGTCGAGGCCGAGGCCGGGGTGGCCGCGTTCGACCGGGCGTTGGTGGCCGCCGGTCGGGCCCCCGTCACCACCGAGGTGGCCGATCTCGGCGCCTTCTACTACGCCGAGGAGTACCACCAGCAGTACCTCCACAAGGTGCCCAACGGCTATTGCGGCCTGCGGGGAACGGGCGTCTCCTGCGCCCTGCCGGGGCCCGATCCCGAGGTGGTCGACGAGGTTGGCGATGAGGTGGTCGATGAGGTGGTCGACGAGGTGGTCGACGCCCGGCTCAAGCCGCTGGCCGCCAGCGAGGACGAGTGGCGGGAGCGCCTCACCGCCGAGCAGTACGCCGTGCTCCGCCGGGCCGGCACCGAACGGGCCTTCACCGGGGCCTACACCGACACCGAGACCCCGGGCCTGTACCGGTGCTCCGCGTGCGGCAACCCGCTCCACACCAGCGAGGCCAAGTTCCACTCGGGATGCGGGTGGCCCAGCTTCACCGAGGCGGTGTCGCCCGACGCGGTCGAGCTGCTCGAGGACCGTGCGCACGGCATGGTCCGTACCGAGGTCCGGTGCGCCCGGTGCGGGTCCCACCTGGGTCACGTCTTCCCCGACGGGCCCCGCGACCGCGGTGGGCTGCGCTACTGCATCAACAGCGTGGCGATCGACCTCGACGAGGCGCCCCAGTAGTCCAGCCCACGGGCGAGGCTCCGGGCCCGAGCGGCTGGGGCGCCCCGGTCCCAGCCCGGTACGGTCGTCGCCGTGCCCAGCGAAACCGACCCTGATCCCACGTCCGAGCCCCTGGGCCCGGCGCCCGACGACGCCGCCGGCTTCGATGCCTGGGCACGGCAGGGCTACGACACCTGGCAGCGGGCCGTGGTGATGGGCGAGGCCGGCCGTCGGTGGGCCGATGCCGAACGCCCCGCGGCCGACCGTCTGCTCGCCGGGGTCTGGGGCAGCTCGGTGGGTGCCCCCCCGGCGTCGGAGCTGGTGCCGCTGCTCGACGATCCGTCCGTCGATCCGGTGCTCCGGGCCCGCGCCCAGGCGGTCGTGGCCCTGGAGCTGGTGCCAGTGCGGTCCGAGGACGCGGTCCAGCTGGTGGAGCACGCCCTCGCCGCGATCGGCGACGACGTGCCCATCCGAACCCGGCTGTCGGTGTGGTTCGCGGCGTGTGAGGTCTACGCCCGTGCCGGCCGCGGCCCCCGGGCCGTGGAGGTGCTGGACCAGGCCGGCGCGGCCGCGGCGGCCGACGCCGACACCCCGCCCTGGGGTCTGATGGCGATCGATGCGGAGCGGCTCGCGCTGTTGGCGCCGCAGATGCCCAACCGCGAGCAGGTGGCGGCGGCGGTCGACAAGGTGGCGGCCGCCGCCATCGAACTGCCGCCGACCCCCTCGGCCATCGAGGTCGTGGTGAAGATGTGCGGCCTGCTCGCCACCATGGGAGCCGCCCGGCGGGCCGAGCGCTACGCCGAGCAGGTGCTGGAGGCCACCGTCGGCCGGCCCGAGGCCCTGGGGCCCCGGTTCCAGGCGCAGTTGCTCCTGGCCGACGCCGTCCTGGCGGCCGAGGGTCCCGAGGCGGCGATGGTGGCTCAGCAGGCGGCGATCGACACGATCGCCCCGCTGGGCGACTCGCCCATGTTGGGGTGGGCCCGCCGGGGCCTGGCCGGGTTCCTGCGGGCCCAGGACCGCAACGCCGAGGCCGCCGAGGAGTTCGGTCGGGCGGCCGACACCTACGAGCGGGCCGGCATCGTCATGGAGTCGTCGGTGCTGCGCCTGGACCAGGCCGACGCCCTGCTCTACGCCGATCGCGCCGAAGAGTCGGTGGCGCTGGTGGAGCTCGTCCTGGCCGGACTCGACCAGGTGCCGGAGCCGAACCGTGCCGGCGTGGAGCTGCGGGCCCACCGGGTCCAGGCCCACCTGGCCGCGGCCGACGGCGACCTGGACCGGGCCGCCGAGCACTGGCTGGAGGTGGCCGAGCTGGCGCCGTCGCTCGGGCTGTCCGACCTGGAGGCCCGCCTCACCGCGGCCCAGCTCTACGCAGCCGACGGCGACGACGCCGAGGCCGACGCCCAGTTCCTGCGGGCCGAGCTGAGCGCGGCCGACGAGGCCGACCCCGCCCGCGCCACGGCGATGGTGATGCGGGTGAGGGTCGACGTGCTCCGCGACGCCGGCCGGCCCGACGAGGCCGCAGAGCTGGCACGGCTCGCCGCCAACCACGCCCGCACCAGCGGCGACGAGGCGCAGGCCATCTACCTGTCGGTCGTGGCGGCCGATTCCCTGCACGCCGCGGGCGAGTCGGTGGCTGCGGTGCAGCTCTACGACGACACCCTGCAGGCCGCCCGCGACGCCGGGATGCGCGAGCTGGAGGGGGCGGTGCACGCCGGCTACGCCGCGGTGCTCCGAGACATCGGCCGCACCGACGAAGCCGACGCCCACGAGGCCGAGGCCCAGGCTCGCAATCCCGGGGCACCACCGCCCCGGTAGCGTCCGAGGATGGAGACCGCGGCAGCCTGGGCGCTCACGGGCCGGGCCGAGGAGTTGCAGTTCGGGCTCGACCGCCTCCAGAGCCCGGGCGAAGGCGGCGGCCTGGTCCTGTCGGGCGCGGCCGGGGTGGGCAAGAGCCGTCTGGCCCAGGAACTGGCGGCCCGGATGGGCGCCGGGTGGTGCGTGCAGTGGGCGGTGGCCACGCCCAGCGCCTCCACGATCCCGCTCGGCGCGTTCTCCCACCTGCTCGACGACCAGGGTCGCCCCGACCACGACGCCCTCGAGACCTCGGACCTGGCGTGGGCCCTGGGTGCCGTCCGGCGCTCGCTGGCCGCCGCCGCCTCGGCGGGCGGGGCCCGGCCGTTGCTGGTGGTCGACGACGCCCAGGTGCTCGACCGGGCCAGCGCCGCGCTGGTCCACCAGGTGGCCACGGTCGGCGAAGCGAGGGTGCTGCTCACGGTCCGCACCGGGGAACCGCTACCCGACTCGGTGACGGCCCTGCTGCGCGACCCGTCGATCGAGCGACTGGAGCTGCAGGCGCTGTCGCGAGCCGAGGTGGGAGAGCTCGCGGCCGCGGTCCTGGGGGGCTGGCTCGAGCAGGACAGCATCGAACGGTTGCACCGCACCTCCGGCGGCAACCCGTTGTTCCTGCGCGAGCTGCTGGCCGACGCCGAAGCCGGTGGTCTGCTCTCCGAGCACCGCGGCCTGCTGCGGTGGCCGGGCGTGACCGACACGCCCCGGCTGGCGTCGCTGGTCGCTCGTGACCTGGACCGGTCCGGGCCCGAAGCTGCGCCCCTGGTCGATGCCATGGCCGTGGGCGAACCACTGCCCCTGGCGGCAGCTCGCCGGCTGGCGGACACCTCGGTCCTGGCGGGGCTGGAGCGGGCCGGCGTGGTCGAGGTGGACGGCTTCGGAGACGGCCAGGTCCGGCTCACCCACCCGCTCTTCGGCGAGGTCCGGCGGGCCCAGATGGGGCCGCTGCGCCGGGCCGACGTGGCCGCCCGCCTGGCCGCCGCCTTCGAGTCGGGAGGTTGTGACCATCCCGACGACCGGCTGCGGGTGGTGACCTGGCGCCTGGAGGCCGGAGGCACGTCGGC
The DNA here is from genome assembly GCA_036724365.1 of Acidimicrobiales bacterium. Taxonomy (GTDB): domain Bacteria; phylum Actinomycetota; class Acidimicrobiia; order Acidimicrobiales; family Iamiaceae; genus Aquihabitans. The sequence continues at coordinate 10,338 of DAIMFV010000063.1, read as the reverse complement.
CCCGGCGGAGTTGGTCGACGCCGCCGCGCACGCCCGGGGCCGGGGCGACGACGTGCTCGCCGAGGCGCTGGTGCGCCGAGCCCTGGCCGATGCGCCGGACCCCGAAGGCGAGCTCCTGCTCGCCGAGATCCTCGAGGTCACCGGCCGGGCCGCCGAGGCCGCCGACCTGTTGACCGGGCTGGTGGACCGGCTGGAGTCGGACCGCGATCGGGCCCGGGCGCTCGTGGTCCAGCTCCGGGTGCTGACCCACGGGCTGCACCGCCCGGCCGATGCCGAGCAGGTGGCGGGGGCCGCCACCCGCATCCACGATCCCGTCTGGCGGGGGTTCGTGGAGGCCCAGTGGGCCACGATCCTGGTGATGCTCGGCCGCCTGGACGAGGCCGAACCGCTCGCCGCGTCGCTGACCGCGCACCCCGATGCCCGGGTGCGACTCCGGGCGCTCCCGGCGGTCAACATCGTGGCCTACTCGGCGGGTCGGCTCGTGGAGGCCCTCGCGCAGGCGCAGGCGATGGTGGGCCCGGCGCTCACCCATCGAGACAGCGTGCCCAACGGTGTGGCGGTTGTGTTCTCCGCGCTCGCCATCGACCTGCTCGCCCTGGGCCGGCTCGCCGAGCTCGACGACCTGCTGGCCCTGGCCGACGACCCGGCCGCCCGGTCCGGTGCCAACCGTCCCTACCTGTTGTTGGTGGAAGGGACCGTCGCCCTCCGTCGGGGCCGGGTCGACGCGGCCCGGCGGTCGCTGACCGAGTCGGTCGAGCTCTTCGCGGCCGCCGATCCCCAGGGGTACCGCCCGACCGCGCTGGCCCTCCTCGCCCCGGCGGCGACCCTGGCCGGTGACCGGGACACCGCGCTGCGGGCCGAGGAGGAGTGCCTCGCCGCGCTGGCCGGTCGGCCCCGGCGGCTGATCGACCACGACGGCGAGCGGGCCCGGGCGTGGCTCGCGGTCGCCGAGGGCGCCCCGGTGCGGGCCCGCCAGCGGCTGGTGGACCTGGCGGGCCGGGCCCGGGACGCGGGCCTGGTCGTGCTGGAGGCCGAGTGCCTGCACGACGCCGTGCGGCTCGGTGCCGGGGCGCGGGCGCGAGCCCGGCTCGCGCTCGTCGCCGGTGGGATCGAGGGTGAGCGGGCGGGGGCGATCGCCGCCCACGCCGCCGCTGCCAGCGCCGACGACCCGCACGCGCTGGAGGAGGTGGCCGAGCGGTTCGAGGCCCTGGGCGAGGACCTGGTGGCCGCGGAGGTGTTCTCGGCTGCCGCCCGACGCCATCGCGAGGGGGGCACCGCCTCCGGGGCGCAGCGGGCCGCCGTGCGGGCCCGGGCGGCGGCCGAGCGCTGTGTCGGGGCGGTGGAGGTCCTCGCCGACGTACCGGTTCCGGTGCAGCTCACGCCGCGCGAGCTGCAGGTCGCCCGCCTGGCCGCGCACGGGGCGTCCAGCCCCGAGATCGCCGCCGAGCTGCAGGTGTCGCGCCGCACGGTCGACAACCAGCTCGGTCGGGTCTACGCCAAGCTCGGGATCGCGGGGCGGGCCGAGCTGGCGGCGGCCCTGTCGCGGCTGCCCGTCTCGGTCGGCTGATGGTCGGCCGATGGCTGATGCTGGGCTGATGCTGGGCGAATGGTGGGCGAATGGTGGGCGAATGGTGGGCAGATGAGTAGTCCGTTGCTCATGACCACGACGCGGTCTGCGGTGCACGCTGCGGGCATGGACCGCCAGGCCGCGCTCGCCCGACTTCCCGACCGCTACCGGGATCTGCTCACGATGGTCGACGCCGGGGGCTCGGTGGAGGAGATCAGCGAGGCGCTCGGACTGGACGTGGACGCCATTCCGCCCCTGGTGGAGGTGGGCCGGGCCAAGCTCGCCGGCGTGCTCGATCCGTCGCCGCCCCACCGGGTGGTGGGCCCGTAGCCCTGACCGGGCCCTGGTCTGGAACACTCGCGGCGTGACCGCGGACGAACCCGGCGAGACCGCGGACGGGGCCGGCGTGACCGCAGCGGCGCCCGCCGGCCGGGTCGGCCACCTGCACCACCAGCCGGCGCTCGACGGCGTCCGGGGGCTGGCGGTGCTGGCCGTAGTGGTGCTCCACGCCGGTCCGGCCTCGTGGCTGCCGGGTGGGTTCTTGGGGGTGTCCCTGTTCTTCACGCTGTCGGGCTACCTGATCGCCTCCCTGGTGATCATCGAGGTGGAGGGGAGCGGCGGGCTCGCCCTGGCCCGGTTCTGGGCCCGGCGGGTGCGTCGCCTGCTCCCCGCCCTCATCGTCACCGTGCTCGGGGTGGTGGTGCTGAGCCGGTCCATCGCCCTGCCGGCCAGCACCCGGGCCGAGTTGCTCGGTGGGCTCGGGTACGTGGCCAACTGGGTGCAGATCGCCGGCGGCGAGAGCTACGCCGCGCTGTTCGAGTCCCCGTCGGCGGCGACCCACCTGTGGTCACTGGCGATCGAGGAGCAGTTCTACGTGGTGTTCCCGTTCCTCGTCTGGCTGGTCGCCCGGCGGGGACCGGGCGGTCTGCGGGTCGCGTTCGTGGTGGGGGGTCTGGTCGTGGTGGTGGCCGGGGTGGCCACCACCGCCGCGGTGGACGACCAGGTGTTCGCCTACTACGCCACGGTCACCCGGGTGCCGGAGATCGCGGTCGGGGTGCTGGCGGCGGGGATCTGGCCGATGGGCCGCGCCGCGGCGTGGTGGGGCGAGGGCGGGCGCGGATCGGCGGTCGCCACCGGTGCCGGCGTCGTCGCCCTGGGGATCACGCTGGTGGCCTGGCGGACCACCGACCTCACCGCCGGCTGGGTGTACGGCGGCGGACTGGCCCTGGTGGCCGTGGTGTCGGTGGTGCTCCTGGTCTCGGTGGGTGCCCCGGGCCCGTTGGCCCGGGTGCTGGGGGCTCCGCCGCTGCGTGGGCTCGGCACCGTCAGCTACGGCCTCTACCTGTACCACTGGCCGGTGGTGGTGCTCCTGGCGGCACCCCGCGTCGATCTCGGGCCCGTCGCGCTGTTCGGGCTGCGCTCGGCGGTGGCGCTGGCGTTGGCGGTGGGCTCGTACCACCTGGTGGAGCAGCCGGTGCGCCGGGCCCGGCTGGGGCCCGAGGCGCCGCCGGCGACGGTGATCGGCGTGGGGATGCTGGCTCTGGCCGCCACCGCGCTGGTGGTGGTGGTCGGGGTCGACGGTGGTGACGGCGGCGAGCGGGCCCCCGCTCGGCCGGCACCGGCCGTGGTCACCCCCGGGGCCCCCGGGACGGTGACCGGGCCCACGACGGGGACCACCGGGGAGTCCACCGGTCCGGCGGTGCCCACGGTGGTGCTGTTGGGCGACTCACTGCCCAACTGGCTGGTGCGCGACGGCGGCTGGGCGCTCGATCCGGCCGAGGTCGTGCTGATCGACGGCACCACCGAAGGGTGCGACGGCGCCGAGGGCGCGCCGGTGGGTCGGGCCGGCACGGGCGTGGTGGTGTCGGTGCCGGAGGCGTGCACCGGCTGGCGCACGCTCTACCCGCCGGTGCTGGCCACCCGTCCGGTCGACACGGCCGTGCTGGTGGTGGGCACCGGTGCAGTGCTGGACCGCCGGCTCGACGGGTCGTTCGTGGGCCCGTGCGAGGAGGTCGCGAAGACCTGGTACGGCGACGACGTCCGCGCCCGGCTCCGGTACCTGGACGACCACGCCGAACGCGTGGTGCTGGTGCTGCCGGCGTGGGCCGAGGACTGGTCGGGGTGGGTGTTCCCCGCCGACCACGTGGCCCGGACGGACTGCGTGCGGGCCACCCTCCAGGACGCGGCGGCCGACGTGGTGGGCGATGGGGCGGTCGACGGGGCCGAGGTCGCGGTGGTGGACCTGGCCGACCACCTGTGCCCCGACGGGCCGGGGCGGTGTCGGCCGGTGCGGTCGGTCGACGGCGTGCACATCGACCCCGACGAGGCCGGCGGGGTGCTCGACTGGATCGTGCAGGCCGCGCTCGGTTGAGCTCCACGTGTGGGCCGGGGCGTCACCAGCCGCGGTCGATCCACTCCTGGAGGTGGGGCGACTCGGCCCCGATCGTGGTGCTGTCGCCGTGGCCCGGGAGCACGATGGTGTCAGCGGGGAGCGGGGTGAACAGGAGGTCCTCCACCGAGTGGATGATGGTGGGGAAGTCGCCACCTTCGAACGAGGTGTTGCCGACGCCGCCGGGGAACAGGGTGTCGCCGCTGAACAAGATGGGAGCGCCCTCCAGGCGGAAGCACATGGAGCCGGGGGTGTGGCCGGGGGTGAGGATGGTGTGGAGGCGGAGGCGACCGACCTCGACCACGTCGTCGTGGGTGAGGAGCTCGTCGTAGCTGGGCAGCATGCCGGCATCCTCGGCGGTGACGTGGACGGAGTAGCCCGCGTCGCGCAGCTCGGGCACGGCCTGGATGTGGTCCCAGTGGCCGTGGGTCTCGAGCACCTCGCGCACCCCGAGGGTGCGGCACAGGTCCAGCAGTCGCTCGTGCTCGTTGGCGGCGTCGAGCAGGACGGCGTCACCCGTGGCGCGGCAGCGCAACACGTACACGTTGTTGGCCATGGGGCCCACCACCACCTTGTGGATCTCGGCCGCGGTGTCGTTCCACAGGAGCGTGCTCATGGCTGCAGTCTGCCGCCTGCGACCGCCGTCGGGGCGCGGCGACGTCCCGGCCGGGGGGGAGGGATGGCCGGGACGTCACCAGACGGGCAAGCTCCCCTAGAGGCTCCTGCCACGATCCGAGGGCGCTGGAGCGCCTGGGTCGACCATACGGCATGCCGTAGGGTCCCGCGCGCGCACCCCCACTGTTTGTGACCCACTGCACACCGAATCAGGTGGACCGGACCTCGAAACCCAGGGCCAGGGCCACCGGGATCTGGCGGGGATCGAACGTGACGTAGGTGACGGGGGCGGGGAGCCGGTCGGCGGCGGCCAGGTGGAGGGCGTCGACGGTGCGCAGGGGTTGCTCGCGGCAGAGCTCGGCGGCCCGGTCGAGGCACCGCTGGTCCACCGGCACCACGTGGATGCGCTCCCAGTCGTCTCGGAGGGCCCGCCGGACCCGGTCGCTGTCGGGGGCCACGTCGCACACGCGGTCGACCAGTCCGAGGGCCTCGGCCAGGGCGAGGGCCGACGCGCACCACACCGGGTCGGCGGCCATGGCGTCGAGCACCACGGCCCGGTGGGGACCCGAGAGGTAGCGGCCGAGGAGGGCCGAGGTGTCGAGCGCCAGCGTCACGCCCCCCGCACCTCGCGCAGGGCGCGGTCGAGGCGACCGCCGGTCCAGGCGTCGACGCGGACGTCGGGCTCGGCGGGCCGGTCGCCGCGCCGGGCCGGTTCGAGCAGGCCCCGCGCCGCCAGGTCGTCGATGGAGACCTGGGCCCGGGTGGGCTCGACCGGGCCCAGCTGGGCCACGGCCCGGCCCCCGATGGTGATCACGATCCGTTCGCCGGCCCCGGCGCGGCGCACCAGGGAGGTGAGCTGGCTGCGGAGCTGGCGGATGCCGGTGTGGTCGGGCACCGCCCCAGCCTACGCCGCCTCGACCAGCTGCGCGTACACACGTGTACCTACTCCGGCGGGCGCGGGGTGGGGCGGGGCTGGCAGCCTGACCCCGTCCCACCCGGGACCGATCCCACCGACGCCCACCACACCGCCCCGGAGGCAACCGTGAACTTCGCGTTCAACGAGGAGCAGGAAGAGCTCCGCAAGACCGTCCGCCAGTTCCTCGAGGCCAAGTCGCCCGAGACCGCCGTGCGCGAGCAGATGGACACCGAGGCCGGCTACGACGCCGCCGTGTGGCAGCAGATGGGCGAGCAGCTCGGCCTGCAGGGCCTGGTGATCCCCGAGGAGTTCGGTGGGTCGGGCTACGGCTACATCGAGCTGGTGGTGATCCTCGAGGAGATGGGCCGCGCCCTGCTGTGCGCCCCGTTCTTCTCCTCGGTGGTGCTGGCCGCCAACACCCTGCTGCACTCGGGCGACGACGCCGCCAAGGCCGACTACCTCCCGGGCATCGCCTCGGGCGAGACCATCGCCACCCTGGCCTTCACCGAGGAGAACGGCCGCTGGGACGAGGAGGGCGTCACCGCCACCGCCACCCAGGCCGGAGACGCCTGGACCATCGACGGCACCAAGATGTACGTGCTCGACGGCCACACCGCCTCGCTGCTGCTGGTCGCCGCCCGCAGCGGCAAGGGCGTGAGCCTCTTCGCCGTCGACGCCGACGCCGCCGGGGTCAGCCGTACCGCGCTGGCCACCATGGACCAGACCCGCAAGCAGGCCAAGGTCACCTTCGCCGGCACCCCGGCCCGACTGATCGGCACCGAGGGCGAGGGCTGGTCGGTCCTGTCGCGGGTCCTCGACCTCGCCGCCGTGGCGCTGGCCGCCGAGCAGGTGGGTGGCGCCCAGTTCTGCCTGGAGATGGCGGTGCAGTACGCCAAGGACCGCGTCCAGTTCGGTCGCCCGATCGGCTCGTTCCAGGCCATCAAGCACAAGTGCGCCGACATGCTGCTCGAGGTCGAGTCGGCCAAGTCGGCGGCGTACTACGCCGGCTGGTGCGCCTCGGAGCTGAACGACGAACTGCCCTCGGTGGCGTCGCTGGCCAAGGCCTACTGCTCGGAGGCGTACTTCCACGCCGCCGCCGAGAACATCCAGATCCACGGTGGCATCGGCTTCACCTGGGAGCACCCGGCCCACCTGTACTTCAAGCGGGCCAAGTCGTCCGAGCTGCTGTTCGGCGACCCCACCTACCACCGCGAACTGCTGGCGCAGCGCATCGGGATCTGATCCGCCCGCACGGGCGTCGGGGGCGGTTCGACCTCAGGGAACGAACACGCCCTCGACGCCCGTGATGAGGCTGACGCCGCGCACGACCACCACCTCGATGCGGTAGATCCCGGGCTGGGCCACGGCGTCCTCGATGCCGGCGGGCACGGTCTCGGGACTGCCCTCCACCAGCACCCACACCTGGCTGTCGGGGATCACCGGCAGGTCGATGGGCGTCTCGTCGTCGTTCACCAGGTAGTAGTCGTTGTCGATCGAGGTGGCGCCGGGTTCGGCGTCGCCGGCGGCGATGGCGGCGTCCACCGCCTCCTGGCCGGTGAGGAACTCGACGTCGTCGAACGACACGATCGAGACCGGCTGGCCTTCGACCATGCCGTCGCTGATGCCCCGGAAGTACCCGGTGTGGCTGCCCTCGGCCAGCGAGCCGAGTCCGGCGGTGGTGGCCCCGCCGTCGCCCGGCTCGGAGGTGTCGGTCGCCCCGGTGGTGGACGGGTCGGCGTCGGTCGACGTGGTGCTCGTGTCGTCCCCGGCGGTGGATGAACCGGTGGTCGACGAACCGGCGGCGGCGGTCGTGGTGGTCGACGTCTCCCCGTCGGCGCCACACGCCGACAGGCCGGTGAGCGCCCCCAGGGCCAGGGCGGCGGCCACCGCCACCGGGATCGAACGGCGCGTGGTCGTGGTCATGGCCGGGACGCTAGCGGGGGGTGGGGGCCCCGGCTGTCGTAGTGTCTTCGCCTTGTGACCACCCACCAGCCCTCCACCCCGGCCCGGTTCGACGTCGTCGGCATCGGCAACGCCCTCGTCGACGTGTTGAGCAGCGAGCCCGACGACTTCCTCGCCGGCCACGGTCTCGTGAAGGGGTCGATGACCCTGATCGACACCGACACCGCCGAGGCGCTCTACGGCGCCATGGGCGCCAAGACCGAGATGTCGGGGGGCTCGGCCGCCAACACGTTGTCGGGCGTGGCCAGCTTCGGCGGACGGGCCGCCTACATCGGCCGGGTCCGCGACGACGACCTCGGGTCGTCGTTCGGGCACGACCTCCGTTCGCTCGGCGTGCACTTCTCGGACCGCCAGGCCACCGACGGCGACCCCACCGGTCGCTGCATGATCGTGGTCACCCCCGACGCCCAGCGCACCATGAACACCTACCTCGGTGCGTCGGCGGCGCTGGGCACCGACGACCTGGACCTGGACCTCGTGGCCGACGCCCACATCACCTTCCTGGAGGGCTACCTCTTCGACCGGCCCGAGGCCAAGGAGGCGTTCCGCGTGGCCGCCGACGCCGCCCACGCTGCCGGCCGGCAGGTGGCCCTCACCCTCTCCGACAGCTTCTGCGTCGACCGCCACCGCGACGACTTCCTCGACCTGGTCGCCGGTGGCGTCGACATCCTCTTCGCCAACGCCGACGAGATCACCCGGCTCTACGGGGTGACCGAGTTCGACGACGCCGTGGCCGCCGTGCGCGCCGATTGCCACCTGGCGTGCATCACCCGCAGCGAGGAGGGCTCCGTGGTGGTCACGGCCGACGAGGTGATCTCGGTGGCGGCCGAGCCGGTCACCGACCTGGTCGACACCACCGGGGCCGGCGACCTCTACGCCGCCGGGTTCCTGTACGGCTACACCCAGGGCCGGCCTCTCGCCGAGTGCGGCCGGCTCGGATCGGTGGCCGCCGCCGCCGTCATCGGCCACCTCGGCCCCCGCCCGGGCCTCTCGCTGGCCCAGCTGGTCCACCGGGCCTGACGTGACCGATCCGTCCGCCGCCCCGCCGCGCCGCCGGCTCCGGGTGCTGCTGGCGCTCGTCCCCATGTTGGCCGCCGCCCCGGTGGTCGCCCACCGGGTCTCGGCGTCGCCCGACCACCTCTCGATCCGGGTCGTCGCCGTCGTCGACGGCGCGCCGAGCGGCGGGGACCCCACGGTGGTGCGGGTGCCCGAGGGCACCACGGTGGCCGAGGTGCTCGCGGCCGCCGGGGTGCGCCCGGTAGACGGTCGGCTCCTGGCCGCCGCCTCGGGCCAGGTGCTCGACGCCCACCACCAGCCCGCCGAGCTCACCCTCGACGGTCGGCCCATCACCGCGGCCACCGTGGTGACGAAGGCGGCCCGCACCGTGCGGGTGATCGACGGCGCCGATGCCACCGAACCCACCCGCACCGTCGAGGAGGAGATCCCGGTCCCGGCCGGTCCCGACGTGTTGCGCCGGGTCGAGGAGCGGGGCGCGCCGGGCCGCGTCCGCAAGGAGGTGGGCGTGCGCAGCGGCGAGGTGGTCGACACCGAGGTGCTGGTGGCGGCCCGGGCTCCCACCACCACCACCCGCAAGGTGGTGGCCCTCACCTTCGACGACGGCCCGTCGGCGTCGTGGACGCCCTACGTGCTCGAGATCCTGCGCAGCCGCGGGGTGCGGGCCACCTTCTGCATGGTGGGGACCGCAGTGGAGAAGGCGCCCGAGGTCGCCGCCCAGGTGGTGGCGGCCGGCCACCAGGTGTGCAACCACACCCAGTCCCACGACCTCGGTCTGGCCGAGGCCGACCAGGCCCGCGTCGACGCCGAGGTGCAGGGCGGCCGGGCCACCATGCTGGCCGCCGGGCTGCCCGAGCCCCCCTTCTACCGGCCACCGGGGGGGAACCTGTCCGACCCCGTGATCGCCACGGCCCGGGCCCAGGGGGAGCGGGTCCTGATGTGGAAGGTGGACACCCGCGACTGGTCGCGCTCGGCCACGGTGGAGAGCGTGCTGGCCAACCTGCGGTCTCAGGTGGAGCCCGGCGCCATCGTGCTCCTCCACGATGCCGGCGGTTCCAACCGCTTCACCAGCCTGGCGGTGCTGGCCGGGCTCATCGATGAGTTGCGGGCCCAGGGCTACGAGTTCACCTTCCCGGTGATCGACCCGGCCTGACCGTGCGTGAGCGTGAGTAGATGAGGCCCCGATGACCAAGCTTCCCGTCGATCCCGTCACGGCGCCGTACGAGGCCTCGGTCCGGGCCGCCACCAACCTGCGCGGCCTGACGGGCGTCGACGCCCACGACCTGGCCGTGGTCCTGGGCTCGGGCTGGGCCGAGGCGGCCCCGGCGCTGGGTCGGGCCTCGGCGCAGGTCACCACCGATGAGCTGGGGGGCTTCCCGCCGACCGGGGTCGACGGCCACCAGCCGGTCGTTGCGTCCCTGGAGGTGGCCGGGCGGCGGGTGCTCCTGTTCCACGGTCGCGTGCACCTCTACGAGGGCCACCACCCCAACCAGGTGGTCCACGGCGTGCGCACCGCCATCGCCGCCGGGTGCCGCACCGTGGTGCTCACCAACGCGGCGGGCAGCCTCCGCCCCGATCTGGCGGTGGGCCGCCCCGTCCTCATCGCCGACCACCTCAACCCCACCGGGCACCCCCCACCGCTCGGCCCCCCCCACCCCCCCCTGGGCCGGGCGGTGGGAGCCCCGCTTGCTCCCCCAATAGACCCGCCGCGCGCCCGGCGACAAGCCCGCTGCCCCGAATCCCCCCCCCGGCGGAACCGCCACGCCCAGCAGGCGCGCCGCCTCGGCGATCACATCGGCGTTCGGCGCCGGTTCGTCGTCACAGATGCTGTAGGCCGCTCCCGGTCTCGGCCGGGCCAGGGACGCCGCCATGGCT
>DAIMFV010000062.1:0-15771 GCA_036724365.1 Acidimicrobiales bacterium | reverse complement strand
TCGACCCCGGCGGGGAACCGCTGGGCCGCCACCACGCTCAGCGACGTGCCCTCCCCCGCCGTGCGGAAGGCGGCCTCGATGCGGTCGCCGTCGTCGCCGACCGGGGCGAGCAGCGCGAGCTTCGCTCCCGGCCGGGCGGCCGCCAGGTGGGCCACCACCGCCGCGGCCTCGGTGGTCTCCAGCACCAACGGCGCCCCCACCGTCCACGGATCAGCAGGGTCGCTGACCGCTGCCGACGCCGATACCGGGAACACGACGGGGACGCACCACCCGACGAGGTCGTCGTGCACCGCAGCCACGTTCGCGGTGCCGACCAGGCCGAAGGCGGCGAACGCACCGGTGCCATCGGGGCCGAACGTCGCCGTCATGTTCTCTTCGGTGCGCGCCGCGCGACCGTCGTCGTTGCGGGCCTCCACCTCGATGGCGTAGCGCCGGCCCCCCACCTCCACACCCCCGGCCTCGTTCACCGCCTCGAAGTAGGCCCGGTACCCCGAGGCGATGCCCGCCGCCGACGCGAACGCCCCTTCGGTGGGGTGGCTCGCCGCCAGGGTGATGGTGCCGTCGAGTCCGGCATCGGCCGCGGCGCCCCGGGCCGGGACCACCCCGGTGGTGTCGGTGCCGGGTGGGCAGTCTCTCAGCACGTCGCCGTCGGACTCCGCGATCGTGGTGGCGGGATCCGGGGTCGCACGGCCTGCACCGCCGTCGTCGCCACCGGAACAGGCCGCGCCGAACACCACCAACACGGCGGTGGCGACCGCGATCAGGTGGGTTCGTCTCGGGACCATGGCGACGGCGCCAGGGTACGGGACCCGGCCGTGGACGCGGCAGGGCCCCGGGCGTGAACCCGGGGCCCTGCGTGACGCTCGTGATCCGGACGGACCGGTTCACACGGTCAGTTGTTGATGAGGTCCTCGGGGGTGAGCTCGGCGGTCTTGCCCTCGAAGTCGAGCACCTCGCCCACGTTGTTGAAGTGGCCGGCAGCCCCGTCGTACTGCACGAGCTGCAGGTTCTCGGCCAGGAAGGGATCGTCGGCGCTGGTGCGCACCTCGACCCCATCGACCAGCATGCCCACACCGGTGATGCCGTCGATGTTGCGCATGGCCTCCATGAGCGACACCCGGTCGAGCGTCTCGAGGCCCTTCAGCACCTCGACCAGGATGGCGGCCTGGGTGTAGCCGTAGGCCACGATGCCGTTCTCCGGGTCGATGTCGGCCGCACCGAACTCCTCGATGGTGGCCAGGTAGTCGGCCATCGCCGGGTGGTCCGCGTAGGCCGGGTTCATGGGGTCGATGGTGTTGGTGGCCGCGATGACCTTGTCGGCATTGGCGCCGGCCAGCCCCATCAGGGTCTTGGAGATGCAGGTACCCGACACGAAGGTGATGGCCTCCCAGCCCGCGGCCTTGGCCTTCTCGAGGGCGTTGGGGCAGGCCAGCAGGGTTGCACCGTTGAAGAAGGCGTCGGCCCCGCTGGCGGCCAGGCTGGTGACCTGGGAGCCCACGTCGCCGGCACCCGCCGGGTAGGTGGCCACCTCGACCACGGTGATGTCGGTGCCCTCGATGGCCAGCTTGAAGGCCTCTTCGTAGGCCTTCCCGAAGTCGTCGTCCTGCACCAGCATCGCCACCTTGGCGGTGGGGTTCTCCTCGGCCAGGTAGTCGGCGAAGGCCTTGGCCTCCAGCGGGTAGGGAGCCAGGGTGGAACCGATCAGCCAGGGGTAGTCGGGGTTGCCCCAGGTGGGCGATCCGGTAGCGGCGAAGACGTTGGGCACGCAGTTCTCGCCCATGGCCTCACGGATGGCGATGTTGTTGGCGGTGCCGACCACGTTGAAGATGGCGAAGGCCTTGTCGCCATCGGTGCCGGCCAGCTCGTTGATGTTCTGGACGGTCTTGGATGCGTTGTACTCGTCGTCCTTGTCCTTCACCTCGATCTTGTACTTCTTGCCGGCGATCTCCACGCCGCCCTCGGCGTTGAGCTTGGCGAAGTAGGCGTTGTAGCCCTTGGAGATCTGGGCGAAGGCGGCGGTGAGGCCGGACTGGGGGAACGACGAGGCCAGGGTGATGGTGTCGCCGGAGATGCCGGCGGTGCCGTTGTCGGGGCAGTCGGTGGTGTCGATCAGGCCGCCGCCACCTTCACCGGAGCCCTCGGTGGTCTCGGTGCCGCCCCCACCGCCGGAGCCGGCATCGTCGTCGTCGTCTCGACCACCGCACGCGGTGGCGAGGAGGGTCAGGGCCAACAGGGCGAGCAGGGCTCGCAGGATGGGGGTTCGACGCATCGGGGGGTGCTCCTGGTTCGGGGATGGAGGGATCAGGTGGACGGGGAGACGTCGACCACCGCGTTGGGCGGGGGGTCGACCGGATCAGCGGATGAGGCCTTGGGGCCCAGGTACTTGGCGGCGAGGCGGCGGTAGAGGCCCACGATGCCGTCGGGCAGGATGAAGACCACGGCGATGAGGGCGGCACCGAGCAGGGCGGGGGCCATGGCCTCGGTGCCCTCGAACCGCTTGCGGATGCCCACCAACAGGGCGGCGCCCAGGAACGGACCGGTGATGGTGGCGGCGCCGCCGATGACCACCGCGATCAGGAACTCGATGGAGTACTGGAAGTAGACGAGCGGGTTGGACCCGTCGGCCACCCGGTTGACCAGCACCGACAGCGACCCGGCCACGCCGGCGTAAGCCGCCGACAGGGCGAAGCTGGCCACCTTCACCTGGGCCACGTTGATGCCCACGGTGGAGGCGGCCACCTCCTGGTCTCGCACGGCGATCATGGCCCGGCCGGCCCGGCTGCGCATGAGGTTGTGGGCCAGCACGAAGAGCAGGACCATGACGCCCAGGCACACGAAGTACTGGTACTGATCGTCGTCGAGGAAGCCCACGAGCGACGCCACCTCGCTGCGAGAGGGCTGCAGCAACGGCACGCCGCCCGGGCCCTCCACGTACTTCTTGACGATCGACGGGAACAGCACGGCCAGGCCCAGGGTGATCAGCGCCAGGTACAGGCCCTTCACCCGCAGGGCGGGGAAGCCCACCAGCACGCCCACCACCGCGGCGATCACCGCCGCCACCGGGATGGTGGCCTCGATCATCCAGCCGTGGTCGACCACCAAGATGGCGGTGGTGAAGGCGCCCACGCCGAAGAAGGCGCCGTGACCGATGGAGACCTGGCCGTTGAAGCCGGTGAGCAGGTTCAGGCCCATGGCGGCGATGGCCAGGTACAGCACCTGGGAGAAGACCTGGTTGGTCTCGGCCGGGTTGTTGAACGGCAGGTACAGGGCGACCGCGGTGACCACCACCCCCACCACCACCCGAAGCCACGGCACGCGCGCCGCCATCACACCCGCTCCACGATGGTGCGGCCGAACAGGCCGTTGGGCTTGATGAGCAGCACCCCGAGGATCAGGGCCATGGGCACCACCAGCTCGATGCCGGCGAGGCCGATGTCTGGCCCGTACTGGTAGGTGAGCGACTCGGCCACACCCACGATGAGGCCGCCGACCACCGCACCGATGGGGCTGTCGAAGCCGCCGAGCGCGGCGCCGGCGAACGAGTACACGAGGATCTGCTGCATGAGCGAGGTGTCGAACCCGCTGCTCTGGCTGGCCACCAGCGAACCGGCGATGGCGCCCAGGCCGGCGGCCAGGCCCCAGCCCACCATCAACATGGTGCCGGTGTTGATGCCCACCAGGCGGGCGCTCTCGGGGTTGGAGGCCACGGCCCGCAGCGCCAGGCCCACCTTGGTGCGCTGCAGCAGCACCCACAACAGGACGCACTCGAGGGCGAGCACCAGGACCAGGCCGATGGTCTCCTTGCGGATGCCGGCGAAGTCTCCCTCGGGGAACGGCGAGGGCATCTGCAGGGCCTCCTGGCCCGGCTTGATGAAGATGAGCTGGGCCAGCGCGTTGATGGCGAGGAACAGGCCCAGGGTCACGATCACCACGTTGAGCGGGTTGTGCCCCGACTCCACCGGCCGGATCAACAGCCGTTCGATCACCGCGCCGGCGATCACCGAGAACACCACCGAGACCAAGATGGCGGGCACGATGCTCAACCCCTGGTCGGTGAGCCACCAGGTGACGAAGGTGCTGAACAGGGCCATCTCGCCCTGGGCGAAGTTGAGCAGGCCGGTGGTGCGGTAGATGAGCACCAGGGCGAGGCCCAGCGACGCGTACACCGCGCCCCGGCCGATGCCGTTGAGGAACTGGTCGATGAAGAGATCCATCAGAACCCCAGGTACGCCTTGCGGACGGTCTCGTCGGCCATGAGCTGGTCGGCCGGGCCCGCCGCCACGATCGACCCGGTCTCGAGCACGCACCCGCGGTGGGCGATGGCCAGGGCCAGGCTGGCGTTCTGTTCCACGATGAGCATGGCCAGCCCCTCCTCCTTGTTGATCTCGCCCAGGCGCTCGAACACCTCACGGGTGATGAGCGGCGCCAGGCCCAGCGACGGTTCGTCGAGCAGCAGGATCCGCGGCCGGGCCATCAACGCCCGGGCGATGGCCAGCATCTGCTGCTCGCCACCCGACATGGAGCCGGCCGCCTGGTCCCGCCGCTCGGCCAGGCGGGGGAAGGTGTCGTACCAGCGGTCCAGATCCGCATCGACGCCGCCGTCTCGCCGGTTGATGGCGCCGAGGCGGAGGTTGTCGTCGACCGTGAGGTCGCCGAAGGTGCCGCGCCCCTGGGGCACGTGGGAGATGCCGGCCCGGGCGATGGTCTGGGTGCCCTTGTGGGTGATGGCCGAGGCGTCGAAGAAGACCTCGCCGTCGACCTTGTCGAGCATCCCGCAGATGGCCCGCAGCGTGGTGGTCTTGCCGGCGCCGTTGGCCCCGAGGATGACCACCACCTCGCCCTCTTCCACCGTGAGGTCGAGATCGCGCAGCACCCGCACCTGCCCGTACCCACCGGACAGCCCGCGCAGTTCGAGCAAGGGGGCTCGACCGGATTGACCCGCGGTGGCTGCGACATGCGCGCCGCCCGAGGGCGCACGCTCGGTCCATTCGGCTGGTGGCGGATCCGACAGCTTCGGCCGAAGCCACACCCAGTACGCGATCCATCCGAAGGGAACGAACAGAACGACCAGAACCCACACGACCTTCTTCTGGTCAGCCCGCATGTAGGCGGAGTCGGGCTGCATCGCCGCGCTGAATACCGCGGCAATCGGCAGAAAGACCAGTACAAACGCACCAAGGGCGAAGATGAGGTACTCCACCTAGCAGCCCTCCTGCGCCGATGGTTCGAGCAGGCTCATGCCGGGGCTCCGAGGTAGGCCTCGATCACCTTGGGGTCGTTGCGGATCTGGCTGGGCGGGCCCTCGGCGATCTTGCGACCGAAGTCCATCACCACCACCTGGTCGGAGATGGCCATCACCATGCTCATGTGGTGCTCCACCAACAACACGGTGAGGTCGAACTGGTCTCGGATCTCCTTGATGGTGTCGCCCAGTTCGTCGACCTCGCCGTGGGTGAGGCCGTTGGCCGGCTCGTCGAGCAGCAACAGCTTGGGCGTGGCCGCCACGGCCCGGGCGAACTCGATGCGCTTGAGCGTGCCGAACGGCAGGCCCACGGCGGGCCGGTTGGTGAGGTGGCCGAGCGACATGCGCTCGAGGATGGCGGTGCACTCGGCCCGGAGCTTCTTCTCCTCCTTGCCCACGCCGAGGCGCAGCAGGGCCCGGCCGAAGCCGACCTTGCCGTTGGTGTGGGCACCCACCATCACGTTCTCGACCACCGACAGGGCGGGGAACAGGGCCAGGTTCTGGAAGGTGCGGGCCACGCCCACCCGGGCGATGCCGTGGGGCGGCAAGGCCAGCAGGTCTCGCCCGTCGAAGCCGATGTGGCCGGAGAACGGCTGGTAGAGCCGGCTCACGCAGTTGAAGAGCGTGGTCTTGCCGGCGCCGTTGGGGCCGATGAGCGCACAGATCTGGCTGTTCTCGACGGTGAAGCTGAGGCCGTCGAGGGCCACGATGCCGCCGAAGCGAACCTCGATCTCTTGCACGTCGAGCAGCGGCACTGCCACGGTCCTCTGGGTCTGCGGGGAGGGAGCGGAAGAGGGCCGCGCCGGAACCGCGACCCCCGTGATGGACGTCACCCTAGTCACTGCTCGTGACGACGATCCCTCCGGGACACCCTGGTCGCACCTGACGTAGCGTCAGGTGTTCCCGGCCGCCCGCACGTTCCGTGGCGTCAGCGGGCGCCCATGAACATCACCCGCAACTGGTCGTAGTGCTCGATGCAGCGACCGGCGCCCATGACCACGCACTCCAGCGGGGCGTCGACGAGGGTGACCGGGATGCTGGTCTCCTCGGCGATGCGCTTGGCCAGGCCCTTGAGCATGCCGCCGCCGCCCACCAGGTGCATGCCCCGCACGATGAGGTCGTGGGCCAGCTCCGGCGGGGCCTCGCCCAGGCAGGCGATGACCGACGCCACGATGGCCGACACCGGCTCGGCGATGGCCTCGCGCACCTCTTCGGGCGACAGGATCACCGTCTTGGGCAGGCCGCTCATGAGGTCCCGACCGCGCCCCTCGGCCTTCACGCCGTCCTGCACCGGCCAGGCCGAGCCGATGGCCACCTTGATCTCCTCGGCCGTGCGCTCGCCCACGGCGATGCCGTACTCCCGCCGGATGAAGGTCTGGATGGCGGCGTCGATGTCGAACGACCCCACGCGCACGGCCTGCAGGGCCACCACCCCGCCCAGGCTGATGAGCGCGGTCTCCGAGGTGCCGCCGCCCACGTCGATCACCATGTTGGCGATGGGCTCGTTGACCGGCAGGTAGGCGCCGAGGGCGGCGGCCATGGGCTGTTCGATGAGCTGGGCGTCGGCGGCGCCCGCCCGCCGGGCGGCCTCGATCACGGCCCGCCGCCCCACCTCCGTGGTGGCCGACGGCACGCAGATGACCACCCGGGGCCGGTTGAACTTGGACACGCCGGCCCGCTGCAGCAACAGGCGGATCATGCGCTGGGTGACGTCGAAGTCGGTGATGGCACCCTGGCGCAGCGGGCGCACGGCCACGATGTAGCCGGGGGTGCGGCCGATCATCTGCCACGCCTCCTGACCCATGGCCAGCACGTCGCCGGTCTGCTGGTTGAGGGCGATCACCGACGGCTCGTTGAGCACGATGCCCTGGCCCTTGGCGTAGACGAGGGTGTTGGCGGTTCCGAGGTCGATGGCGAGGTCGCGGGCCATGTCAGGGGCCGGACCCGGGTGGGCGCGGCGGGCGCGGCGGGCCGGGCCGGTCGGCGCCGCCCGGCTCCTCACGACGCCGGAAGTTGGGGGCGGCCTCGGGCGACAGGGCCTGCATCTCCCGGCGGAACGAATCGAGCCCGGCCTCGAGCGACGTGGGCTGGCGGTTGCGGTACCAGGTGACGAGCGCGGCCAGCGCCACCACCAGGGCGGGAACCAGGATGTAGACGAGGATGTTCACACCGTGATCCGTTCCGTGACGGTCCCACCCGAGCCGGCAGCTTCGTGCACGCCGGGCGCCTGATCGCGGATCCCGGGGGGCGGCTCGGAGCCGGCTTCGAGCGGGCCGGTCCCATGGTCGCAGCGGACCCACTCGGCACCGCCGGGCCAGTGCTCGCGCTTCCAGATCGGCGCGGTGGCCTTGAGCTCGTCGATGGCCCAGCGCGCCGCCTGGAAGGCGCCGTCTCGATGGGGCGTGGACACGGCGACGACCACGGCCACGTCGGTCACGGCGAGGGCGCCGACCCGGTGCCACAGCGCCACGCGACCAACCCGCTCGACCCGCTCGCGCACCCCGGCGGCCACCTTGGCCAGTGCCGGGACCACGTGCTCCTCGTAGGCCTCGTACTCCAGCAACTCCACCCCCGTGCGGGGACCGGCGTGGTCCCGGACGGTTCCGGTGAAGGTGACGACGGCCCCGCAGTCCGGTCGCACCACCCACGCGGCGGCCGCGCCGGCGTCGAGCACCGACGGCGTACAGGCGAGCCAGTCGGCGCCGGTGGGGGGAGGTAGCCGCGTGAGCGACCCGGCAGACATGCACCCATGGTAGGTCGACACCTGCCGGACCCCGCCCCGCGGCCACCAGGGGCCGGGACCTCGGTATCGTGCTCCCGATGGCCGCCGATCCCCAGCCCGACCCGTGGGAGGACCCGCCGGCCGGGATCCCGGCGCCCGACGATCGCCTGTGGCGACACCCGTCCGAGCTGGGTGGGTTCACCCCTGCGCCGGTGGCGCCGCCCGCTCGGGCGCATCGAACCTCCAACCTCACCGCCCTGGCCGGAGCATGCCTGGCCGGGCTGTTGGTGTCGGCGGGCGTGCTCTGGCTGGCCCGGCCCATGCCCGACGAGCAGCGCCGCCCCCGGATCGGCAGCGGCGTCACCGCCTCGATCGTGGGCGCGGTGGCCTCCACCACGGCCCCGGTGCCCCTCGCCGCCGCCGCCGCCCCGCTGCGGCGAGCGCAGACCACCCCCGCCGGTCTGGCCGTCGGCGCACCCACGCCGGGGCGTCTCCACGTCGAGGTGGCCGATGCCGACTCCGACGCCGACGGCGAGCCCGACGGGGCCCTGGTGGTGACGGTCCGTTCCGACGGGCCCGCCGCCGGTGCGGGCGTGGTCCCCGGCGATGTGATCACCGCCGTTGGCGACCGGCCCGTCGGCCACGGGGCCGCCCTCTCCGATGCCCTGGCACCCACCCGGCCCGGTCAACAGGTGGTGCTGCGCGTGCGACGAGACGACGCGGTCGAGCACCTGACGGTGGCGCTCACGCCCTGACGCCTCGATGCCCTGTCGGATCGGCGGGGGGACCGACCGATCCGCCGGCGGCCCGGCTCGTCGGCGGGTGGGTCAGTGGGTGCGGCGTCGTCGGACCAGGGCCGCCACCCCGGCGCCCACGGCGGCGACGGTCACGCCCACCAGGGCCAGCGCCAGCTCCTGGCGGCGCTGGGGGCTGATGGTCTCGATGGCGCGGGCCTCGTGGCCGGCCACGTACGCCTCTTCGTTGCTGTTCGAGGCCGTCCACCCGGTGGCCAGCAGCCGGTCGTTGGCCACCACCCACGGGTGGCGGGCATAGGCCAGGATGCCGGGCGCGGTGGGGGCCAGGCGGAGGCGCCACCGCCAGTCGGCCACCGCCACGGCCACCTGCTCGGGCAGGCGCACCTTGGGCACCGGGTCGAGCGCCCGCCGCTCGGTGGGGGTGAGCCAGCCGTCGGGCGCCACGTTCACGGG
Organism: Acidimicrobiales bacterium; assembly: GCA_036724365.1. Classification (GTDB taxonomy): domain Bacteria; phylum Actinomycetota; class Acidimicrobiia; order Acidimicrobiales; family Iamiaceae; genus Aquihabitans. Next base: position 6,599 of record DAIMFV010000062.1, on the reverse strand, counting down.
GCCGCTGGCGCGGGCCGCCCACACCGCCACCACCGCGGCCGCCACGTCGTCGACGTGGACGTACTGGATCGGGGTCTCCTCGTTGGTGGGGAGCGCGGCGGCGGCGTGCAACGCCTGGGCCAGCCACCCGCTGGTGCCGTCGGCGACCACGGTGACTGGCCGCAGGGTGGCGGCCACCGCGCCGGCGTGGTCGGCCGCCCATTCGCCCACCATCCGCTCGATCTCGGCCTTCTGCACGGCGAAGGCCAGGTCTGGGTGCGGCCGCAGCGGCGCGTCCTCGGTGAGCGGCACGGCGTTGTTGGCCCAGGGCCCGTAGACCGTGGCGCTGGACATCACCACCAGGTGGCCGACCCCCGCGCGGTCGGCGGCTTCCAGCACCCGCCGGGCCAGGGCCACCTCCACCGCGGTGTCGATCTCGGGACCTTCGAGCCCGGCGCCGAACACCGAGGCCAGGTGGAGCACGGCGTCGGCGTCGGCGAAGGCGTCGGCCAGGGCGGCGGTGGCCAGGTCGAGCCGGTGGCTCGGGCCGCCCGGATTGCTGGGCAACAGGTCGACGCCCACCACCTCAGGGGCGTCGTCGCGGGCCGCCAGCAGGCGCACCACCCGGGACCCCAACCGCCCCGCCGCTCCGGTGACCACCACTCGTGTCATCTGGTGAGCATGCCCGCCCCGCACCGGGGGCCGCCACCTGCCGTCTTCCCGCCGACCGCCAGCAACTCGCCGGCGAACCGCCCGGCGCCGGGCTCGGGCGCGGTTCGGGCGCGGGTTGCGGCCACCGCAGGGCGTCGTACGCTTCCCCCATGAGCTCCGGTGACAACCCCTTCGAGGGCATGCCGTTCTTCGGCGACATGTTGCGCATGCTCGGCAACCAGGGCCCCGTGCAGTGGGACGGCGCCCGCCAGCTCGCCCTGTCCATCGCCACCGGCGGCGAGAGCGAACCCAACATCGACCCGCTCGAGCGCATCAAGTTCGAGCAGCTGGCCCGGGTGGCAGACCTGCAGGTGGCGGCGGCCACCGGGCTGTCCACCTCCACCACCGGTCGGGCCGTCACCGTCACGCCCGTCACCCGCACCCAGTGGGTGCTCGACACCCTCGACGTCTACAAGCCGCTGGTCGAGGCCATGGGCGCCGCCCTCCACCCGCCCACCCCTGGCGATGCTCCCGCCCCCTTCGACCCCGAGGACGGACTCGCCGATCCCACCGAGGCCTGGTTCGGCCAGATCATGGGGCTGCTCAGCCCGATGCTGTTGGGCATGACCGCCGGGTCGCTCGTTGGGCACCTCTCCACCCGGTCGTTCGGCTCGTTCGACCTGCCGGTACCCCGCCCCCCGGGCGACGACGTCGCGGTGCTGCCCGCCAACATCGAGCCCTTCGGTGCCGACTGGTCCATGGACGGCGACGACCTCCGGCTCTGGGTGTGCCTGCACCAGATCACCCACCACACCGTGCTCGGCCTCCCCCATGTGCGCGAGACGCTGAACGGTCTGCTGATCGACTACGCGGGCGCCTTCGAGTCCGACCCCGACGCCCTCGGGGCCAAGTTCGCCGACCTCGGCATGGACCCCACCGGGGGCGACCCCATGGCCCGGTTCCAGGAACTGCTGGGCGACCCCGACGTGGTGCTGGGCGCCGTGCGCTCGGACCGCCAGCGCGAGATCCAGCCCCGGCTCCAGACCCTGGTGGCCGCGGTGAACGGCTACGTGGACCACGTGATGGACACCGTGGGCACCCGGCTCATCGGGTCGTACCCGCAGGTCACCGAGGCCATGCGCCGCCGCCGGGTGGAGGCCGCCGCCAGCGACCGCTTCGTGGAGCGCCTGCTGGGCCTGGACCTCACCCAGGACCACTTCGACCGGGGTCGGGCGTTCGTGGACGGCGTGGTCGAGCGGGCCGGGGCCACCGGCCTCGAACGCCTGTGGTCGTCGGCCGAGGTGCTGCCCACGCCCAGCGAGCTGGTGGCCCCCGGCCTCTGGCTCGCCCGCATCGACCTGTAGCCGACACCGGCCCCGTACCGCCCGGGCCAGCGGGCTCGCGACAACCGGTCAGCGCCGAACCCGTCGAGCGAGGTCGACGCGGTACCGGTCAGCGCGAACCAGTGCTGGTGCCGGCGCGCCCACCGTTCGTCAGCGGCGGTCGGCGTCGTCGGGGTCCGGCGACCACGGATAGGGGTTGTGCACGGTGGGGGGCACGTCGGCCAGGTAGGCGCTGGTGGGCTCGACGCGCGACGTGGGGGGTTCCCACGGGAACTCCGACCCGTCGGCCCACTCGGGCTCGGGCCAGGTGTCGGGATCGTCGCCCAGCACGGGGTCGTCGTCGGCCGCCGGATCCAGCACCACGGTGGGACCCTGCGGGTCGGGTCCGCGGGGCGGGACGTGGGCGGCGTAGGCGTCGCCGGGGTCGACCCGGGTGGCCAGGTCCTCGTCGAGGTCGTCGACTTCTCCGTACCGGTCGCGTTCGTCGTACCCGTCGTCCGGGTAGGGGCCGCCGTCGTCGTACGCCTCGTCGAACCCACCGCGGGAGCCCGGGTCTAGCGGGTAGGGGCCGGCGGCACCGGTGGCGGGCGGGGGGCCGCCCCGCACCTTGCGGTACGCAGCCTTGGGCGCCTTGGTGAGGCGGTCACGCACCTCGCCCGACACCTCGGTGAACCGCTCCTCGATCCCGAGCGCAGCCGCCGTGGCCGCGGTCTGGCGGGACCCGCTGCGGTGGGCCCAGGCCATGCGGCCGATGGCGTAGGAGGCCAGACCCAACAGGGCCAGCCCCTCCACGATGGCGAAGCCCACGTCGAGTTGGGTGGTGAGCCACACCGGGATCAGCGCACCGAGCACCCACATGATCTGGAAGCGGGTCTCGAACCGGGCGAAGGCCCGACCCCGGTTGGCGTCGGGGGCGTCTCGCTGGAGGATCGAGTCGAACGCCAGCTTGCCCAGCGCGGCCGAGAAGCCCACGCTGGCGCCCAGGATGGCCGCACCCGCCACGTCGCCGATCACCAGCGCCAGCACGCCCCCGAACACCACCATGGCCAGCGCCCCGGTGAGCAGGTTCTCCTCGGTGGTGTGCTCACGGATGCGGGGGGCCACGGCGGCACCGCCCAGCTGGCTCAGCACTGACGCGCCGGCGACGACGCCGAGCTGCCAGGTGGCCCGGTCGCCCCGGAAGTCGAAGGCGATCAGCAGGGTGAGGAAGCCCACGCACGCCCGCAGCAGCCCCATGGCCGACCCGGCCATGACGATGCCCGCGCTGCGCAGCTCGCTGCGCTCGGCCTCGCCCGCCGGGGCCGACGCCACCCGGGCCGGGGGGATCTGCGCGGCCAGCACCGCAGCCACCAGGTAGGTGACCAGGGCCATGCCCACCGCCCACTCCGGGCCGAAAAGCTTGAGCGCGGCGGCCGCCGGCGCGGCACCGGCGAAGCTCGACAGCCCGCTCAACAACGACAGCTTGGAGTTGGCCTCCACCAGTTCGGTGTCGCTGCGCACCACGGTGGGCACGAGGGCGCTGCGGGCCAGTTGGTACGCCTTCTGGCCCACCAGCACGCAGAGGGCCAGCAGGAAGAAGCTGGTGCCGGCCCCTTCGATCTGGAAGATCAGCAGGTAGCAGATGAGGGCCCGGAACACCGCGGAGCCCATGACCACGAACCGGTGACCGCCGCGGAGCCGGTCGATCAGCGGACCCACCAGGGGCGACAACACCGCGAACGGCAACATGGTGATGAGCAGGTAGCGCAGCACCGGCCACCGGGCGTCCGAGGCCGGCAGCGAGAAGAACAGCGACCCGGCGAAGGCGGCCGCCACCATGGCGTCGCCCACCGTGCTGGCCACGTGGGCCCGGGCCAGGCGGGCGAACGGCGTGACGGTGAAGGCCCGCTGCCCGGCCGCGGTGCCGGGACGGGCGACCACGTGCGGGTGGGAGTGCTCCTTCACGACCCCATCGTAGAGAGGCGGTGTGACCATCCGCCCTCGACGAATACCCGGGACGACCTCAGGTGCGGTCGGCGCGTGGGGTCGGCGAGTTCAACCCTTCATCGCTACTGCGGCATGACCAGTTGAACTCGCCACCCTCCGGGCACATAGCAATCACGAGTGATCACGATATTTAGACGTACAGCGGGGCTGGCTGGTATTCGGCCAACTGACGCGAAGTATCTGCTACATTCACCTCCGAGCCCGCCACTGCGACCAGGCACTGGTCAGTTCACGAGCCAAGACCCACTGATTGCTTTGACCGAAGAAGCCTCACGGCTACGTCGAAGGTAGTCCGGCCAACAGGACGGATCTTACCGGCCTGAGCACATGCGGAGATCTCGAGGGTGGGGCGATGTTCTCGGGACTAGCAAGGGCTCTTCGCCAGTCGGACTCGAACGAGCACCTCGTTGCCAGCCGGCGCACCCATCTCGCGTACGTCGATTTCGAAGGGCCCCTCTTCGCCCAGGCGGAAATAGTACAGCAGAGAATCCGCATTGGGGACCTCGACGATCTTAGTACCATGGTAGCCAAGTTGTTCCAGGCCCTTCAGTATCTCATCCAGGGCTAGGATCCCCGGGTTCGATCCCGTATCCCATACCACCTTGACCTGGGGATCGCCGGCTTTCACGCTGCCGGAGTACTGGCACATCCTGGTGATGTCGCCAATCTCGCCTGTCACCCCGCCTCCCGTCACGCCGGAAATCCGCTTGGCTTCAGAATAGAGAACAAGGAATCTATGGTTGTCCGACCGCGATGGCGTTTGGCTATGTCGCCCGCAACCGGTCACCAGGACGGCACACGCCAGGCAAAGGATTGCCACAGTCCCTGCAGCAGACGTAGCCACACCCCGATCCAAAGGTTCAATCCGTCGAGGGCTCGCCGCTCGCACTCCGTTCAGCGTTCCTATCTCACTCATCCCGCCGCCAGTATGTATGGGCCTTCCTCGGACTTGCCTCCGCCGGCAAAGTCCAGACGCTTCTTGCTATAGTTGCTGTCGGCGTAGGTCCACTCGCGCCACCAGACCTTTGACTTGACTCCGGCGGGGTCCCACAACCACCCGATGTGGCGGAGTCCGACATCCAACACAGCCTCTGGGTCGGGTCGAACACCGGCGACCCCATCCTCATTCACCAGATTCGTCGCCGCGTCGAACCCGAAATCCTCGCGCCCCGTCGCCGTCAAAGGGTCCCGGGCGTCGTAATCCCACGACTGGTAATCCCCGCCACAGCGCCCATGGCGGTGACCGCGGTGACCAAAGACCCTTGGCGTCCCGAGGCGCATACGACAACGACCCGGGGGGTGGTGGTGGCGCGCTTCCAGGTCACTCCCACCATCCGCCAGACACTCGCTTCATGACGCCTATGCCCCTTCCGAACCTCAAAGTATGGCCATTATTAGCGAAATCATGGCCATAGCGAAGAAGACTGGACCCATAGTCACGATTGTCAATTTGTACGCGGCGAAACTCGCTCGAGCGGCTCGGTTCGGTGGTTTGTAGTGCCAGTAGCGCCATACAACTAGCAGGTGCGCACCGAGAACACTTACCACAAATAGACGTGAGAGGATTCGAGTCCCATCGGAAGCGGCGGCGGCGGCGGCGGCGGCGGCGGCGGCGGCGGCGGCGGCGGCGGCGGCGGCGATATCCAACATCAGAATACACACCACATCAATAGCTGCTTCGCGCCGGACTCAGCCGCGTCGCCCCACTTGCCGGTACTATTGGGTGCGAGGGGAATCCAGGCTATTCCCATTTTGCGCATCGCGGCGTTGCATTCATCCGAACCCAGTCCGTGATCCCGACAGGCCCTTGCTGCCTGTATTCCTACTGCAACATTCCCCGAGACCTCCGCGGCTGCCGCCACCGGGCATGCCGCCGCCACCCCTAGGCAGAGTACGAACATCGGAAATGCCGCCGCACCGGCCATATCCATTATTTGAATGATGGCGTCGCCGGTTAGGTCTACCCCTCCATTATAGTCTGGGTGCCTGGGTGGAAGGTTGCCCGCTTCATTAAGGCCCTCACCTGCCTGACCCCCGGAGATCTGCCCGTTGTCGGGATCGGTGCAGAGGCCAGCGACAATGACGCCATTGCCTCGCTCACACGTGTCGCGATAATCTTCGCTTACTAGACCACTTGGATCCCACCAGTTGACGGGATTCCCGCCGCCGTAGCCGTAGGGTTCTTCGGTCAACGCTACGAGGGGGTCGCTGCTGGTGAATTGGCCTGTCACCGGGTCGTAGTAGCGGGCTCGGAGGTAGATGTAGCCGGTTTCGGTGTCGTGGTATTGGCCGGTATAGCCGGCCATCGGCTGCTGCAGGTACCACGGGTTCGTGTTGACGGTGATGGCGCCGTGGGCGTCGTAGGCCATCGCACCGCGGACGGTGCCGTTGGCGTTGGTGACCAGGCGGGTCGATCCCTGGTGGTCCTGGTGGAGGTAGATGACTTCGCCGGTGTGGTTGATCTGGTAGATCGGCGTGCCGCCCGGCCCGTACACCAGATAGCTGGTAGTGCTTCCTTGGTGTTCGGCCAGCAGCAGCGGGAGGCCGCCGGCGGCGGTCCAGGTGTGTTCCTGGCGGGCTTCGACCCCGGTGCCATCGGCGGTCTCGAGCTCCTTGGCGCTGCGTAGGCCGCTGGTGTCG
>DAIMFV010000061.1:0-15913 GCA_036724365.1 Acidimicrobiales bacterium | reverse complement strand
CAGGGTGGCCGCCTCCTTCCCGTCGGACCGTTCGTAGGCGGCGACCTGGTCGTTCACCCAGTCCCACGCGCCCGGTTCGTAGCTGCCTTCGAGTTCTGCCATGCCGGCAAGCTACCGGCCCGTCGCGGCGCCGACACCCACCGGACCCAGCCCATCGGTGCGCCGGCGGGCGGGCCTCGGAACGGGACTTCACAAACCGGTTCTAATGCCCTACATTAGAACCTGTTCTACGTTCCTCACCCTAGGAGTCAGCGATGGAGTTCGGCCTGTTCATGAACGGCTACCTGCCGGGGCCGGCGTCCCGGGACCCCGAGTCCGAGCACACCATGCTCATGCGCGAGGTCCAGTACGCCATCCACGCCGACGCCTACAACTGGAAGTACGCCTGGTTCGGCGAGCACCACGCCCTCACCGAGTACTCCCACATGTCCGCCCCCGAGGTGGTGTTCGGCTACGTGGCCGCCAAGACCGAGCGCATCCACATGGGCTCGGCCATCATGAACCTCTCCCGCCCGGTCAACCACCCGGTGCGCAACGCCGAGCGCGTGGCCATGCTCGACCACATCACCGGCGGCCGCTACGAGTGGGGCACCGGCCGCGGCGCGGGCAGCCACGAGATGGCCACCTTCGACCTGCTCACCTCCGAGACCAAGGAGATGTGGGACGAGGCCGCTCCCGAGATCATCCGCATGTGGGAGCAGCGCGACTACACGTTCGAGGGCAAGTTCTTCCGGGTCGAGAAGCCCCACAACATCCTGCCCAAGCCCTACGGCGCGGGCCACCCGCCGCTGTGGGTGGGCTGTGGCAACCCCGGCACCTTCACCAAGGCCGGTGAGCTGGGCATCGGGGCCATCGCCTTCAACTTCGAGCCCGTCTACAACCTCAAGGGGCGCATCGACGCCTACAAGGAAGGCGTGGCCAACTGCACCGAGCCCCTCGGCCAGTTCCTGAACGACAACGTGTTGATGACCAACGCCGTGGTGTGCGTGGCCGACGGCAAGCGGGCCCGGGAGATCGCCATGTCGCCCGGGCGCGGCTACCTCAACACCATGGTGAACATGTACCACGACACCATGCCGCCCCAGCCGGGCGCGGTGAAGTGGCCCGGGGTCCCCCGCGCCATCCGCACCGAAGAGGAGCTGGACTACGCCATCGAGGCCGGCTACCTGCTGTGCGGCAACCCCGACGAGGTGCTCGAGCAGATCGCCAAGTACCAGGAGGTCGGCTGCGACCAGCTGGTGTTCGGCATCCCCAACGAAGGCTTCGAGCACGAAGAGGTGCTGGAGATGATCGAGCTGTTCGGCACCAAGGTGATCCCCGAGTTCGACAAGGACCCGGTGCACCGCACCACCCGCTTCCGGGCCGAGGCCAAGCGCAAGCACCCCGAGTTCGCCCACCCCCTGCCCGAGGGCCTCGACGTGCAGCTCATCCCCACCAACGCCCTGCTGCCCCTCGAGGGCTGACGGCTCCGGCCGTCACCCGAGCCCGGTCCCCCGCACCATGGCCCCCGTCGCCGTCGCCACCCGGGACCGGCTGCTCGACGAAGCCGAGCGGCTGTTCGCCCGGGGCGGTGTGCAGGGGGTCACCACCCGGGAGATCACCGAGGCCGCCCAACAGCGCAACACCTCGGCGGTCACCTACCACTTCCGTTCGCGCCAGGGTCTCCTGCTGGAGATCCTGGCGCGGCGTGGTGGTCCCGTCGACGAGGAGCGGGGCCGCCTCCGGTCGCTGCTGGGCGACGAACCGCCGGTGCGGGAGCTGGTGGCCTGTCTGGTCCGGCCCTACGCCGACCTGCTCGCCTCCGAGCCGGGCCGGTCGTACCTGCGGATCGTGGCCCAGCTCCGGGGCCGGTTCGCGGCCTGGCGGCTGGAGTCCGACGCCGCCACCACCGTGCACCTGGCCGCCATCCTCGACGAGATCGAACGGGGGCCCTCGGTGCCGGCCGCCATCCGGCGGGAGCGGGTGCTGGCCCTCATCATCCTGCTCACCGGCAGCGCCGCCGAACGGGCCCGCCGCCTCGATGCCGGCGAGCCGGTGGAGCTCTCCCACCAGGCCTACGTCGACAACCTGATCGACCTCTGCACCGCCCTCGTCACGGCGTAGCCCGCGACCCCGGTCCGAGACCCTGGCCGGTGACCCCGGCGACTCCGCCCGCTCCCGCACGCGTCGGGGGCCGGGCCCTGGTGGGCCCGGCCCCCGACGGAACCTGTTCGGTCGCGGTGCCCGCTACTCGGCGGCGGGGCCGGCCTCGGCCAGCTCGGCGGCCTCGTTCTCGGCGGCCGTGGGCGGGGTGAAGCCCTCGACCGAGCGGAACGTCATGACGGTCTCGTTGGTCTCGGGGTCCAGCTCGGCGTCGACGATCACCAGCTCGCCGGCCCGGAACTGCTTGTACAACAGCCGTTCCGACAGCGGATCCTCGACCATGCGCTGGATGGCCCGACGCAACGGACGGGCACCGAGGGTGGGGTCGTAGCCCCGCTCGACCAGCAACGTCTTGGCGGCGTCGGTGAGCTCGATGCCGATGCCCTGGGCCTCCAGCTGGATGCTGGTGCGCTTGATGAGCAGGTCGACGATGATGGTGACCTCGGCCCGGGACAGCTCGTGGAAGACGATGGTCTCGTCGATGCGGTTCAGGAACTCCGGCCGGAAGTGCGCCTTCAGGGCGTCGTTGACCTTCTCCTTCATCTTCTCGTAGGAGACGGCCTCGTCGGACTTGCCGAAGCCCACGTTGGCCTTGCGGAGATCGGCGGTGCCGAGGTTGGACGTCATGATCAGCACCGTGTTGCGGAAGTCGACCGAGCGACCCTGGCTGTCGGTGAGACGGCCCTCCTCCAGGATCTGGAGCAGCGTGTTGAACACGTCGGGGTGGGCCTTCTCGATCTCGTCGAACAGCACCACCGAGAACGGCTTGCGCCGCACGGCCTCGGTGAGCTGGCCGCCCTCCTCGTAGCCCACGTAGCCGGGGGGCGAACCCACCAGGCGGCTGACCGTGTGCTTCTCCATGTACTCGGACATGTCGAGGCTGATCATGCTCTGCTCGTCGCCGAACAGGAACTCGGCCAGCGTCTTGGCCAGCTCGGTCTTGCCCACGCCCGAGGGGCCCAGGAAGATGAACGAGCCGCTGGGGCGCTTGGGGTCCTTGAGGCCGGCCCGGGTGCGGCGGATGGCCTGGCTGACCGCCTTGATGGCGCTCTCCTGACCGATCACCCGACGGTGGAGCTCGTCCTCCATGCGCAGGAGCTTGGCGGTCTCCTCCTCGGTGAGCTTGTAGACCGGGATGCCGGTCCACAGCGACAGGACCTCGGCGATGGACTCCTCGTCGACCTCGTCGAACAGGTCGACGCCCGATGCCTTGATCTCGGTCTCCTTGGCCTCCTTCTGGGCCAGGAGCTCCTTCTCCTTGTCCCGGAGGCGGCCGGCTTCCTCGAAGTTCTGGGCCTCGACCGCGTCCTTCTTCTGCTGGACGACCAGGGCGATGGCGTTCTCGATCTCCTTGTAGTCGGCGGGCGTCTCCATGCGCTTGATGCGCAGGCGGGAGCCGGCCTCGTCGATGAGGTCGATGGCCTTGTCGGGCAGGTGTCGGTCTGAGATGTAGCGGTCGGCCAGGTTGGCCGCCGCCACCAGGGCCTGGTCGGTGATGGTGACCCGGTGGTGCTGCTCGTAGCGTTCCCGCAGGCCCTTGAGGATCTCGATGGTGTGGGCCACGGTGGGCTCCTCCACCTTCACCGGCTGGAACCGACGTTCCAGGGCGGCGTCCTTCTCCAGGTGCTTGCGGTACTCGTCGAGCGTGGTGGCACCGATGGTCTGCAGCTCGCCGCGGGCCAGCATGGGCTTGAGGATCGAGGCGGCGTCGATGGCCCCCTCGGCCGCGCCGGCACCCACCAGGGTGTGGATCTCGTCGATGAACAAGATGATGTCGCCGCGGGTGCGGATCTCCTTGAGCACCTTCTTGAGGCGCTCCTCGAAGTCGCCCCGGTACCGGGACCCGGCCACCAGGGCGCCGAGGTCCAGCGTGTAGAGCTGCTTGTTGGCCAGCGTCTCGGGCACGTTGTCGGCCGCGATGGCCTGGGCCAGGCCCTCGACGATGGCGGTCTTGCCCACGCCAGGCTCGCCGATGAGCACCGGGTTGTTCTTGGTGCGCCGGCTCAGCACCTGCATCACCCGCTCGGTCTCCCGGGCGCGGCCGATCACCGGGTCGAGCTTCTTCTCCTTGGCCAGCTGGGTGAGGTTGCGACCGAACTGGTCGAGCACGAGCGAGCCCGACGGGGCGTCTCCCCCGGTGCCGCCGGCGGTGGCACCGGCCTTCTCGCCCGACGGAGCCTGGCCGGCCTGGCCCGAGCCGGAGTAGCCCGACAGGAGCTGGATGACCTGCTGGCGCACCCGGGACAGGTCTGCGCCCAGCTTGACCAGCACCTGAGCGGCCACCCCCTCGCCCTCACGGATGAGGCCGAGGAGGATGTGCTCGGTACCGATGTAGTTGTGGCCGAGCTGCAGCGCCTCGCGCAGCGACAGCTCCAGGACCTTCTTGGCCCGGGGCGTGAACGGGATGTGGCCGCTGGGCGACGACCCGCCCTGGCCGATGATCTCCTCGACCTGGCTGCGGACGCCTTCCAGCGAGATGCCGAGCGATTCCAGGGCCTTGGCGGCGACGCCTTCGCCCTCGTGGATCAGCCCGAGCAGGATGTGCTCGGTGCCGATGTAGTTGTGGTTGAGGAGGCGAGCCTCCTCCTGTGCCAGGACCACCACGCGGCGGGCCCGGTCCGTGAATCTCTCGAACACTTGGTGCCTCCCTCAGAGCGGGATTCGTCGTCCGAGTGTACCGCCCCGGTCCGGTGCAGCGGTCGGAGGGCATCGGGGCTGGTGGGGGCCGCCCGGGGGTGCCGTAACCTCGCCGGATGGCCGAGAACCCGTTGCTCACCCTCCCCCACGTCGACGCCGACCGGGCGCTGGTGGAGCAGGAGCTGCGGGCGGCGGTGGCGGCGCCCACCGAGGCCATGACCGAGATGGCCGGCCACCTGATCGGCGCCGGGGGCAAGCGGGTGCGCCCGCTGTTCGCGGTGGCGGCCGGCCGGTGCGTGCCCGGTCACGAGGGTCCGGCTCCGCTCGACGTGGTGCGCGGCGGCGTGTCGGTGGAGCTGGTGCACCTGGGCTCGCTGTACCACGACGACGTGATCGACGAGGCCACCACCCGCCGCGGCGTGGAGTCGGTGAACTCGCGCTGGGGCAACCTCAAGGCCATCCTGGCGGGAGACTTCCTGCTGGCCAAGGCGTCGGAGATCGCCGCCTCGCTGGGGGTGGAGGTGGCCGGCCTGCTGGCCGCCACCATCGGCCGGCTGTGCGAGGGCGAGGTCCGCGAGCTGCAGGACGCCTACCAGGTCGCCCGCACCGAGGAGGCCTACCTGGCGTCCATCGAGGGCAAGACGGCGTCGCTGCTGTCCTCCGCCTGCCGGATCGGCGCCATCGTGGCCGACCTGCCCCGCCCCGAGATCGACGCCCTCACCGAGTTCGGCCTGGCGTACGGCATGGCGTTCCAGATCGTCGACGACATCCTCGACGTGGTGGCCACCGACGAACAGCTCGGCAAGCCCGCCGGCCACGACCTGGTGGAGGGCGCCTACAACCTGCCGGTGCTGCGGGCCCTGGCCGGCCCCTCCGGCCCCGAGCTGGCCGCCCTGCTGGGCGCCCCCATCGAGGGCGAGGTGTGGGAGCGGGCCCGCACCCTGGTGCGCCAGAGCACCGGCGTGGCCGAGTCGGTCGACGTGGCCCAGGGCTACGTCGACCGCGCCGTGGCCGTGCTGGACCCGCTGGCCGACCGCCCCGCCGCCGCCGCCCTCCAGGGCGCCGCCCGCCACCTCCTCACCAACCTGAGCACCGTCCCCGCCTGAGGAGGCGAGCCGTCAGGCGAGCCGACCAGACAGGCGTGGCGGGTGACCCGAGGCGCCAGCCGAGGTCCAACCACAGGTACGCGACGACGGGCGACCTGTCCGACTCGAGTCCTGAGCGGAGATCCGCCGGCTGCCCGGGCGGTCAGGGCACGGGGGTGACGGTCACGCCCCAGGCGCCACCGCTCTGCACGATCGAGGCGGTGCGTTCGTGGGAGGCCTGCAGCGCGGAGCGGAGCGCCGGCGGGGTGGCGGGGTCGGCGAGGGTGCGGGCCACGGGGAGGATGCGGAACGTGGCCAGGTCGACCCAGGTGGGCACCGCCTCCACGCCCGACACGTGCCACCGGCTGTCCCAGCCCAATCCGGCGGTGACCACCACGGTCAGCCCGTCGCGGCGCGGGGCCTGGGTCTGGTTGGAGAGCTGGTTGCCCAGGCCCCACACCACGTAGCGGCCGTGCACCACCTCGATGGGCTGGACCACGTGGGCGTGGTGGCCGATCACCAGGTCGATCTCGGAGTCGGGCAGGATCCGGTCGGCGATCGACCGCTGGTAGGCGTCGGGCTCGTGGCGGTACTCGGTGCCCCAGTGCAGGCTCACCACCACCAGCTCGGCACCGGCGGCCCGGGCCGCCGCCGCATCGGCCCGGATGCGGGCGGGGTCGATGGCGCTGGCCGCCCAGGGGGCGTCGGCCGGCAGGCGGTAGCCGTTGAACCCGTACGCGTAGCTGAGGTGGGCGACGTCGATCTCGGCGCCCGGTTCGCCCACCCGGTACAGCCCGGGGCCGGTCTCCCACGGACCGCGGGCCGTGCCGGCGTGGCGCAGGCGCGCCCGGTCCAGCTCCTCGAGGGTGCGGGCCACCCCCCGGTAGCCGCGGTCGAGGCTGTGGTTCGACGCGGTGGAGCACCCGTCGAACCCACCGTGGGCGATCCCGTCGACCACCTGGGCCGGTGCCCCGAAGGACGGGTAGCTGGTGAGGCGACCATCGGGCGCCACCGGTACCTCGAGGTGGCAGAGGGCCAGATCGGCCGGCTCGAGCACCGGCCGCAGCGGATCGAACATGGGCCGGAAGTCGAAGGGGGTTCCGGTGGTGGCGCCGTAGGCGGCCGCCCGGTCGTTCACCGGCATGTGGAGGAGCACGTCACCGCTGAAGGCCAGGGTCACCGGATCGGGCACCGGGGGAGGCCTGGTGGTCGTGGTGGTGGTGGATGGCGCAGCAGCCCGGCCAGGAGTGCTGGACGGCGCCGACGACCCTTCTGATCGGGAGGCGGCGGGGGACGCCGGAGCGGCCGTGGGTCCCGAACCAGCCGCCGTGCTCGCGTCGTCGGCACACCCGGCGGCGACCACGGGGACGAACGCGAGGCCCAGTGCCGCCACCGCCCACCAGACCCGTTGGGTGCGTACCGGACGGTGCATGGGCCCGAGCGTACGGCTGGATCGGGCGGCGGCCCGGTCACCGGACCCCGCGCCCAGCCCGCCATGCCGGATTCGATGCGACTCCCCTGGCCCGGCCGCCCCCACCTTCAGGCCCGGTCGTCGGGGTCCGGCCGGGTGATCACCGGGAGCGGATCACCCGTATCGACGCGCTCGGCCGGGCGACGCTGCGCGGCACCGACCAGCACCCGCACCGCCACCGCCAGGAAGGTCAGGTTGAACACGATCTGGAGCGTGACCGCCAGCCGGCCCGCCTGACCCACCGCGTGCACGTCGCCGTAGCCGACGGTGGAGAGGGTGGTGACCGTGAAGTAGACGGCATCGAGCTTGGTGTCGAGCCCCACGAACTGGTCGCCGTGCTGGTCGAGTGCCACGAACAAACCGGCGAAGCCGAAGACCAGCACGGTGAGCAGCAGGACCACCGCCTGGATGGCCTCCAGCACCGGCTGGTCCGAGGTGACCACGGCTCGCACCCGACGAACCGTCAGCGGGGCGATCACCCCGATGGCACCCAGGGCCAGCACGGCACCCAGCCAGCTCCGATCGCCCGTCAGCGGGGTGACCGCGTAGCCCACCACGCCGGCCACCACGATGCCCGCGGTGCTGGCCAACTGCCACAGGTGCGGGCGGAGCGAGCGCTCGCCGGCGAGGAGCGGGCTGGCCTGCGGCGCGGGCATGACTCGACTGTAGGGGTCACCCGACCGGTGGGCGGGGAACGGGCTTCAGGCCGGGCGGGGCCGAGCATCGATTCCGTCGGCCACGCCCACCGGCAGGTCACCGCGTTCGGTGACGGCATCCGCCTCGGGCTCCGGCCGGTCGGCGACGGGGACCAGCACCCGCAGGGCGCCGGGGCGGACCCGGAAGCGCAACGGGGTGGTGAGCACGGCCAGCTCGCCGTCGACGCCGACGCGCAGGGTGCGGGTCCGGGCCGTGACGGTGAGCTCGGCCAGTTCGATCGTCTCGACGTCACCGGGTGCGTCGCCGCCGCGCCGCAGGGAGTGGAGCCCGGCGCGCACCAGGCCCCGCCGGGTGGTGGCCCGGGTCACGGCGAGCCCCAGGACGCCGTCGGTGAGCGAGTCCCGGGCGGGCAGGCCGATGCCGGCGTTGGCGTACACCCCGTTGCCCACGAACAGCAACGGCGTGCGGACCCCGCGCCGGACCACGCCACCGGGGCCGCTGATGTCCACGCGGTGGGTGGGGAACAGGCGGAGGACGGCCACCGACGCCACGGCCACGGCCCGCACCTTGCCCCAGCCGTGGCGGCTCCGGAGCCGATCGCGCGCCCGCAGCATCTCGGGGTACACACCGAGCACGGCGTTGTTCACGAAGGTGCGGCCGTTCACCTCGGCCACATCGACCGCGGTCACCTCGGCGCCCGCCAGCGCCCGGGCCGCTTCGGCCAGGTCGACGGGGACGCCCAGGTCCTTGGCGAAGTGGTTGAACGTGCCGGTGGGCAGCACGCCGAGCACCACGTCGGTGCCGGCCACCGCACCGGCGGCGTTGCCCACCGTGCCGTCACCGCCCGCCACCACGATGGCATCGGGCCGGTCGGCCCCCGCCCACAGCAGACCGATGGTGGCGGGGAGCTGGCGGGGGTCGACCTCGTCGACCAGGGCCTCCACGCCCACGGCGCCGAACGCCTCGGTGATCTCCCCGGCGGTGAACCCCGCGCCGGATCCGACCCCCGAGCTCCTGTTGACCAGGACGACGACCCGTTCGATCGGCATCGCGGGAACGGTACCGGCGGTCACGGGCGGATCGTTCAGACCCGGGTGTGGACCCTGTCGGAGGTGACCCGGTCCAGGAAGCCGGTCACGGCCGTGTTGAACGCCCCGTACTGCTCCACCATGAACAGGTGGGCACCGCCCCGGACCACGGCCAGCTCGGAATCGGGGATGAGATCGGCGATCTCCTCGCTGTCGCCCTGGGTGGTGAGGACGTCCTGGCTGCCCACCACCACCAGCGTGGGGGCGGTGACGTGGACCAGCTCGTCGCGCAGGCCGTCGTCGCCGCCCAGGATGGCCTGGATCTGGGCCACGAAGGACGACACCGGCACGTTGAACGCCAACGGGCCCAGCACGGCCATGGCCGGCCACAGCCGCTGCAGCGAGCGGGGGCCCACCATCCACTCCAGGTTGCGGAGGACGAACTCGCGCATGCCTCGGGACTCCGCCAGGTCGGCCCACTCCATGAGCAGCTCGCGCCGCCACGAGTAGTGGTGCGCCGCCGTGCAGGCGAGGGTGAGCGACCGCACCCGTTCGGGGTGGAGCACGCCGATGATCTGGGCGATGATCCCGCCCATCGACGCCCCCATCACGTGGGCCGAGCCGTAGCCGGCGTGGTCCAGGGCGGCCAGCGCGTCGGTGGCCATCACCGACAGGTCGTAGGGGCCTTCGGGGTGGTCGGAACGGCCGACGCCCCGGTTGTCGACCATGACCAGCCGGAACCGGGAGGCGAGCGCCCGGCGCTGCATGACCCAACCCCGGGTGTCGGCGCCGAGGCCGTGGATCAACAGGAGGGGCTCGCCGTCTCGGCGACCGGCCAGGGCGTAGTTGATGCGGGTGCCGTCCTCGACGGTGACGAAGGGCATCAGCTCACCACCACCACGTGGCCGGCAGGCTCTCGTCGAGCAGTTCCTGGACCACGGCCCGCGTGGCCTCGGCCAGCTCCTGGGCGGCGAGCGGACCGGCCTTGCGGCGCAGGCGCACCGGTTCGCCGACCACCAGCTGCCACTCCCGGCCCAGCTCCCGGCCCACGGTGGCCACCGGCACCACCGGTGAGCCGGTCTCCAGGGCGGCGCGGATGCGGCCGACCTCCAACCGACCGACGTGCTCGCGGTTGAGCACGTCTCGCCGCATGGGCAGGCCCACGAGTTGGCCAGCGCGCAGGAGCCCCGCCACCTCGTCGGTGCGGTCGAGCACGCCGCCGAACCGGCGCAGCAGCGGACCCACCGGAGCGACGTCGGGCGCACCCACGGTGCGCACGAAGCGGCCGGTGGCCTGGCGGATCCCACGCGCCACGACCCACGGCTCGCTGATGCCGAGGCGGCGGTTGAAGACGAGCACCGCGCCGCCCACCCCGGGCAGGCGCTCGGCGCCGATCACGTGGATGTTCCAGCGCACCCCGAACAACGGATCGGCGAGCGACACCAGGTCGGGATCCAGGCCCCACTCATCGACGTCGTCGGCGCCGGTGAGCCGACGCCGGGCCACGCCCGCCACCGACTGGAACGCGGTGGGCACGTCGCCGCTGAGCACGTCGAAGGCCTTCACGCCGGCGTCTCCCCGGCGGGTCCGGGGCGGCGTCCCGGTCGTGGCCCGGGTCGGCCGCCGGAGCGACCGTGGGTGACGGGCACCATGGCCACGCTCTCCCAGCGGTAGAGCTGCTCCACCACGTCGCGGGTGGAGCGGGGCTCGACCCCGAGGACGGTGCGACCCGACTCGCCGTCGGCCACGCCACCGCGCACCACCAACTCGGCCACGTGGGGGGGCAGCGGCGCGCCGAGCAGCTGAGCCGCACGCCCGGCCCACCACCACACCGGCCCGACCACCGGCAGCGGCACCCGACCCCCCATCAGCACGGCCTGGGTGGCCGTGACGGCCCCCGGACCGGCCACGATCACCGGGCCGTCGTGGCGGGCCCAGGCCGCGGCCACGAACGCCGACGCGGCGTCTTCCTGGTGCAGGAGCGAGAACGGCAGTTCGGCCCACGGGTTCACCGCGACCACGGGGAGCCGCAGGTAGCGACCGACCGGGCTCGGGAAGCTCGGGCCCAGGATGGGCGCACAGCGCACCAGGGTGACGGGTACCCCGGCGGCCTGGCCGGCCTCCCGGGCCACCTGCTCCACCCGGGCGAGCGACGTGCCGAACGGCGTGGTGGGATCCAGCTCCGAGTCGATGTCGGGACGGGTGGGAGCACCACGACGCCGGCCGTAGACCTCGATGCCCGAGCGCACCACGATGGCCTTGAGCGACGGGCACGATGCCGCCGCCCCCAGCACCGACACCGCCGACGCCGCCGTTCCCAGGCGGGCGGGCGTGGGGTCCAGGCGGGCGTTGGGCTCGTAGACGCCGAGGTGCACGATCACCTCGGGATCGAAGTCGCGCACCACGGCCACGGCCTTGCGGCGGTCGGCCGGCTCGACCCGGTGGAACGCCACCCGGTGGATGCGCCGGCGGGGCGGCCAGCCGTCGATCCCGCAGATGGCCGCCACCGACGGGTCGTGCTCGAACAGGTTCACGACCCGGGTGCCGAGCTCGCCGCCCATGCCGGTGACCAGCACCCTCATGCGTGGGGATCCTCGTCACCCGACGGGTCGGGACCCGCCGGGTCGGCGCCCGCCGCGAGGCCGGCGGCGGTCTCGGCTACTCCCGAGTGCTGCTCGGGCCGGAGCGTGGGGAACAGCACCACGTCGCGGATGGTGGCCGAATCGGTGAGCAGCATCACCAGGCGGTCGATGCCGATGCCCAGGCCGCCGGTGGGCGGCAGGCCGTAGTCGAGCGCCCGGAGGTAGTCGTCGTCGACGGCCATGGCCTCTTCGTCGCCGTTGTCGCGCTCACGGACCTGGTCCTCGAAGCGGGCCCGCTGCTCGTCGGGGTCGAGCAGCTCGCTGAAGGCGTTGCAGAGCTCGCGGCCCGCCACGATGGCCTCGAACCGCTCGGTCATGCCGGGCAGCTCGCGGTGGGGCCGGGCCAGGGGCGAGACCTCGATCGGGTACTCGGTGACGAACACCGGCTGCCACTGCGCGTGCTCAGCCGTCTTCTCGTAGAGCTCGAGCAGCAACTTGCCCGGGCCGTAGTGGTCCTTCCACGGCACGTCGTGCTCGTCGCACAGCGCCCGCAGCTCGTCGACCGGCGTGTCGATGCCCACCGGGCGGCCGATGGCCTGCTCGATCAGCTCCGCCAGCGTGTCCCGCTTCCACGTGACCGAGAGGTCCAGCTCGCGGTCCTGGTAGGTGATGGTGGTGCCGCCACAGATCTCGGTGGCGAGGTGGGCCACCAGCTCCTCCACCAGGGCCATGATGTCGGTCCAGTCGGCGTAGGCCTCGTAGAGCTCGAGCATGGTGAACTCGGGGTTGTGGCGGGGCGAGATCCCCTCGTTGCGGAACACCCGGGCGATCTCGAACACCTTCTCGAAGCCGCCCACCACGAGGCGCTCCAGGTAGAGCTCGGGGGCGATGCGCAGGAACATCTCCAGGTCCAGCGCGTTGTGGTGGGTCACGAACGGCCGGGCCAGCGCGCCGCCGGGGATGGGGTGGAAGACGGGGGTCTCCACCTCCATGAAGCCGCGGTCCTCCAGCCAGCGCCGGGTGAGCGACACGATGCGGCTGCGGGCCTGCAGCGTGTGCCGCGACTCCTCGGTGACCCACAGGTCCACGTAGCGCTGCCGGTACCGGGTGTCGGGATCGGTGATGCCGTGCCACTTGTCGGGGAACGGACGGCGGGTCTCGGCCAGCACCGTCCACTCCAGGACCTTCACCGACAGCTCGCCCTTGCGGGTGGTCATCACCTCACCGGTGACACCGATCCAGTCACCCAGGCTGAGGTGGCCGAACGCCTCGAAGCGGGGCGTGACGTCGGCGGGGGCGAACAGCTGGATGCGGCCGGAGGAGTCGGCGAGCTGGCCGAACACGAGCTTGCCCTGACCTCGCCGCAGCATGAGCCGCCCCGCCACCGTGACGCGGTCGCCCGTCTCGACCCCCGGCTCGAGGTGGCCGTACGCCGCCTGGAGCCCGGCCGCGGTGGCATCGGGATCGAAGCGGTAGGGAACAGGGGTGCGGTCGGTCACAGGCCTCCAGCCTGCCCGCTCACCGCACTCGGCGCGAAACCCCTCATGCGCCACTCCGGGCCGGGCCGACCGCGGGCCACCGGCTCCCTCGACGGCTCCGCTAGCTGTTCGGTACCGCGCAGGCGAGCTCGCCCCGCTCACCCTTGCGGACCAGCCACAGGCCGCGGGCCGTGCCGGCGGCCCAGACCGCGGTGATGAGGCCACCGGCCAGCCAGACGTTGTCCCGCAGCACGGCCCCGAGCGCGGTCCCACCGAGCACGATGCCGAGGAACCCGAGGGTGAGGGGCAGGTGGCAGGGACACGCCAGGAACGACCAGATCAGCCAGGCGCGGCCGCGCCGTTCCAGATCGGGACCCGACGCGTCGCCGGGGGCCGCCACGTTCGGGCCGGCCTTCCGGCCGAGGGTCCGGTCGACGCGCAGGTCGACCACGGGCTCGCTCAGATCCTGCTTCATACCCCCAAGGGTATCAGCGGACGACGCTGGGTGCTCGTCGCCTCACGGCTGGCGCTCCACGGCGCCGAGTGCCCGTCAGGCGTTGCGGGCGAACACCAGACGCAGGCCGTGCAGGGTGAGCCAGGGCTCGATGTGTTGGATCGACGCGGTGTAGGGCGCGATCCACTCGGCCAGGCCCCCGGTGGCCACCACCGTGAGGTCGCCCAGCTCCTCGGCCATGCGGCGGCAGATGCCGTCGACCTGCCCGGCGAACCCGTAGAGCGCGCCGGCCTGGATCGACTCCACCGTGGTGCGGCCGATCACGCTCCGCGGTTCCACCAGCTCCACCCGACGGAGGGCGGCGGCCCGGGTGTAGAGGGCGTCGAGGCTGATCTCCACACCGGGCGCGATGACGCCGCCCAGGTACTCGCCGCGACCCGACACGGCGTCGTAGGTGGTGGCGGTACCGAAGTCGATCACCACGATCGGACCCTCGTAGAGGTCGGCGGCGCCCACCGCGTTGGCGATGCGGTCGGCGCCCACCTCGCGGGGGTTCTCGGTGAGGATCGGCATGCCGGTCTTCACCCCCGCCTCGATCACCACCGGTTTGAACCCGAAGTACTTGACCGTCATCTCCCGCAGGGCGGCGGTGACCGATGGGACCACCGACGAGATGGCGATCCCGTCGACGTCGTCGTCGAAGGAGAAGCCGTGGAACCCCAGGAACTCCTGGATCTGCAGGGCGTACTCGTCGCTCGTGCGCCGACCGTTGGTGTGGATCCGCCAGTGGTCCAGCAGCCCCTCCTCGCACCGGCTCCGGCCCACGACGGGGCCGACGTCGCCAGCCACGCCGTCGTCGCCGCCGAACAGCCCGATGAGGGTCTGGGTGTTGCCGACATCGGCCGCCAGGAGCATCCCGAAAGCCTGCCCGACCCGACCGGTCCCCGCCCAACCCCGGCCACCCAGGGCCAACCGATCCCCGGTGCGGGGAAGGTCGTTGAATCAGCGCACGTCGATGTCGAGGCCGATGTCGAGGACGGCCGCCGAGTTGGTGAGCGACCCGCTCGACACCACGTCGACGCCGGTGTGGGCGTAGGCGCCGACCGTGTCGAGGGTGATCCCGCCCGACACCTCGAGCAGGGCCCGGCGGGTTCCGGTGCGGGCCGCGTGCTCGTCGGCCACCGCCACGCACCCGCGCACCTCGTCGGGCGTCATGTTGTCGAGCAGCAGGGCGTCGGCGCCGGCGTCGAGCGCCTCGACGACCTGGTCGAGACGCTCGCACTCCACGTGCACGGTGCGACCCGGCCAGGTGTCCCGCGCCCGGGCCACGGCGTCGACGATGCCCAGGGCGGTGAGGGGGTTGTCCTTGAACATCACCCAGTCGCTCAGGTTCCCGCGGTGGTTGCGGGCGCCACCGGCACGCACGGCCGCCTTCTGCAGGGCCCGGAGCCCGGGAATCGTCTTGCGGGTGTCCCAGACCCGCAACGGCGCGGCGGCGTCGACGAAGGCGCGGGTGCGGGTGGCGATGCCACTGAGGGGGCCCAGGGAGTTGAGGGCCGTGCGCTCGGCGGTGAGCACCGACGCCAACGGCCCGGTGACGGTGCCCAGCACGGCACCCGCCTCCACCGCGTCACCGTCGGTGACGGCCCAGTCGCAGCTGATGGCGTCGTCGACCTGGGCGAACGTCTCGTCGACGCACGCCAGCCCGGCCACCACACCGGCGGTGCGGGCCACGAAGCGGGCCTCGGCCCGGGCTTCAGGGGGCAGCAGGCCGGCGCTGAGGTCGCCGAGGGGGTCGAGGTCCTCGGCCAGGGCGCGGGCCACCAGGTCTCGCACCACGCCACGGGGGGCGTCGAAGGGACGGCGGACGGTCACGGGCAGCGCCGGCTCAGCGGTACCGGTTGGGTGGGCTCTGGCCGGTGACCGACATGGGCAGACACACTACCGAGCGTCCGCCGCCCGAGACCCGACCCCGCACGATGCGGGGACGGGATGTGGCCCGACGGATCAGGCGAACACGATGCGGTGGGCGAACTCGGGGCGGGAGTCCGGGAAGTCGTCGCGGGTGTGGGCACCCCGGCTCTCTTCGCGCCGGGCGGCGGCCGCCACCGCGGCCCGACCGACGGTGGCCAGGTTGTGCAGCTCGTGGTCGGCGACCGCGTCGCCACGGGGGGCGGCCAGCAGCTCGGTGACGGTGGTGAGGGCGGCGTCGAGCGATGCTGCGTCGCGCAGCACGCCGGCGTGGGCGGTGAGCTCGCGCTGGAGCCGGTGGCGGGCGGCGGCGGGATCGACCGGCGGGCCCCGCGCCCTGGCGGCGGGGGCGCGGGGCACGGACCGGCCGCCGGTGACCCCGGCAGGCACCGGCCCGGGGGGGGCCCG
>DAIMFV010000060.1:6075-16003 GCA_036724365.1 Acidimicrobiales bacterium | reverse complement strand
GGGGGGACCGGCGGGTGGCGGAGTCCCCCGGCAAGGCCGGCACCGGGGTGGTGCCGGTCGTCGACGAGCCGATCGGCCCGGCCGACGTGTACGGCCCCGATCGCCTCGTGGTGGCCATCGGCCAGGTCGACCACCCGCTGGGGCTCGAGGCGCTGGCCGCCGCCGGCCAACCGGTGGCCCAGCTCACCCTGCCCGATCCGGTCGACCTCGGTTCCCAGGTGCTGGTGTGGGAGGTGGCCACCGCCCTGGCGTGCGCGGTCCTGGGCGTGAACCCCTTCGACCAGCCCAACGTGGCCGAGGCCAAGGACGCCACCAGCCGGGTGCTGGCCGGCCCCGTCGACCTCCCGGCGTCGCCGCCGTTGACCGACCTGCTGGGCTCGGTGGTCCCGGGCGACTACGTGTCGATCCACGCCTACCTCGACCCGGCGAGCGACGACTACGACGCGCTCGAGGGCGTGCGCCTGGAACTGCGCGACGCCCTGCGCGTCGCCGTCACCTTGAGCCCCGGCCCCCGGTTCCTGCACTCCACCGGCCAGCTCCACAAGGGCGGCCCACCCACCGGCGTGTTCATCCAGGTCGTCGGCGCAGACCACACCGACGCCGCGGTCCCGGGTCGCGAGTTCACCTTCGGCCAGCTCAAGCGGGCCCAGGCCGACGGCGACCTCCTCACCCTCGGCGCCCACCACCTGCGAGCCGGCCGCTACACCGTCGACGACCTCCTCGACGGACTGCCCAGGCAGGCCCCGTGACCGATGCGTCGACTGGGCGAGTTTCTCTGTGTGCTAGCGGCAGCGGGAATCTCCAAGATCACGGTCTGGGATGGATGGCCGTATCGCGCGAGGCGCTATGCGTCATTTGATTCCACATTCGACCGCGTCGCCGCCGTGACACTGCCCATCGTGGGGTTGGGGGGCCTGCTTCTCATTGCGGTCTCGTGGCTGTGAAACCAAGTTGAACTGTCCCGCTGCTGGACCGAGGACGTAGCGGGGTCGTCGTCCTGGTCCATCGCCCGGCGAGGAACGGCGCTGCCAGCTATCGCGGCCCGGATAGGGGCAGGCCACTGGTGAGCAGTTCCGCGGCGCCGATGGCCTCCACGTCAGCGGCAAGGGGGTACCGGTCGGTACCGGCGTGGACGACCACGACCCGGGCCAGGTCCAGGTCGCCGATGGCGGTGCGGATCGACGGGGTGAGCCTCGGCGAGTCGGTCCGCTTCACCTCGACGCCGATCCGCTCGGTGCGCTGATGGAGCACGAGGTCGATCTCGGCGCCGGCGTGGGTTCCCCAGAACCACGCAGCGGGTGCTCCCAGGCGGGCGAGCAGCTGCTCGATCACGAAGCCCTCCCAGCTCGCGCCGAGCTTGGGGTGGCCGAGCAGGGCATGTCGGTCATCGATGCCCAACAGGCGGTGCAACAGGCCGGTGTCGCGCACATAGACCTTGGGCGACCGGACCTGCCGCTTGCCCAGGTTGGTGTGCCACGGTTGGAGTTGGCGGAGCACCAGGGCATCGGTCAGGGCGTCGAGGTAGCGGCGGACCGTCGGTTGTGACACTGCCAGGCTGCGCGCCAGCTCTGCGCCGTTCCAGGTCTGGCCGTGGTAGTGGGCCACCATCGTCCAGAACCGGCGCATGGTGGTGGCGGGAGTGCGGACGCCCAGGTTCGCGAGGTCGCGTTCCAGGAAGGTACGGATGTAGTCCTCCCGCCATGCCGCCGAGGCCGCGTCGGTGGCGGCGGTGAACGCCGGTGGGAGCCCCCCGCGCAGCCAGAGGCCGTCGAGCCGCTCGCCGCCCACGTCGGCCAGGTCCAGGCCGGGTAGCTCGACGAGGGTGACCCGGCCGGCGAGGCTCTCGGCGGCCAGGCCGACCAGGTCGGGCGATGCCGAACCGAGCACGAGGAATCTGCCGTTGCGACGGTCTTCGTCGACCAGCACCCGCAGGATCGGGAACAGGTCCGGTCGGCGCTGGGCCTCGTCGATCACCACCGTGCCCTCGAGGTGCGACAGGGTGAGCGTGGGATCACCGAGTCGGGCGTCGTCCCGAGGGTCTTCCAGGTCGAAGCGATGGTCAGACGCCGGGTCGACGACCTGACTCGCGAGCGTCGACTTACCGGCCTGGCGCGGCCCGGTGAGCAGCACCACCGGAGCCCGGTTGAGCGCGGCCTGCAACTCTGCCCGCGAACGCTTCCGATCGATCACCTGGAAATACTAACATGACTCGTTACTATTTCTAGGTGCGATCGCGAGCTGATCGGGCGGCATGGGCCGAGCCCGGTCGTACGCGTCGCTGGCTCAGGGGAGGGGGTCGGGGACCCGCTTCACGATGGCGGCGGCGGCCTTGTAGGCGGCTTCGGCGGGGCCGATCTCGTCGGGCTGGAGCAGGTTGGCCATGATGCGCAGCACCCAGTCCATGAGGCTGCGCGAGCGGATGCCAACCCGGGTGAGCTCTCGCATGAGCACCGGCTGGCCGATCACCTTGGCGAACAGGCGGGCCACCTTGAAGTAGAGGCCGTACTCCTCCTCCAACAGGTGCGGGTACCGCTGGAGGGGCATGCCGCTGCCGGTGCGCAGCGACTCGTCGAGCAGGTCGGCCACCATGCGGCCGGTCTCGTAGGCGTAGTCGATGCCCTCGCCGTTGAACGGGTTCACCGAGCCGGCGGCGTCGCCCACCACCGCCCAGGTGGGGCCCACCTTGGGGTTGACCGATCCGGCCATGGGGATGCGACCACCGGTGGGCGGGGCCACCGGGCTGTCGGGGTCGATGCCCCAGTAGGAGGGGGCGGTGGCGGCCCACTCGGTCATGAGGTGGGAGGTGTTGACGTTGCGCCAGTCTCGGAAGGTGGACAGCAGACCGATGCCCACGTTGACGGTGCCGTCGCCCACCGGGAAGATCCAGCCGTAGCCCGGGAGCGAGTTGCCGTTGCGATCCCGCACGTCGAGGGCGCTCTCGATCCACGGGTCGTCGTGGAGCGGGCTCTCGTAGTAGGTGCGGATGGCCATGCCCTGGGGGTACTCGCGGTTGCGGGCGGTGCCCAGGGCCCGACCGAACCGGGAGTTGGCACCGTCGGCCACCACCACGTAGCGGGCCCGGATCTCCCGGGTGGTGCCCGACGCCTTGTCCTTCACCACCGCGCCGGTGACGAGCCCGTTCTGCACGATGGGGGCCACCGCCTCGGTGCCCTGGTGGCAGTGGGCGCCCGCGTCGGCCGCATGCTGGAACACCAGTTGGTCGAGGTCGCGCCGGCGCACCACGAAGCCGTGGTCGGGGTACACCGGGTGCTGGGGCCACTGCAGCTCCACGGTGACGCCGTGGGCCAGGGCCCGCAGGCCGGTGTAGCGGTGGTAGGGGAGCAGGGCGTCGTAGAGCCCCATGTCGGCGAGCTGCTTCACGGCCCGGGGGGTGAGGCCGTCGCCGCACGTCTTGTCGCGCGGGAAGGTCTTGCGTTCCACACAGGTGACGTGGCGGCCGGCCCGCGCCAGCCAGTAGCTGGTGGCGGCACCGGCCGGTCCGCCCCCCACCACCAGCACGTCGGTGCGCTCGGGGACCGCGGCGCGGGGGCCGGGCTGGGGGTCGGCCGTGGCGTCGGTCATGGTGCGTGGTCCTGGCGTTCGTCCGGGCGGTGCGGTCGGGCCGGGTTGGTCAGGCCGGTCGGACAGGTCGGTTGGCCGGGTGGGCGGCGCCGGCGGCCGGGGCCGCCGCGGCTCAGCCCTCCGGGGTCTCGGCGCCTTCGATGCCCGACACGTCGGGGTCGCCGGTGGGGCCGATCTCGTACACGGCCTCGACCATGGCCTCGAGCGCAACGGCGTCCTCGGCGAAGAGCTCGGCGTTGAAGTTGGGGTCCTCGGCGGGGTCGCCTCCGGCCAGCTCCTCACGGACGTAGATGACCACCGCGGCCATCTCCTCGGGGGTGAGCTCCCAGCCGGCCATGCTGCTGGAGTAGGTGCTGGTGTTGTGCGGGCCGCCGGGGCGGGTGAGGTCGCCGTAGGTGCCGTTGGCCCGGGCCCCTTCGGCGGCGCCGAAGCGGATCCAGTGGACCATGGTGAGGGGATCGGCGAAGGTGTCGTTCACCTGGCCGTCGCTGAGCTGCGGCCCGGTGCCGCCGCCGCCGTCGCTGCCGTGGCAGCCGGCGCACGGCGTGTAGACCTCGGCGCCGATGGCGAGGGGGTCGTTGGCTCCGGCGGGGGGCTGGGCGATGGAGAACACGTACATGAAGGCCCACAGCGGCAGCGAGGCCAGCAGGGCGGTGGCCCAGTACGGGGCGCGCTTGCGGGCCTTGGCCGCCGCCACGACGGGGATGTCGGGCGTGACCTTGGCGGGCTGGTCGTCGAGCGTGGGGAGCGGAGCCGGCGCCTTCTTGGCCGGGGCGGCCGCCTTGGCCTCACCGGCGGGAGCGGCGGCTGCCGGAGCATCGCCCGCGGGCGCGTCGGCCGGTGCCTCGCCGCCGCCGAGGGCGGCTCGGCGCTGCGCGGCCCGCTTCAGCAGGTGCTCGGGGATTTCGGTCACGACGTCCTCCGCAGGGGGGAGCTCACTGCGCCCCGGACGGCCCCGGGGCAGTAACGCGGCCACTCTAGGCGTGGGTCCTTGGGCGCCACCAAGTGGCGCCCACCGGTGCCCGCGGGCCTGCGAGCGGTCGCGGATCGGGCGTCGGGCGCGGTCCGCCACCGGGTGAGGCGGGAGAGCCCAGCCGCGACCGCACGACGACGAAGGACCGTCGTGGTGGCGAGGGGATGGGCCGCGGCCGGGTGGGCGTCCTGTCGGGTTCCTGAGCGCCGGGCGAGCCCCCGGGTGGGCCCGCGGCGTCCACCGGGCGGCCCGTCCGGGCCGGGTGCGAACGGGCCGTGGCCACCTCGGTCCGCCAACTGTGAGCCGCGGAGGGGCGCGTGCTAGACCGTGATCACCGCCCGCCCGCGAGCCTCACCCGCGGCCGAGCCCACTGATTGTGAACCAAGTCACGAGGAGGTGTCGACCGGGATGATCGTTGCTGCAGGACCCGAGATCATCGTCACGTCGGTCGCCAAGGGATTCGCCAACGTCGCCTTCACGGGCTCGTTGATCGTCATGGTGCTCTTCGCGCTCGGCGTGGTGCTCTACGCCAAGCGTCGCCCGGTGGGTACGCCCCTGAGCTGGGGTGAGGCCATGGTCGCCGCCATGTACGTCACGTTCGGCCTGTTCTGGGCGTTCGGCGTGGTGCCGCACCAGTGGCTCGCCTACTCCCAGGGCCCGCTGGCCATGCGCTCCGACGCCATCCTCATCGGCCCCGGCTCCACCGGTTGGCTCCAGGACTTCCCGGTGGTCATCACCAAGGCCACGTTGTCCGACTTCATCGCCGTGAACATCTACATGATCGCCTTCGTGGTCTCCATCGTCCTCTGGGCCGTCTGGCAGGGCCGGGGAGACAAGAAGACCGACGCGGTCGAGACCTCCACCTACGGTCGTCCGCTGGTGAAGGCCTGATCCCATGTCCAAGACCGACGCGAACCCGCCGATGCCGGAGTTCCGCTCCGACTACGCGCTGGTCGAAGTGGATGCCGACTACCTCGCCAAGGCGGTCAAGCCCAAGCAGTTCATCCACATCGACCAGTCCGAGTGCATCATGTGCGAGGGCTGCGTCGACATCTGCCCGTGGAAGTGCATCCACATGGTGTCGCCCGACTCGATCGCCGAGGCCGACGGCACCGAGCGCCCGGGCGTCGACCCCAGCGACAACGTGGTGTTCCTCATCGACGACGACGTGTGCACCCGCTGCGCCCTCTGCGTCGACCGGTGCCCCACCGGTGTGATCATCCTGGGCAAGGTGGGCGACCCGGCCGCCAACGGCGACGGGCACCAGCGCACCAACACCCACGGGTACGGCTACGGGATGCGCCTCGGATGAGCGCCTCCGCCGTGTCCACCACCATCCGTCCCAACGGCCCGCACGATCGGGAGATGTAGTCACCGATGGCCAAGACCATGCAGAACAAGGGCGGCCCCGCCGACCGGATGAACGAGAAGGTGGGCGAGCTCACCGACAAGGTGCAGGCCTCCCAGGCCTGGAACTCGATCTTCCGTCCCGGGTCCATCTTCCGGAAGGGCTACACCGACAGCCCCCGGAACCGCTCCTACGTGATCATGAACTCGGTGCTGTACCACCTGCACCCGGTGAAGGTGAAGCGCCACGCCGTGAAGGTGAGCTACACGCTCTGCCTGGGCGGGCTCAGCTTCTTCCTCTTCATCCTGCTCACGGTCACCGGCATCTTCTTGATGTTCTTCTACCGGCCCACCGCGGCGCAGGCCTGGAACGACATCTACGCCCTGCAGACCTCGGTCACCTTCGGGCTCCTGGTGCGCAACATGCACCGGTGGGGGGCCCACCTCATGGTGCTGTCGGTGTTCCTGCACATGGCCCGCGTCTTCTACCACGGCGCCTACAAGCCGCCCCGGGAGTTCAACTGGGTCATCGGCGTGGTGCTGCTGCTGCTCACCCTGCTTCTCTCGTTCACCGGCTACCTGCTGCCGTGGGACCAGCTCGCCCTCTGGGCCGTGACCGTGGGTACCAACATGATGGGCTACACCCCGGTCTTCGGTAACCAGGTGCGCTTCGTGCTCCTCGGTGGCTCGGAGATCGGCACCGACACGTTGTTGCGCTGGTACGTGCTGCACGTGCTCATGCTCCCCTTCGTGATCGTGATCTTCATGGCCATCCACTTCTGGCGTGTCCGCAAGGACGGCGGCATCAGCGGTCCGCTGTAGGCCGCGGAGGAACCTGTCATGACCGAGATCCCAGAACACCTCCGCAAGCGGGCCGAAGAGGCCAAGGCCAAGGCTGCCGCCAAGGCCGCCGAAGGCGCGGCCCCGGCCGAGGCTGCACCGGCGGCCGCCGCCTCTGCGTCCGACGCCGACAGCAAGATCCCCGCCCACCTGCTCGAGCGGGCCAAGGCGGCCCGGGCCAACGCCGCGGGCGGCGAGGCCGAAGCCGCCGTAGGTGGCGGCACCGCCGTCGCCACCGCCGCATCGCCGGCCGCCCCCGCCCAGTCGGGTCCGCCGCTCGCCGCCGGACCGGGCGGGCACACCCAGCGCCTGCTCACGGTGGTCAAGTCGGGCTCCATCCAAGACGTCAAGGCCAGCCCCCAGGACAAGGTCCACGTCTGGCCCCACCTGCTCTCGATCGAGTTCGTGGCCGCCCTCATGTGCCTGGGCTTCACCCTCGTGTTCTCGATCTTCGTGAACGCACCGCTGCTCGAGTTGGCCGACATCAACAAGACGCCGAACCCCTCCAAGGCGCCGTGGTACTTCCTCGGTCTCCAGGAGATGCTCACCATGTTCCACCCGATGGTGGCCGGCGTGCTCCTGCCGGGCATGGGCATGGCCGGCCTGATGTTCGCCCCCTACATCGACCGCAACCCCTCGCAGAAGCCCGAGAACCGCAAGTTCGCGATCTCGCTCTTCACCATCTTCATGATGGCCTGCGCAACCCTCACCATCATCGGCTCGTTCTTCCGAGGCCCCGGGCAGCTCTTCATCTTCCCGTGGGCCGAGGGCCTCTTCTTCGAGCTGTAGGAGGAAGACATGGACATCCTCGTCATCGTCATCCCGGTCCTGTGCCTCGCGGCCGGCTTCGTGATCTTCACGTCGCTACGCCGCCGTGAGGCCGGCAGCGCCACCGGCCACCTCTCCCGTGAGACGCGCGCCCGGGACCGCAAGAGCCGCAAGCCCAACGCCCTGCTCGAGGGCACCACCGGTCGCGAGGTGGAGCGCGCCGCCCAGCTGGCCCGCAAGGGTGGCGACCTGGTGCCGGTGAGCGAGCCGGCCCCGCCCGCCCCCTTCGTTGCGCCCGACGCCGACGAGGTCGGCGTGAACCGTCGCCAGTTCCTGAACCGCTCGCTGGTCGGCGGCATGATCCTGGGTCTCAGCGGCTTCGGTGCTGCGGTGCTCGCCTTCCTGTGGCCCACCGCCGGCGGCGGGTTCGGCTCCAAGATCAGCGTGGGCAAGCTGGTCGACATCGAGGCCGCCATCCAGAACGGCGGCGGCTTCGCGTACTACCCGGAGGGCCGCATGTGGATCACGGCCTACCCGGCCAACGCGCTGGAGAAGGCCCGGGCCGTGTACAGCCCGGCGGAGCTGGCCGGCATGGAGGCGGGCGTGATCGCCCTCTACCAGAAGTGCGTGCACCTGGGCTGCCGCGTGCCGTCGTGTGCCACCTCCAAGTGGTTCGAGTGCGGTTGCCACGGCTCGTACTACAACGCCGCCGGTGAGAAGAAGGCCGGCCCGGCCCCTCGCGGTCTCGACCGCTTCGCCATGTCGGTGAGCGGCGGTTCTCTCACTGTGGACACGGGCGCCATCATCCAGGGCCCGCCCATCGGCACCAACACCACGGGCCAAGAAGCCGAAGGCCCCCACTGCGTCTCAGGTGGTTCCCACTGATGCTCTTCGCTGCCAGCACCCAGACCTCCATCGGGATCGTCCTGCTCCTCCTGTCGTTCCTGATCGGCGCGGTCTACGCCTTCACCAACATCCGTCGGGCCCGGCCCGAGGTCGGCTCGGAGATCGAGCTCGCCGCCAACCGCAAGCCCTACCTCTCCGACGAGGAGCTCGAGGGTCGCAAGCTCGACCGCACGTTGAGCCTCGGCCTGCTCGGGCTGGTGATCGTGGGCGTCGGTCTGCCCCTCTACTGGCTCCAGGAGCCCGGTCGGCAGGAGAACGCCGTCGCCGACATGAAGCGCAAGTTCGTGCACCGCGGCGAGAAGATGTTCGCCACCACCGCCGAGGGCGGGTTCAACTGCGCCTTCTGCCACGGGGCCGAGGGTGTGGGTGCGGCCACCCCGTACACCATCACCGATGCCGACGGACGGTTCGTGAAGGAAGTGACCTGGCAGGGTCCGGCCCTGAACACGGTGCTCCTGCGCTTCGACCGCGACGAGGTCCGCTACATCCTCGAGTACGGCCGTCCGTTCTCGCCGATGCCGGCCTGGGGTGCCAAGGGCGGCGGCCCCCTCACCACCCAGAACCTCCAGAACCTCATCGACTACATGGAGAGCTTCCAGCTCACCCCGGCCGAGGCCCAGGCCGAGGTGGCCGGCCAGCTCACCGACATGATGGCCCGCCGAGATCAGGCTTGCGTCGATGCCCGGGTCGAGGAGGCTCGCCAGGGCCTGTCCGGTGATGAGCTCGAGGCCTTCGACCCCGCCGAGGTGCCCACCGACTCGTGCCCGCCCATGTACGCGAGCGAGGGCGAGGCGCTCTTCAACATGGGTTACGACGACGGGTTCGCCGGCGGCGCCTACTCCTGCGGTCGTTGCCACACCAAGGGCTGGTCCTACGGTGAGAAGGAACAGGACGGCGGTGGTGCGTTCGGTCCGCCGCTCACCAACGTGAACAACCAGTTCGAGGGTGGCTCCATGGGTGCCACCCAGATGACCAACTTCGTCTGCACCGGCTCGGACCAGGGCGCGCGCTACGGCCGGAACGGCATGGGCACCGGCCGCATGCCCGGCTTCTGCGTGGTGCCGGCCATCGAAGCCCACACCGACGCCAACGAGGTGAGCGTCACCCCCCGTGAGGCCGGTACGGCCGAGGACGGGGCCATGATGACCCAAGACCAGGTTGTCGCCATCGTCCAGTACGTACGGAGCCTGAACCGATGACCCTCGAACTACTCGCCGGCCTGTCGTGGACCCCCGGGTTCCGTGGCCTGCTCTCGGTCCTGGTGGGCGTGGTCGTGCTCTACGGCTCGGTCGCCCTCATCCTGGGCACCAACAGCGGGGCCCGACTCGGCTTCCAGCTCGCCCTCACCGGTCTCGCCGGGTGGTTCTTCGTGATGGGCTTCATCTGGGCCATCTACGGCATCGGCTACCTGGGCCCGGCCCCCTCGTGGAAGGTCATCGACACGATCCAGGGCCCACCATCGGCCCCCGACGGGGCCCGGGTCGACGTGGCCGCAACGCTGCCGTTGCCCAG
>DAIMFV010000060.1:0-6065 GCA_036724365.1 Acidimicrobiales bacterium | reverse complement strand
CGACCTGCCCGACCCGGTCGAGCTGCGCGACGCCGACGAGGACCTGCTCGCCGAGTTCCCCGCCGACGCCAAGGACCCCCTCCTCGGCGATCTGGCCGGCGCCTCCGAGGAGGTCCGCGACCAGATCAACGAGCAGATCGACGGTGGCTGGGTCATCCTCGAGACCTCCAACAAGTTCACCGGTGAGACCCAGGCCGCCACCCAGGAGTACCTGGTGGCCTCCGGCCTGTTCGAGAGCACCTCGGACTTCGTGTTCCTCACCGGCTACCTCACCGGTGGCGAGACCCCCCGCACCGATGACTCCACGCTCGGCCGGGCGGTGTACGAGGTGGTCAACACGGCCAAGCTCGGCCGCCACGATCCCTTCTACGCCGCAGTGCAGCTCCAGGCCGTGATCCCGCAGGAGACCAAGCCCGGGCAGGCGCCGCCCCAGCCCGTGATCGACGAGGACGCCCCGGTGGTGACCGTGGTCCTCCACCGCGACCGCGGCGCGCTGCGCCAGCCCACCATCGGCTTCACCATCGCATCGGGCCTGGTCTTCGCGGTGCTGGCCCAGAGCCTCCACCGACGCGACAAGCTGGCCGACAAGCAGCGGGCCGCTCCCATCGGGGGAGCCTGAGCCATGGGCCAGTACCTTCCGGTGCTGGTGATGCTGGTGCTGGGCGCCGGCTTCGCCGGGTCCAGCCTCGTGATGTCCAAGGCCGTGAGCCCCAAGCGGCCGTCGGCTGCCAAGGCCGCGCCGTACGAGTGCGGCATCGTCCCCGGCCAACAGCCGCCCGAGCGGTTCCCGGTGCGCTTCTACCTGGTGGCGATGATCTTCATCGTCTTCGACATCGAGATCATCTTCTTGTACCCGTACGCGGTGATCCACCGTGAGCTCGGGGTGTTCGGCCTGGTCGAGATGGTCGTGTTCGCCATCGCGGTGTTCGCCTCGTTCCTCTACCTGATCGCCAACGGCGCCCTGGACTGGGGTCCGGTGCAGTCGGTGCGCCGCCTCGCCACCGGTGGCGTCGTGAGCGTGGCCCGCACCGCCACCACCACGGTGCGCCGGGTGGGCGCCGACGGCCGTGAACCCCGTTCCACCGACCACGGGGCGGCGGCCTGATGGGCCTCGACTTCAGCAACGGGCTGGAGACCCTCGACCACAACGTCATCACCGCCAAGGTGGAAGACGTCGTCAAGTGGGCCCGGACCCGCAGCATGTGGCCGGCCACCTTCGGCCTGGCCTGCTGCGCCATCGAGATGATGGGCGCCGGCGGCTCGCACTACGACCTCGCCCGCTTCGGCATGGAGGTCTTCCGGGCTTCGCCGCGCCAGGCCGACCTCATGATCGTGGCCGGTCGGGTGAGCCAGAAGATGGCCCCCGTCCTGCGCCAGATCTACGACCAGATGATGGAACCCAAGTGGGTCATCTCCATGGGCGTGTGCGCCAGCTCGGGCGGCATGTTCAACAACTACGCCATCGTGCAGGGCGTCGACCAGGTCGTGCCGGTCGATGTCTACGCCCCCGGTTGCCCGCCCGGGCCCGAGACCCTCATCCACGCCATCGGCACCCTCCACGAGAAGATCGCCGACGGCGACATCTTCCGGCGTCGGGGCGAGACCGGCGGCGGCGCCGGCCTCACCGTCACCCAGCTCGACGGTCAGCGGGCGCCGCAGCTCATCACCCTGGGCCGGCCCTGACATGAGCGATGTACCCGTAGAGGCACCCGAGGAGCCCGTCACCGCCGAGCCCGAGCTGTTGCACGGTGCCGTGGTGACCCGCGACCACGGCCAGTTCGTGGCCCACCCGTCCCGCCAGGAGCTGGTCGACCTGGTGCGCACCCTCCGCCACGAGGGCTGGCTGCAGTGCCTCGACGTCACCGCCGTCGACCACCTCGCCAACCCGCACCGCACCCTCCCGGCCGGTGTCGAGCCGGAGCGGTTCGAGGTGGTGGTCACCCTCATCTCCCACGCCCGGCGCGAGCGGCTCCGCCTTCGGGTGCAGGTGCCCGAGGCGGATCCCGAGGTGCCCTCGCTGTTCGCCGAGCACCCCGGCACCGAAGCCATGGAGCGCGAGGTGTTCGACCTGTTCGGCATCACCTTCTCCGGCCACCCCGACCTCACACGGATCCTCATGCCCGAGGACTGGCAGGGCCACCCGCTCCGCAAGGACTACGCCATCGGCCGCATCCCCGTGCAGTTCAAGGACGCTCCCGCCCCGCGGTGAGCGCCATCCCCCGCCCTTCCGAGATCCCATGACCGTCACCGATCCCACCACCGCCAGCGCGGCCAACGCCGACACCCACCTCACCGACGAGGGCGCTCAGGAGATGGAGACGCGCGCCGTGGCCGGGGGCGTCGAGGTGCTGCGCGAGGTGGGCGCGGTGCTCCGCATGTCCGAGGCCGAGGCCGAGGCCTACACGAGCGGCCCCGACGAGGCCGAGACCACCATCATCAACATGGGGCCCCAGCACCCCAGCACCCATGGCGTGCTGCGGCTGATGCTCGAGCTCGACGGCGAGACCGTGCTGCGCACCAAGCCGGTGATCGGCTACCTGCACACCGGCATGGAGAAGACGGCCGAGCAGCTCACCTACCTCCAGGGCGGCACCAACGTCACCCGGATGGACTACGCCTCGCCGATCTTCAACGAGCTGGTCTTCTGCCTGGCCGCCGAGCAGCTCCTGGGCGTCGAACTGCCGCCCCGCGCCACGTGGATCCGCATGCTGATGTGCGAGCTGAACCGCCTCACCTCCCACTTCTTGTTCCTGGCCACCAACGGCATGGACCTCGGTTCGTCGTCGATGATGATCTACGGCTGGCGTGAGCGCGAGGAGGGGCTGCGGATCCTCGAAGCCATCACCGGGCTGCGGATGAACCACAACTTCATCCGGGTCGGTGGCACCGCGGCCGACCTGCCCGACGGGTGGGAGGACCGCCTCACCGCGTACCTCGACAAGATCCCCGAGCGGCTCGAGGACTACGAGGTCCTCATGACCAACCAGCCGATCTGGCGGGAACGGCTCCAGGGCGTCGGCACCATCACCACCGAGGAGGCGCTGGCCTTGGGGGCCACCGGCCCCATCCTGCGCTCCACGGGCTACGCCTGGGACCTGCGTCGCTCCATGCCCTACCTCGCATACGACGAGGTCGACTTCGACGTGGTGGTGGGCACCTACGGCGACTCCTTCGACCGCTACGCCATCCGCCTCAACGAGGTGCGCGAGTCCATGCGGATCCTGCGCCAGTGCATCGAGCGCATGCCCGAGGGCGACTACCGCGTGCAGGACAAGAAGGTCACCCCGCCGCCGCGGGCCCGCATCGACGAGTCGATGGAGGCCCTCATCCACCACTTCAAGCTCTTCACCGAGGGGTTCAAGGTCCCCGAGGGCGAGGTGTACGTGGCCGTCGAGTCCCCCCGCGGCGAGCTCGGGTGCTACCTCGTCTCCGACGGGTCGGCCACCCCGTACCGCATGCACATCAGGGGGCCGAGCTTCGTGAACCTCCAGGTCCTCCCGCACCTCATGCACGGTGGCCTGATCGCCGACGCCGTGGCGATCATCTCCAGCGTCGACCCAATCATGGGCGAAGTGGACCGGTAGCGACGATGGCCAGATTCAACGACCAGAACCTCACCACCGCGCTCGAGATCGTGGCGCGGTACCCCGTGGCCAAGTCGGCCACCATCCCCCTGCTGCACCTGGCCCAGGAGCAGGACGGCCACATCACCGACGACGCCATGGAGCACATCGCCGAACTGGTGGGCACCACCCCCGCCCAGGTCCTCGGCACGTGCTCCTTCTACGAGATGTTCAAGCGGGAACCCGTCGGCACCTACCTCGTGAACATCTGCACGAACATCGCCTGCCAGATCATGGGAGGCGAGGAACTGCTCCACCACGCCGAGCACAAGCTGGGCATCAAGGCCGGCAGCACCACCCCCGACGGCAAGTTCACCATCGAAGACGTGGAGTGCATCGCGGCGTGCACCGAGGCGCCCTGCCTGCAGGTGAACTACCGCTACTTCCACAAGATCACCAACGACGAGTTCGACGCCCTCGTCGACGACCTGCGGGCCGGCAAGCGCAAGGACGAGATCCCCCCCCACGGCACCCTCGCCCGGATCCGCCAGCACATCCCCGCCGATCGCGCCGCCGGCCCCGCCGACCCCAAGGGCGCGCCCGAGCCGGTGTGGCTGGCGAAGAACGCGAGTGCAGAGGAGCAGGGCTCGTGACCGTCACCGACGCCCCGAAGATCATCACCGGCCGCTTCGACGACCCCGAGGGCCACACCCTCGAGCGCTACCTCGCCACCGGCGGGTACCAGGGCCTGCGCGACGCACTCGCCAAGAAGCCCAACGACGTGATCGAAGAGGTCAAGAGCGCCTCCCTGCTCGGGCGCGGGGGCGCCGGCTTCCCGGCCGGGGTGAAGTGGGGCTTCTGCCCGCCCGGCGTGTTCCCCCGCTACCTGGTGGTGAACGGCGACGAGTCCGAGCCCGGTACCTACAAGGACCGGCTCCTCATGGAGCGGGACCCCCACCAGCTCATCGAGGGCGTCCTCATCGCCTGCTACGCGGTCGGCTGCTCGCAGGCCTTCTTGTACGTGCGTGGTGAGATGGCCCTGGCCCAGGAGCGGATCGCCCAGGCCCTCAACGACGCCTACGCCGCCGGCTTCGTGGGCAAGGACATCTGCGGTACCGACTTCTCCGTCGACGTGGTGCTCCACTGGGGCGCGGGTGCCTACATCGTGGGCGAGGAGACCGCCCTCATCGAGAGCCTCGAGGGCAACCGGGGCATGCCCCGGCTCAAGCCTCCGTTCTTCCCGGCGGCCAAGGGCCTGTACCTGCAGCCCACCATCGTGAACAACGTGGAGACGCTGTCCAACCTGCCGTGGATCATCCACAACGGTGGGGCGGCGTTCGCCGCGCTGGGCGCCGAGAACTCCAAGGGCACCCGCATCTTCGCGGTGTCGGGCCACGTGAACCGCCCCGGCGTGTACGAGGTCGAGTTCGGGGTCACCACCTTCCGAGACCTGCTCTACGCGCCCGAGTACGGCGGCGGCATCCGCGCCGGCAAGGAGCTCAAGGCGTTCATCCCCGGTGGGGCGTCGGCGCCGTGGCTGTACCCCGAGCACCTCGACGTGCCCCTGGAGGCCGGCGCCGTCGGCAAGCTCGGCACCATGCTCGGCTCGGGTGCCATCGTGGTGTTCGACGAGGACACCGACATGGTGAAGGCCTGTCTCCGCCTGGTCCGGTTCTTCGCGCGGGAGTCCTGCGGCAAGTGCACCCCGTGCCGCGAGGGCACGAGCTGGCTGGAGAAGATCCTCCAGCGCATCCTCGACGGCCACGGCCGCCCCGAAGATCTCAACCTCCTCCTCGACGTGTGCGACAACATCTCGGTGGGCATGAACTGGCCGCCCACCCAGACCACCATCTGCCCGCTGGGCCAGTCGGCCACCTCGCCCATCGCCTCGGCGGTGATGCGCTTCAAGGACGAGTTCGAGGCCTACCTCGGCGGTCCGGTCGAGATCGACGTCGAGGTGAAGGGCCCTGCGTTCGTGGGCCCCGTCGTCCCCGCCGCCACCGAGGAGGTGCGTGCCGGTGTCTGACGCCCCCGCCGAGACCTCGGTCTCGATCACCATCGACGGCAAGCAGATCGACGCCCGCCCCGGCGAACTGGTCATCGACGCCGCCGAGCGCACCGGTACCTACATCCCCCGGTTCTGCTACCACCACCGCATGGATCCGGTCGGCATGTGCCGGATGTGCCTCGTCGACATCGACGGTGGCCGGGGCCCCGCGCTCCAGCCGTCGTGCATGGTGTCGGTCACGCCCGACATGAAGGTGGAGACCGAGACCCCGCGGGTGAAGAAGGCGCAGGAGGGGATCCTCGAGTTCCTGCTCATCAACCACCCGCTCGACTGCCCGGTCTGCGACAAGGGCGGCGAGTGCCCGCTGCAGGACCACGCCGTGAGCTTCGGCCCGGGCGAGAGCCGGTTCGTGGAGGAGAAGCGGCACTACGAGAAGCCGATCTCCATCTCCGACAACGTCTACCTCGACCGTGAGCGGTGCATCCTGTGCGACC